>MKRV01000196.1 GCA_001897995.1 Alphaproteobacteria bacterium 65-37 | reverse complement strand
TTCGGCGGAAGGCCGGCACGGGTGACCAGATTTCTGGGAGAACTCTTCACCCAGCCAGCCATCGCGACACTACGGTTCCACCAATCAGCGACTGGATTGAGCGAAGGCGCCATCGCAAGCCATCGGCAATCGAGCGGCGTTTTCTGGATGCACACCGCTACGGGGCCGGATCGCGTATCGACTCGCACCGTATGGGGCGGCGACGCCTGTACGATGTCTCCTTGCTGAATGAACTCCCCTAGTTGCAGGTCCCGTTCCTTACCGTCCCGGATGATCAACGCCTTTCCGTCGATGCTGGCAACGTAGCCGACTGGATCGGCCGCAAGGGCAGGAAGCGCACACAACAGACCAATGAGCCACAAGGTCAGACGGGCACGATTGAGACCGATGGCGCGGATCATTTCCGAACCCCGAGAAGTCTTTGCCCGTACTCGGACAGGACAGATGCCTTGATGCTACGCCGCGGGCCTGTCGCGAGCTCGCGGACCAGGTCGTAAACTTGTTGCAGGAAACAGAACGCAGCCAGCATGACGAGGCTGATGAACACCCCGCCCTGTATGGTTGAAGCATCAACGCCGCTCGCGAGACCAGCGACAACTGCCAGCACGGTGACGGCTGTGACCGTTATCGTGAGCAGCAGGCCGTGCAGGATAACCGTAGCCAAAGCGGCGACGGCGAAGAACGGCAAGGCGTACAGCATGCTCCTTGTCCACGGGGAGAGGCTTGATCCGAAGACTCCTTTGGCGCCGACGATCGTGTTCGCCAGGATGTGGGAGCCAGGCATGAGCCCCAGGGGAGTGCGATGAATGTCCTGGCTGTCGGCGTGGCTCGCGCCAATGACGACGATCCGGTTCTCCAGCGCTTCCGCTGCAATCTCTCGTGCCGCCTCGACGTCACCAGCCGCCAACCGCATCAGGATTGGTCGGCGGCCCGTGCTGGTATTGGTGGTAGCGAGAGCCGCCGTGCTCGGAAGAGGCCAGCCAAAGAAGTAGGGGATCATTGCGGGCTCGGAGGTCAGTTTGAGCCCGGCCTTCCTTTCTGCCGAGCTGCCTGCCTCGCCGATACACTCTCTCTTGGAAGCTGCTCCGACATCCAGATCGAGGTCGCGCAAGCTTTGGCGACCGCGCTCGTGGATCACATAGGCCGCGAGCGCGATGGACGGAATTCCACGTGAAGGATTGTCGGTGCAAAGGGGGTTGAAGGCCGACCAACGGTCGAAGATTCCAACTTCGTTGGGCTCCAGAAGCGCCGAAACCCAGGCAATGGTCTGCGATTTGGCCACTACCGCCTCGACCTCGCCGTCCCTCACTGTCAGGTAAGCAGAATTGCCTTGCGCGTGTTTCGGGTCGGCGCGGAGTTTCCGAACGAGCAACAGCGGAACCTCTTTGCTCGAACCTTCCGACTGAACGTACCTTTGAAGAAATTCCTGAACCTCTGCCCACGGTTGCGGCTCGGAAGACGCAAGGTCAATGTCGACGACAATCGCCAGCGGCCGCTCTTTTGCAACTTTGGCGATGATCCCGAAGAGTTTGAGGCGTGGTATCAGGGCTGGCTCGCCCCAAGTTCGATAGGTCGAGTCATCGATATCGATCAGCGTAACCGGTATCGCCTCGGAATAGTGACCTCTCAAATTCACCGCAAGCCGGACCGCCAAGTCATGGCCGGCAATATCTCGAATGCTGGCACTGTAGATCAGCGTGAGCGGAGCGACTGAAAGCAGACTCACCACAAATATGAAGAGATGACCTACGCCGGTTGCGCCACCTTGTTTATCGACCAGCCATTTCAATAGTCGCTTTCTCATCAGTCACCCTTGCGAACGTCAGGGCTACCAACACTAGTTGTAATACTAAAATGGAAAAACCACTCATCGGCCTGCAATGCACGCACACGACACCCCCGTCGTGTTCTATTGACGCCGAAATCTGAAATTTGGCCCCAGCAACGCTATCACGCGCGAGAGGCCGCGTTCCTGTTACAACTTTGGGACCGTGCAGGGCGGCTGGCGCCAGGCCACCTATCGATCGCCTGGTTGAACTCGCCGCCCCTCATGCACCTCACCCTGCAGGGCGAAGCGTCGGCTCACCCATTTGGGGGATGCCGCCCTTCTTTGAATGATGCGCCGCAGCTGTCTCCTGGCTCGCGCCAAGAGGTCGTCACCGAATGGCAACGAACAAAGGTCGGCTCGTCCCGGCAACGGTAGCCGGTGCAGGCGGCGTTGCCTACAACGGAACGGCATCCTTGTTGACAGAACTTTGATGCGCTGCCAGCGTTCACTCCCACTGCGAGGAATTTCATGGCAGCCACCACCTTCACGGCCAGCGACGGCAACAAGATCGCCTACTACATCGACGATCACACCGATCCGTGGAAACCCGCGGCGACCCTGCTGTTGCTGCATGCCGCAATGGGCCATTCGCGCCGCTTCTATTCCTGGGTGCCGGGCCTCTCGCGCCACTATCGCGTCGTGCGCATGGACCTCCGGGGGCACGGCGACTCCGACGTGCCGCCAGAAACGCCGGCACTTACCATGGACAGGCTGGTCGCCGACGTCGCGGAACTGCTGGACCATCTCGATTGCAAGGCAGCGCACATCGTCGGCAACTCGGCGGGCGGCTATGTGGCGCAGAACCTGGCCATGAAGTCGCCCGACAGGGTGAGCAGCCTGATGTTGTTCGGTTCGACGCCCGGCCTGAAGAACAGCCAGGCGGCGACCTGGCTGCCGCGGGTCGCCAAGGAAGGGCTTCGCAACTTTCTCGCCGACACGATTTCCGACCGCTTCCCGATCGGCAAGGTGCCCGACGGCCTGGTCACCTGGTTTCTCGACGAAGCCGCCAAGAACGACACCGCCTATATCGGGCGCTTCATCGGCTTGATGACGACGCTCGACTGGAGCGACCGGCTCGACGGCATCAAATGCCCGACCCTGATCGTCATGCCGGGCGGTGAGACCGTGGGATCGATCAAGAACTATGATGTCATGATCGAGCGCATCCCCGATTCGCAGGCAATCGCCTACGAGCACATGCCGCACAATATCTGCGACGCCGCTCCGGACCGCTGCGTGGCCGACGTGCTGAGCTTCCTGCGCTGGCGCTTCGGAGCGCCGGCATGATCCGCCTCTTCGCCCTGCTCGCCCTGGCGATCGTCGGTCTGGGCAGCCTCGCGCAGGCCCAGACCTTCCCAAGCAAGCCGATCCGCCTCGTTGTTCCCTTCGCACCCGGTGGCGGCACCGACAATCTGGTGCGCCTGCTCGCGGCCGACGCCTCGGCGAGCCTGGGGCAGCAGATCACGATCGACAACAAGCCCGGCGGCGCCACGGTCGGTGGCACCGACATGGTCGCCAAGGCGCCGGCCGACGGCTACACGATCCTCGCGTCCGACAGCGCCTTCCTGACCAATCCCGGCCTGATGAAGAACCTGCCGTACCAGACGACGCGGGACTTCACGGGCATCACCATGATGGCGCGTGCGCCGGTGATCCTGATCGTGCACCCGTCGGTGCCTGCCCATTCCGTGGGCGACCTGATTGCGCTCGCCAAAGCCAAGCCGGGGACGATCAACTACGCATCGGGTGGCAATGGCTCCTCGACCCATCTGGCGGGCGAGTTGTTGAAGCAGGTGGCCGGCGTCAACATCGTCCACGTGCCCTATCGAGGATCGGGTCCGGCCATGAACGACCTGATCGCCGGACAGGTCCAGATGTCGTTCTCGGGGATCAGCTCGGCCCGGCAATATATCGACGGTGGTCAGCTCCGGGTTCTCGCCCTCACCGGCGACAGTCGCAATCCCGCGCTGCCCAATGTGCCCACCTTCCGAGAGGCCGGCCTGGCGGGCGTGAATGCCGAAAGCTACTGGGGCCTCTACGCGCCCGCCGCGACGCCGCCGGCGGTCGTGAAGACCCTCAACCAGCATTTCACCCGTGCACTGAAGAATCCCCAGCTTGCCCAGCGGCTGGCCGAGCTCGGTTACGAGCCCATCGCCAACACGCCGGAGGAACATACGGCACAAATGAAGCAGATGATCGGCGACTGGACGGCGATCATCGAGAAGGCAGGAATTCGCGTCGAATGAACCTCTCGCCCTCACCCCGTCGACGAAGCGCGCCGTGCGAGTGCCTTGCGCGGCGCGTAGTGATGCAAGTCGCCCCCGACCAGAGTGGTGAGGCGCTGGCAAGCCTCGAGCAGGACGTCCCCCATGGCTTGCGCGGCCTTGCGCCCGAAGCGGCTGTCCAGGCCGGTCAAGCAGATGACACCGACCAGCTCGTCTTGCGGGCCGAAGATGCCGCAGGCGATCGACGCGAGCTCGGGCTCGTATTCTCCATGGGTGACGATCGGCAAGGGCCGCGACGGATTGGTCCTGTATTCCACCGGGACTTCGCCACGGGCCAGACCGGATTGTTCGACGCCAGAATCGAAATACAGGAAGACGCGTCCTGGTGCGCCGATGGTGAGCGGCAGCAGATCGCCTTCGCGGACATGGTCGCGCAGGGCCCGCTGGGAATCGACGCGGCGCAGGCAGAAGCGCTGATCGCCCTTGCGAACATAGAGCGTCGCACTCTCGCCGGTGGCTTCGACGAGCTTCTGCAAGACCGGCAGAACATGGTCGTCTATGCGGGTCGACCGCTTGCTGATCTCGCCCAGCCGGATCAGGGCGGCGCCGAGCTGATATCGCCCGCTCTCCAGCCGGACGAGGTAGTTGGCGCGCTGCAGCGATTGGGCGAGGCGCAGGATCGTGCTCTTGTAGTAGCCCGTGCGCTCGGCCAGCTCGGCGAGCGAGAGCGACCGGTCACCGGCCCGGAAGCTGTCGAGCACGGCCAGTGCCCGTCCCACCGAGGTCTGCAGTTCTGTGGCCATGGTTCTGTGTACCAGAATGATCTTCTGAACAACAGAACGGCGGCCTCGCCATGACGGCCGATCGGAAAGGCCGTCTGGCTGGCAAAGTCGTGTTGATCGCCGGGGCTGGGCCGGGTGGCATCGGTGGCGCGGCCGTCCGGCTCTTCGCCCAGGAAGGGGCTCGACTGCTGATCGCGGAGCTCGACCCGGCGAAGGGCAAGGCCAGCGCCGGGGAAGCCGCTGCCGTCGGCGTCGACGCGCTTTTCGTGCCGACCGATGTCACCGACGAGGCGAGCGTGCGCGACGCCGTGGCGCGCGGGATCGCCCGTTTCGGGGCGCTCAATGTGTTGTTCAATACGGCAGGCGGCTCGCTTCCCGAAGACAGCCTCGTGACCGACGTCGATCTTGCCGTATGGGACAGGACCATGCGCGTCGACCTGCTCGGCACCATCCATACCTGCCGCCATGCCATTCCCCGGATCGTGGACTCCGGGGGTGGCGCGGTGATCAACATGTCATCGGGCGCAGCTCTGCGCGGCGGCAGCCCCTCGCATATCTACACCGCCGCGAAGGGCGCCATCCTTTCGCTCACCCGCGCCCTTGCCGGCACTCACGCGCGCGACAATGTACGGGTCAACGCGATCTGCTCGGGCCGCATCCTCAGTGACCGCATCGTCGATACCTACGGCGCACCGGGCGCGTCCGGCCCCGTCGTCGATCGCCAGGCGTCGGCCGAACGCGCGAAGGACTATCCCTTCTGGATCGGCGAACCGATCGACATTGCCAACATTGCGCTTTTTCTCGCTTCGGACGAATCGCGCATGGTCACCGGCGCCACCATCGCGGCCGATGGTGGACGTTCGGCCTATTGACCATGGCGCACATCTTGCACGCAAAGGAGTTGCTCATGGATCTGTCGACCTCCTCTCCCATCGCCGCAACCGCCCCGCCCGTCATGATCGGCGACGCCATTCCGTTGATCGACGTATCGGACTATCTCGCCGGCACGCCGGGCGCGGCCGAGAAGACCGCCGCCCAGCTGCGCTTCGCTTTCGAGAATGTCGGCTTCTACTATCTTGCCGGCCACGGTGTGCCGCAGAAGCTGATCGACGATACCTACGCTGCCGCCGCGCGCTTTCATGCGCAGCCGATGGAAGCCAAGCTCGCCGTCAAGGTCGACGAGCACAATATCGGCTACATGCCGATCCAGCAGAAGGCGCCGCCCAACGCCGCGGCCCAAGGCAAGAAGCCCAGTCAGAACGAAGCCTATTTCCTGCGCCGCGAGCGCAATGCGAACGATCCTGACGTGCTGTCGGGCCGCCGCTTTCATGCGCAGAACAAGTGGCCGGCCGATCTGCCGGGCTTTCGTGAGGCCGCACTTGCCTACATTTCTACCCTCGAGGGGCTTTGCCAGAAGCTGGTGAAGCTCTATGCGCTCGCCCTCGATCTGCCGGAAACCTATTTCGACGCCTGCTTTGCCAGGCCGCACATGATCCTGCGCATGTCCCGCTACCCCCAGATCGATGGCACGGACGAGAGCGTGGAGAGCCTGGTCCCGCACACGGACTCCGGGTTCATGACCCTGCTGCCGCCCAACAAGGTGCAGGGCCTTTCCATTCTCCTGCCCGATGGCCGCTGGATGGATGCCCCGGGTATCGAGAATGCCTTCGTCGTGAACGGCGGCGATATCCTTCACCGCTGGTCGAACGAGCGCTTCCTGTCGACGCCGCACCGCGTGCGCAACGTCTCCGGCCAGGTCCGCTATGCCATTCCCTTCTTCTGCGATCCGGACCACGACACCATGATCGAATGCCTGCCTTCCTGCCACTCGGCCGAACGGCCGTCGAAGTACCCGCCCATCAAGTTCGGCGACTACGCGCTCTGGTTCGCCGCCCAGCGTTACGGTCACATTTCCCAGGCGACTGCACCGACCGACGCCGAGGTCGCCCCGGGCGCCCGCGCAACCTCGCGCTGGCAGGCCTGATCCGATGACGCTGCGCTTTCTGGCGGCAATCGCCATCGCCGCCACCTTCGCCGCCTCGCCAGCCACCGCCCAAACCAAGACGATCCGGGCGGTGATGCACTCCGACCTCAAGGTCCTCGATCCGATCTGGACCACTGCCAATATCGTGCGCAACCACGGCTACATGGTGTGGGACACGCTGTTTGCGATGGACGAGAAACTGCAGCCACAGCCGCAGATGGTCGACACCTGGAATCTCAGCGACGACAAGCTGACCTACACATTCACCCTGCGCGACGGCCTGAAATGGCATGATGGCAAGCCTGTCACGTCCGAAGACTGCATCGCGTCCCTGAAGCGCTGGGGTGCACGCGACACGCTGGGCATCAAGCTGCTGAGCTTCGTCAAAGATCTTGAGGCGGTGAACGACAAGACCTTCAAGCTCGTTCTGAAGGAACCCTACGGCCTGGTCATCGATTCGCTGGCCAAGCCCGGCGGCTCGACGCCGTTGATGATGCCCAAGCGCATCGCCGATACCGATCCCGGCAAGCAGATCAGCGAGTTCGTGGGCTCGGGCCCTTTCATCTTCAAGGCCGATGAGTGGAAGCCTGGGGACCGCACCGTCTATGTGAAGAACCCCGACTACAAGCCGCGCGCCGAGCCGCCGTCGGGTCTGGCAGGCGGCAAGATCGCCAAGGTCGACCGGGTGGAATGGCTGGCCATCCCCGACCACCAGACGGCGGTGAATGCGCTGCTGGCCGGCGAGATCGACTATATCGAGGCACCGCCACACGACCTCAAGCCGCTGCTGCTGGCCGACAAGAACGTCAAGCTCGAGGTCTACAACACGATCGGCGCGCAATACGTCTTTCGCTGGAACACCGTCGTGCCGCCTTTCGACAACGAGAAGGTGCGCCGGGCCGCGATGTATGCGCTCGATCAGAAGGCCTTCCTCCAAGGCGTGATCGGCGACGCCAAATATTATCGGACCTGTGACGCCATGTTCGTCTGCGGCACGCCGCTCGAGAACAAGGCCGGCATGGACGGGCTGGTGCGCGCCAACTTCGCCAGATCGAAGGAGCTGCTGAAGGAGGCCGGCTATGACGGCACGCCGATCGTGATGCTCCACACCACCGATATCGCCGTGCTGACCAACGCCGGCCCGATCGCCAAGGACCTTCTGGAAAAAGGCGGCTTCAAGGTGCAGATGGTACCGCTCGATTTCCAGGCCATCGTCGCCCGTCGCCTGCGCAAGACGCCGGCCCAGGACGGCGGCTGGAACGGCTTCATGACCGCCTGGCTGTCCGTCGACATGATGAACCCACTGACCAACAGCATGGTCAACGCATCGTGCGACAAGGCCGCCTTCGGCTGGCCGTGCGACGCCGAAGTCGAGCGCCTGCGCGATGCCTATGCACGGGCACCGAGCCTGGAGAAGCGTCAGGAAATCGCCGACGAATTGCAGGCGCGTGCCGTCAAGTACGGCACGCATATCCATCTCGGCCAGTATACGCTTCCAACAGCCACACGCGCTGACCGCCTGAGCGGCATCGTCGCCAGTCCCATTCCGGTCTTCTGGAATATCGACAAGAAGTAGGGCGCTGCTCCGGGATCGATCGAATCTGGAGCACAACCTTCCGCTCGACTGATTGTAGTCGAGCGGAACGTGCTCCAGGCCGTGAACTCATAAAGGCGGGTGGTCGCGGTGCTCGAGCGGCAACTCACCCCCGGGCGTGCGTTTTCGTCCCTCCTACTTCTGCACCCAGCGCAGTTCCCCCAGCGGGTAGGCCGGCAGCGGAGAATTCTTCCAGAACCCGGTCACTTCCTTGCGGCTGAGCCCGACCTTGGGGAAGCTGTAGAGCCACAGCGACGGCGCATCGGCGGCCAGGCGCTTCTGTGCCGCGGCTAGCTTCTCGCGCAGTCCCTCTTCCGTCGGGCTGGCTTCCGCCTCCGCCACGAGCGCACGGAACTCGGCGCTGTCGTATTGATAGAGGTACTTGGGATCCGTGTAGTTCAGGATGGCCCACGGCTCCTGCTGCGAGAGAATGGTCATGTCGTAATTCTTGTTGCGGAACACGACCTCGAGCCATTGGGCCGTTTCCAGCACCTCGATCTTCACTTTCACGCCCACTTGCGAGAGCTGAGCGGCGATGATCTCGGCGGCGCGGCGCGTCGAGGGGATTGGCAGGATCTTGAGATTGGCTTCGAAACCGTTCTTCTTGCCGGCCTCGGCCAGAAGCTTCTTGGCCTGCGCGATGTCGTGCTTGTACACGCCGGACGTATCGATCCAGTACGGATTGAGCGGCGTGATCTGGGCGCCCATTGGCTTGCCGTAACCATTGTGGGTGCCAAGGTCGATCGTCTCCCGATCGAGCGCATGGTAGAGCGCCTGACGGATCTTCAGGTTCGTGAACGGGTCCTGCTTGTTGTTCAGCCCGACGAACATCACGCCCTGCGTCGTGCCGACCTCGAGAACAAAGCGGTTGTCGTTCTTGAGGGTCTCCGCGTTCTCGATCGCCGCGACGACCGGCACGTAGTCGACGTCACCCGCCTGCAGCGCCGAAAGCTGTGCGTTCTCGTCGTTGATGAAGCGGATCGTGACTCGCGGGAACTCCGGCATCACCGGTCCCTTGTAGTCGGCGAAGCGCTCGAGCCGGAGCGAATCGCCGCGAGTCCAGGAGACGAATTTGTACGGCCCGGTCCCGATCGGATTGGTTCCGTTCTTGTCCGCCGACTTGGGTGACAGGATCGCCGCCGTCGCTTCTGCCAGAAAGAAGGGGAGAAGGGCCGACGGCTCCTTCAGGGTGATCTTCACCGTGAGCGGATCAGGCGTCTCGATCGATTCCATATTGGCGAATACGCGTTTGCGCTTGTTCGTGCTCTTGTCGGAGATGTTCCGCTCGAACGTGAACTTGACGTCGGCGGAGCTGAGCTCGCTGCCGTCGTGGAACTTCACGCCGCTGCGCAGCTTGAAGGTGAATACCTTGTTGCCTTCATGGGTCCAGCTCTCGGCGAGCGCCGGCAGGATCTTGCCGTCCTGGTCGAACCGTGTGAGCCCTTCGAACAGGTTCATCCAGGTCACTTCGCTGACGGCCGTGGAGGCCTGCATCGTGGGATCGAGGCCCGGCGGCTCGGTCGCCAGCGCCATCACGAGGTTGTCCTTGCCCGCGAACGCCGGAACGCCGCCGAAGATCATTGCCGCGGCCATCGCCAGGCCGACGAGCTGTCTCGCCTTCATTTCATTCTCCTCCCCTGCACATCGGCAGTGATCGAGTTGAGGTCGTCATGCAACGTGGCAGGCCGCTTCTCTGTCGGGCGCCACCGGCCGCAGTTCCGGCATTTCGGCGGTGCAGCGGGCGATCGCCCGCTTGCAGCGCGGCGCATAGGGACAGCCCGGCGACATCGCGATGGCCGCATCGGCCTTGTCGGCCGCCGGGCGCACGCGGCTTCGCCGGGTACCCGCCCGGTCGATGCGAGGCATGGCATCGCGCAACGCCGCCGTATAGGGATGGGCCGGCGCGGTCAGTACGGCGCGAGCGCTGCCGCGCTCCACGATACGACCGGCAAACATGACCACGATGTCCTCGCAGAGATACTCAACGACGGCGAGATCGTGGCTGATGAACAGATAGGTAAGGCCGAGCGTCTCGCGCAGATCGCGCAACAGGTTCAGCACCTGCGCCTGCACCGACAGGTCGAGGGCCGAGACGGGCTCGTCGGCAACGACCAGGTCGGGCCGCGTCACCAGCGCTCGCGCGATCGCGATGCGCTGTCTCTGGCCGCCCGAGAACTGATGCGGATACTTGGCCGTATCGCCGGCCTTCAACCCCACCGCTTCCAGGGCGGCGGCAACGCGCGCGCGCGTCTCGGCGTCGCTGTTTCGCGCCGGCTCGCCGACGATGCGGCCAACGGTGTGACGGGGATTGAGCGATCCGTAGGGGTCCTGGAAGACCATCTGGAAATGGCGGCGGAATCCGAGCAGCTCACGCGGCGACATGCGGTGGATATCGCGGCCAAGGATGCGGATGTTCCCTTGCGTCGGCTTCTCGATCGCCATCACCATCTTGGCAATCGAGGTCTTGCCGCAACCCGATTCGCCGACCAGCCCCAAGGTGCGCCCGCGCGAAATGGCGAATGAGACATCACTCACGGCGCGCACGGCGCGCGGCGCCGCGAACAGAGACGCGCGCGGCAGCGGATAGTCGAGCCGCAGGCGATCGACCGTCAGGACCTCGTTCGGCGGTACAACCCCGGTCATGGCGCCGTTCCCCCGCCCTGCTCCAATCGCCAGCAGGCCGCGATACGGCCAGGTCCAAGCTCACGCAGCGGTGGGCTCTTCTCGCATTGCGCCGTCGCCAGCGTGCAGCGCGTCCGGAACCGGCATCCGACATCGTGGGAAGATGGCGGCGGCACCGTGCCGGGGATCGGCTCCAGCCGCGCGTCGCTGCCGAGCGCCCGTTGCGGCGTCGCCTGCAGCAGCGCGCGCGTATAGGGATGCGCCGGGGAATTCACCAGGGCGGCCGTCGGCGCCGCCTCGACGATCGCGCCACCATACATGACGAGCACTCGATCGGTCGTTTCCGCCATGATGCCGATATCGTGCGTGATGAGCAGCAGCCCACTGTCCGTCTCTTCGACGAGATCGACCAGAAGATCCAGGATCTGCCGCTGCACGGTCGTATCGAGCGCCGTGGTCGGCTCGTCGGCAATGAGCAGGTTCGGCCGGCAGGCCAGCGCCATGGCGATGACAACGCGTTGCCGCTGCCCGCCGGAGAGCTGATGGGGATAGGCATCCAACGCCGCAGTGGGATCGGGCAAACGGATGCGCTCGAGCAATCGCCGGGCTTCCGACCGCGCCGCCGCCCGGCCGAGGCGTTTGTGCAGCCGCAACGGCTCGGCGATCTGATCTCCGACCGTCTTGACCGGATTGAGCGCGGTCATCGGCTCCTGGAAGATCATGCCGATACGATTGCCGCGCAGCGCGCACAGCGCCTTCTCGTCGAGCGTCAGCAGGTCTTCGCCGTCGAAGGCGATGCGGCCCGAGATTTTCATGCCCTGCGGCAGCAGGCCGAGCACGGAGAACGCCGTCAGCGACTTCCCGCAACCCGACTCGCCCAACACGCCGACCACCTCGCCCTCGCCGACACTGAACGAGACGTCGCGCACCAGATCGACCGATTCATCGGCGCGCTCCAGGCGAATGGACAGGTTCTGCACCTCCAGCAGGGCCATGTCAGCGCTCCGCCGACTGACGCGGGTCGAGCAGGTCGCGCAACCCGTCTCCGAGCAGGTTGAGGCCGAGCACGGTGACGACGATCGTCAGGCCGGGAATGATGGAGAGGTAGGCGGCACGCGACAGGAAGGTCTGCGATTCATGCAGCATGCGCCCCCAGCTCGGCGCGGGTGGCTGCGTGCCGAGGCCGAGATAGCTC
Organism: Alphaproteobacteria bacterium 65-37; assembly: GCA_001897995.1. Taxonomy (GTDB): domain Bacteria; phylum Pseudomonadota; class Alphaproteobacteria; order Reyranellales; family Reyranellaceae; genus Reyranella. The sequence goes on along the minus strand of MKRV01000196.1, from coordinate 51,383 downwards.
AGCGCGGCTTCGGCGAGGACGGCGGTCGCGAACGAGATCGTCGCCTGCACCACGATGATATTGAGAATGTTGGGAAGCACGTGCTCGACGGAGATGCGGATGATGCCCTTGCCCGCCGTCCGGGCGGCCGTGACGAACTCGCGCGCCCACACGCTCTTGGCCGCGCCGCGGGCAATACGCGCGAAGATCGGAATGTTGTAGATGCCGATGGCCAGCATGGCGTTGCCGGTCCCCGGACCGAGCGCCGCGGCCAGCATCACCGCCGACAGCACCGCGGGAAAGGCGAACACGAAATCGCAGAAGCGCATCACGACTTCGTCCACCCAACCGCGACGCGCCGCCGCGAGGAGACCGAGGGCCGTGCCGATGACCAGCCCTATGACGACCGCCACGACACCGACGGCCAGCGAGTTCTGCGCCCCGATCATCAGCAGCGACAGCAGATCGCGGCCGAACTGATCGGTGCCGAGCAGATGCTGCAGAGAGGGTGCCTGCAGGCGCTGCCGCATGTTCATCGCCATCAGCGAGTAAGGGGTCCACACCAGCGACAGCAGCGCCATGCCGATCACCACTGTCGCGATCGCACCGCCGACGGCGAGGCTCGGATAACGCAACAACCGCGGTCTGCGCGGTGCCGACGCGGAGGGTCGGGCGAGCGCCGTCACGACGCCTGCCGCAGGCGCGGGTCGATCGCGAGATAGAACAGATCGACGATGAAATTCACGGTGATGACGATGGCGGCGAGAAACACCACCACGTTCTTGATCACCATCAGGTCGCGCTGGTTGATCGACTGGAAGATCAGCCGGCCGAGCCCCGGCAGCGAGAACACGTTCTCGATCACGATGGTCCCCGCCAGCATGTGGGCGAACTGCAGCCCGATGACGGTGACGACCGGGATCAGTGCGTTGCGCAGCGCGTGCCGTCGCAGCGCCTGCCCACGCGTCAGGCCCTTGGAGCGTGCCGTCCGCACGAAATCCTCGCCCAGCACGTCGAGCAGGGACGCGCGCACGACCCGCGCCAGCACCGCCGCCTGCGCGACGGCCAAGGCAACGACCGGCAAGACCAGCGCCTTCAGGCCCGGCCACAGCCCGGCTTCCCAGCCCGGAAAGCCGCCGGCCGAGAACCAGCGCAAGGTGAGCGAGAACAGCAGGACAAGCAGCATGCCGAGCCAGAAGCTCGGAATCGCGACGCCGACCTGCGTCAGAGCCATGACGCCGTAGTCGCCGAGCTTGTTGTGCCGGGACGCCGCATAGATGCCGAGGACCAGCGCGAGCGCTGTTGCCAGCGCCATCGACAGCACGGCGAGCGGGATCGTCACTTTCAGTCGCGATCCGATCAGCTCCCGCACCGAAATGTCGTAGGTGTAGCTGATGCCGAGATCGCCGCGCAGCAAGCCCAGGATCCACTCGCCGTAGCGGACATAGGCCGGCCGATCGAGGCCCAGCTGCAGGCGCAATGCCGCCAGCGTGTCCGGCTGCGCATCGGGTCCCAGCAGAACCAGGGCCGGATCCCCGGGCAGGATCTCCAGCACGACGAACGCAATCACCGTCACCGCCCAAAGCGTGATGATCCAGCTCAAGCTGCGGTGAAGCAGGGAAAGCTTCATCGCGGCCAACGGTCAGGGACGCAGATGCGCCGGGGCGGCATACCGGTCACTTTCCTCGCGACGGCACGACCGGAAGCTCGATGTGCGAGGCCCGTACCGCATCGTGATAGACGGTCTGGTGCGCCACGACCGACCGGCGCTCGAGGCCCAGCGGTTCGCCCGTGTTCGGGTTGACGTCGTAGTGCGGGAAGTTGCTGCTCGAGATATCGACGCGGATACGATGGCCGCGGGCGAAGTGGTTGCTCGTGGCCTGCGGATCGATGCGGACCTCGTAGACCTTGCCCGGCTCCATCAGCTCGGCACGCTCACGCGAATCGCGATAGCGCATGCGCGTGATGGCATCGGCGATGTTGAGCGCAAAACCTTCGGGATAGTCGGGATTAGGCGGATACTCGTCGACGAGCTTGGCCGTGAAATCGGTATCGACCGCGCTCGAACTGACCCACAGCCGCACCACCAGCGGGCCGGTCAGCTCGACGCCTTCGGCCAGAGGCGGCGTGCGGAACACCAGCACGTCGCGCCGCGCCGAGAGCGGCAGCGTGTCCTGGCAGAGAATGAGATCGGACCTGCCGCGCTGATCGAAGCCGCCGCCGTCGAGGAGACCGGGGATCGCCTTCTCGGGAAAATTGCCGCCGACGGTCGGGACCGGATCGGCCGGATTGAAGGTGAAGCCGCTCGGCAGCGCCTCCTTGGCGGGCTTCTCCGTCGAGAGGCTGCCGTCGCCATGGAAATAGTACGGCGTCGGCTGCATGCCGGGCGGCGGCCAGTCCTGCTCGTCGCGCCAGCGACCGCCATGATCGAGGCGCCCCTGCAAGTTGCGCCGTCCGGTCCCCCCTCCCATCACGAAGATGCGCACCGGCGGCTCGCGCTCGAGGCCCGTGTCGAGGCCCTTCAGATACTGATCGCACCAGCGCAGTCGCAGGTCGTTGACGTTCTCCAGCGCGGCTTCGGGGCCGAAATCGACCTCGCCCGCCCACGATTCCACGAAGTGCTCCATGCCGTGCGTCCACGTGCCGACAAGCAGCTTCTTCGGCGTGTGGTGGCGACGGCGCATCTCGGCATATTTGGTCAGCGTCGCGGTTATGTGATGGCCGTACCACGCCGTTTCGAGGAACACCGGGATATCGGGATAGCGGTCGATCGCCTCCTCCAGATTGAGACTGGGATCCTTCCAATACGCGTCGTAGTCGGACCGCGTCAGCATGTCGAAGAACCAGTTCTCATATTTCGGCAGCAGGCGCAGCGGGGATTCTCCCCGCCGAAGCGGGAGACGCCGCACCCACTTGCCAAGGTTCGCCCACATGCGATCCAGAGCGTCACGGACTTCGGCGTCAGCCGCGGCTTCCTTGCTTTGCCGCGCCATCTGCAGGACGTATTGCAGGAAGATCGCGTATTCGCAGGCACCGCGATGGCGGAATGTCTTGGTGAAATAGTTGTAGCCGCCATCGAATAGCTGCTGCGTCACGAGGCCCGGAGGATCGGTTATGGCAAGCGACTGCTGGTCAGCCGCGGTATAGGAGTATCCTATGGTTCCGACCTTGCCGTTGCTCCACGCCTGCTCGTCGATCCAGACCAGCGTGTCGTAGCCGTCGCTCGATTCATTGCGCAGGAACTCGAAGTCGCCCTCCGACGACCAGCGTCCACGCACATCCTGCATCACCACCGCATAGCCGCGCCGGGCAAAGAAGCGCCCCGATTGCGAATGCGAGACGCGGCGCGATTTGTCGTACGGGGTACGCTCGACGACCACGGGCCACGGCCCTTCGAGTGGTTTGCCGCCGAGCGCCGGGAGGTAGACATCGGTAGAGAGCTTCGTCCCGTCCCGCATGGCGACATCGATGTCGCGCACCACATGAAAGTCGTAGGCAACACTTGAACCTTCGTACCGTGACACGTGCTTTCTTCTTCCTGACTTCGCAATTCCGTCACACTAGGAGGGGCTCCGACTCGGCGGAACCAGTGAGTGCCGATAGTTCCATAGGTAAATCATTTGCCTTTTGATTTTGTTGGATGTTTTATCCCTTCCACGACCTCGTTCTGACCGACGTCCCGCGCCCTGCGGTGTGTGAATGGAAACCCGCCGGCTTCAATATTTCGTCGAGATTTGCAAGGCCGGAAGCCTGACGCGCGCGGCGGCGCGGCTGGGCATGAGCCAGGCGTCGCTCAGCCAGCAGCTTGCGATTCTCGAGGTCGAGCTCAAGGCTCGCCTGTTCAACCGGACGCGGACGGGCGTGCGGCCAACGGCGGCCGGCGAGGCGATGTTGCGCGAGGCGCAGATCATCCTGCGCCAGGTCGAACAGGCGCGAACGGCGGTCCGAGCTCAATCGGACATACTGTCCGGCAACGTCGCCATTGGCTTTACGGCCGGCACGGCAGGGCTGTTCGGCGTGCCGCTGCTGACCCTCGCGCGTCAGCGCTTCCCGCAGGTCCGTCTTCTCATCCTCGAAGGCATGACCGGTGAACTGACGGAGCGTGTGATCGCCGGACAGCTCGATCTCGCCGCGCTGCTGCGCGACGAGACGCGAGCAGGCGTCACCTCGACGCCGATGTACAAGGAAGATCTGCATCTGATCAGCCCGTCGAGCTTCGAATTACCGGCTGCGATGCGACTTGCCGAGATCGGCACCTTGCACCTGCTGCTGCCGAGTCCTCGCCAGACACTGCGCACGCTGTACGACGCCGCGTTCCGTCAGGCCGCCAAGACACCGAACATCGTGGCCGAAATCGACTCTGTTGCATTGATGCATGCCGCTGTCGTCGCCGGCGTCGGGGCGACCATCAATCCATTGTCGTCGTGGCGCGAAGAACTGCAGGCTGGAGTGGTGCGCGCGAGCCGCATCGTCGATTTCCCGCTCGCGCTCAATTTCTGGCTGACCCGTTCGCCCCCTCCCTATTCGCCTGCCGCGAACGCGATCTTCGACACGCTGCAAGAGATCATCGTCGACAACAAGCCGGTCGAGTGAGTGCCCGGGTTGAGAGTAGTAAAAGCAAAAAGCCGCCCCTGGGGGCGGCTTGATTTGGTTGCGGGGGAGCGCAACCAGCTTAACTTGCTTCTTCAGGCCGCCGCCTAAGCCCAAAGCGCGGGGCCCGCAACCACCGAGACCGACATTCATTGGTGGTCGCAATTTCATCAACAATGCACGATTCCCGCAGTCCTTCCGATTGCACCAGCGTCCGGTTCGTTCGTTAGGGTCGCCGTTTTCCGCATCGACATGACCAACCTGTTCGCGGCCGGTCGGCGTCCCCGCGGGGCCGGGGTCGAGCCCGAAGAAAGGCTCGCCTTCGGATGGGTCGCTTTCGAGCCGGATCGGCTCACGGTCAGCGACGGAGGACAGGCCACCGAAGTCTACGAGGACCGCCACTTCGCCTTCACCTGGCATCCCCCGAACACCCGACGACCTCGGCCAAATGCTGGGCGATATTCATGCTGGCACCGCGACCGGCTCCGCCGGCAACGCGACGATGTTGTCGGCACCAAACCAAGCCCTGAGCTGCGCCATCGCGTTTGCACTAAGCACCTGCGTAAACAGGAGAGCGAGGCGGATCTTGGGCCGGGAGCATGCCACGTAGAACAGATTGCGGTTGTTCTCGAAGAACTCAGTCCTGCCGACAGGCGGACCGGCCTCGATCCATTCGAGCATCTGGCCGAAATTGTATTTGTTCCAGCCGCGACCGACGATCACCAGCACATTCTCGAACTCCGCGCCCTTCACGCCGTGCTTGGTGGCGAACGGGGTGTGCCCGTCGATGAAACGGTCGAGGGCGATGAGTTCCGTATAGGGGACCACACGCAGCTTCCGAAGCTGGGTAATGCGCCGGGACTCCCCTTCCGTCGGTTCGGGGCCGGCGTCGGCCAGTCGTCGCTCCGCTTCTTCCACCGGCTCGGGGAGGCGCATGTGCGGCTGAGCAGCGATGAAGTCGACAACCTCGCCGATCGTCCCCGATATTCGCAGCGCGATCAGTGCAGTCATGGCATCCGACCACGCCACCTTGTCCGCGTGCGTACGGATTTTAGGCGTTCCGGTTCCGAAGCATTCGAACATTTCGCCGTAGCGCTTCGCCTCGAAGGCAGCGCAAGCCGGCTCCAACTGGTCGGCCAGAAACTTGATGTGGGGATCGTCCTTCTTCAGCCAAGGATCGTTGAACTGGCCGTAGATCTGCGGGATGCTTGAATAGCCCTGCTCGCGCGCAAGGACGCTGTGGCTGAGCATGAGAATCTTGGTTTTGCCGACCGCGAGGTCCCAGCCCTCGGCCGCGAGCCGATGCTTGATGTGCGCGAAATATGCCTTTGCCGCCTCGGGGCTTGTATCGCCTGTCCAGTGCCCACCACCTTGTCCGGTCCGCCTGGCGCCGGGCCAGAGATTGGTGTGAAACACGCGCGCTTCGCCCGGCATGGCGGAATCACGCACCATTTGTGGCAGCGCCGGCCGCATTCGATTGAGAACTTGGACGATTGAGTCGGTGGATCGGAAGTTCGCATTCTTGTCGATGACTTCCAGCGCCGCGTGCTCGACCAGACCGCAGCCCTCGCCATAGATTTTCTGCCAGTGATCGCCGAACAGGCCTAGCTGCGGGCCTTGGCCCGTGTTCAGGAACCACGCCTTGATCGCATTGACGAAGGCGGCGTCGGTGTCTTGGTATTCGTCAATGAGAAGAATGGGATAGCGGGCCACTAGGACCGATCGGAACTTAGGATAGGCAAGCGCGTGGATCATCAGCGCCAAAACGTCATCATGCCGAAGCGTCACCTGTTGGTCGCCAACGCTGGGGTATCCCAGCTCGTAATGGACACGGCGGGCACCAATGCCTCCAATAGGTTCGAGACGCTCCGCCCAACCCTCAAGAGTGGCGACGAGCGCGCGGAGCGTCGATTGGAAGTCCTGCAGGATGGACCAGCAAAAGCTGTGGATCGTCTCAGGACGCACGGCCGGATGGGCCTGGATGCGGGAGATGATCTCGTCCTTGGCGACGTTGGTGTACGTGATGCAGCCGACTTGCTGGCCGCGCCGAAGAAGCTCGGGGCCCCGACGATCGATCAGGCGGCGAAGCGCCTTGTCGAGCGAGTAGGTCTTTCCGGCACCGGCGCCGGCCTCCAGACGAAAGCTGCGCCCCTCGTCGAGACAGGCAAACATCCGCGCAAGCGCGATGCGCCCGGCGGCGTCTGCGGGATTTTCCGCTTCCTCAGCCATTGTCGACAACCTCGGCCACATTCACCGCGACGCCTCCGGCGTCTGCGACGATCTCGACTGCGATCGGCGGAACGGGTTCCGCGGGGGCGGGATTGCCTTCCGCCAGCCAGCGCAGCCCCTCGGCGATATACTGGGGAACATTCCAATCAGTCTGCTCGATCGCGTGCTCCAGCGCGAAGGTGGACTTCTTTTGATCACTAGCGAGCGAATAGGCCGCAAGCGCTTGGTCGCCATCGCCAAGGGGAAAGCGTGCAGGATTGGCCAAGATGAAGGCGTCCTCGAAGCTCCTACCGCACGGTCCGCCCTGTGCTTCCGGTACTTGAAAAGCGATGCGCCGAATGCCGGTTGTCTTCTCAGCCGCGGTCTTTCCTAGCAGAGCCTCCGGTGAAACGTCGTCCCCAAACAAGGCCTTCAAGCACCCGTTGCTAGTGAATAAACCCTCCGCCACAGGCACGGCGACCCGCTTTCCGCCATCGTTTGGCTTCACCGCGTCGATGTCGGTGATGATGAGGGTGCGCAATTCGAGAAACGACAGAAGATCGAAAAAACGGTGCGCATAGGCGCCGCCCACCTCCATCACTGTGAGATACTGGCTGCCGAGCTGCAGCTGACCGGCGGCGGTACTGTCGGTCTTGCGGATCATCGCCGGAAGCAGGATGCGCTCCGCCGTGCCCTCGACTAGGACGGCCTTGTCGGCGAAAAACAGATCGCACCGCGTCAGGGTCAAATATTGATGCAGGAACTCGCGATCGGGCTCGGGCGCGCCGCCCATGCCCTTGCGCAAATCCTTCACGACCGAACAGCGCGTGCCCTCCCCATCCGGAACCGATAGGAAATAACGCATGGCCTCGAACCGCGCTTCGTTTGCCATATGCGGAGAATGGGTGGTTACGACGAACTGGACCGGCCAGGGCCTGTTCTCGTTGAGCTGGGTGACAAAGGCGCCGGTGATCTGATCGAGCTGCCGGATGAAGACCTCCTGCATCTGGGGATGCAGGTGGGCTTCAGGTTCCTCAATGAAGATCAGATGCACACCGGCGGTCGTCGGTGTGGCCTGATACTCGCGGAAGAACCGCAACAACTGGAGCAGCATATAGACCAGATTGCGCACGCCGAGCCCGTTGTAAGTTTCGGGCAGGGTCATGCCGTTGACGCCGACGTAGCGAACCTTGGTGTGATCGTTCAGCAACTTGTCGACGTCGAAGCTGGTTTCTGTGACAAGGCCGGGATCGGAAAGGCCAGGATAGCCGAACAGGTCGAACGTCGGCAGGAGCGAAGTGAGCTTCGCATTGAAGCCGGCGTGCAGGTCGGCCTGGATTTGCTCCACCGCCGTCTTGAGCTGCTCGGCCGTGGTCCGCTTCCCGGGATCGACGGGATCGGTAAGCGCCGACTGGAAGAGCACCTCTACGACCTTACCCAGAACGTCCCGCTCGCGGTGGGTGTCGTCGTCTAATCCGCGCTGAGCATTGATAAAGCCGCCTCGGATTAGCGTGGTGAGCGTTTTCGGCTCCAGCGACTTTCGGTTGGTGGGATCGTTGGGGTCCACCGCCTCCAGCAATGCGGTGTAAGCGCTGGCCACGCGGCTGCCCAGCGCGCGGAACAAGGCCAGACGATTGAGCGCCACATCCTCGCCGACCGTGAGGTCCGCGAAGAGCGTGGCCGATGCGGTCGGCCGGGGACCGTAGGTGAGGATCAACCTTGCGTCGCTACAGTTCGGGTCGAGATCGACGATACAGTCGCTCAGCGGGCCAAGGTCGGGAGCATTGACGTCATAGGTGATGTCGATTGTGATCTTGATGGCTGGAAGGAGTGCGGCCACGGCCGGCGCAGGGGCGCCCTCCAGGGAGGCTCCGAACGCTGTCCAAAAGCACTCGTGACTCCCGAGGGAAAAATCCTCCATCCTAAACGACGGTAACTTCTCGCCGAGGAGTCGTCGGAACAGCTCTGCAATCGAGGTCTTTCCGCTATTGTTCCGCCCTACGATCAGCGTAGTGCGATCCTCCAAGCCTACCGAGACGTCTCGCAGAAGTCGGAAGTTTTCGATTTCGACTGCTTTGATCCGCATCAACCTCCCCTCTCTTATTTTGCCGCGCCGTTGGCTCTTGCCGCGATCTCGGTAGAGCGCGCCATGAGCGCATCGAATGCGCGACCTTCCCCACGCTGCGAGCGAGCCAAGTCGGAAGCTGAGGCGCCACCGCCACCAGCTCACTGAAAGCGGCGGGCGTAAGCTGCTGCTTCAGGGTGTAGAGCGCGGCCTCAGCCCTCTCCGGTCCGAGCCAAGCAAGCGCTCGCACCGCCTGACCTGCTGGTCGATGAGGCATGGTGAGCTGCCAGCGAGGTGCATGGCGAAGCTCGACGATTTGCTTGCCGAGGCTCATCTTCCGGGTGCGGCCCGACGTCAGATAGACCGGCCGAACTGGCACTTGTGTCGTGAGCCCAAGACTGTTGGCGGCGGCCGCACCGCTCAAGACGATCACCTCGCCGCGCTGGGCGGCGACCGCCTCGACCGCTTGCTCCACCGATGGTGTTCGGGTGCCCAACCGGCTCATGACCGGCAGGAGGTAAACACCACGTCCGGCTCGGATCAGTTGCCGCCGCTCGGCCAAGCGCGACAAGGCTTGGTCCACCGCGGCGCGATTGCCAAAGTGAAGCAAGCTCTTAGCCGCGACTGGCGTGCCCTCTGGCAGCCGCGTCGCATGCTCAAGAATCTGCTCGGTCAAGCGCTGCATGGCCGTTGTCTGTCAGAAACCTACTCGCTTTTCTGACACTCTTCAACTTTGCGTGGGCGGTTGCGCCTGGATGAGCGGTACGCCCTTTTTAGGAGGCCCGTCGAGGAGGTCCACGCGGGAGCAAGTGGCGCAGGCTTGCCCGGCGCTGCCCGGCGGGATCACCTGCAGCGGCGAGCCCGATTCCATCCGCTTCCGCCCGCTCTTCGCCGACAGGCCTGCCAACATGCCGTGGGTAAACATGTCAGGTAAGACTTATGTCCTCACCTACAATCATGAGACTGAAAAAGTCGAAATTCGCGACCGCACACAACGGCCGCCGTGCTGCACTCGTTCGACGACGCCAATACGGCTGCCGACTCGACGCAGCTGTCTGGCGTTGTAGGTGATGCTCGTGCCTGTACCCAGCTCAACTTCACCCGTCACCGTCTTTTGCCGCTCGCGCCGAAAGCAACGACAATTGCCACTAAAGTCAGGTTGCTGCGGCCGCTGTCCTCTTCCTTTGCGCTGCCTCGGTTGCATCGGATCGAATGATGCTCGCGCTGTTGTGACAGGATGCCTCCTACGGCATGATAGCCATGGGGCCGCGGGAATTGGGCAACTTCCCGCCGAGGGGGACTTACCATTGACCGATTTTCGCTTTCTGCACGCCGCAGACATTCATCTCGACAGCCCGCTTCACGGCCTATCTCGCTATGAAGGACTGCCTGTCGATGAGATACGACGCGCGACAAGGTCGGCCTTCGACAACCTCATCCAGCGTGCCATCGCCGAGGCGGTCGACTTTGTGATAATTTCCGGAGATCTCTTCGACGGCAGTTGGCGGGACATGGGCACCGGCCTTTACTTTTCCCATGCCATGGGCCGGCTAGGCCAGGCCGGTATCCCAGCTTTCATCTTGTCCGGAAACCATGACGCGGCCTCCGTGATAACGCGGACCGTTCCATGGCCGCCGAACGTACGCCAGTTCGGCAGCCGACGAGCGGAAACACACCTCCTTCCCGATCTTGCAGTCGCGATTCATGGCCAAGGCTTCTCTACGCCGGTAGTCAGCGAGAACCTTGTGCTGGGCTATCCCGCACCCGAACCGCACGCTTTCAATATTGGCATGCTCCACACCGCCCTCGCAGGTCGGCCAGGGCACGCCAGCTACGCCCCCTGTAGCATCGATGATTTACGCGCAAAGGGATACGACTATTGGGCGCTTGGACATGTCCATGAGTTCGAAATCGCTTGCTCTGATCCATATGCCGTCTTCCCCGGCAACATTCAGGGACGGACGATCCGGGAGACCGGCGCCAAGGGTGCCGTACTCGTGTCGGTCTCGGACCGTGCCGTGACCGCGGCTGAGCGGATTGATCTCGACGTCATTCGTTGGGTCCGCGCTGAGATCGATTGCTCTGGGGCCTCAGCGGATGTCACGCAGCTGATGAGGTCAGTGCTTACACGAGTCCAGGAAGACAATGGATCAGGCCTCCCCCTGATCGTGCGCCTCTCCCTCGTGGGATCGACTCCTGCGGCTGGAGCGCTGAACGATCGCGCTGCTGGACTACGTGATGACGCTCGCGCGATCGCGACCTCGATCTCGCCCGATCTCCACGTGGAGAAGGTCATGGTTCTTGCAACCGAGCCACCCAGCGCTACTTATTCCATCGGAGACGACCTATCGCAGTTAATTGGCGAGGCGTCCTCGGACCCTGGATTGGCCCAAACTCTTGCTGCCGATCTCGAGAAATTTATGCTCGCCGTCCAAACGCATCTCGGTCTGCCTGACGAAGGTGAACTACGCCGCTCCGCAGTTGACGGTGACTGGTCTGCCGTGCTTCGAACTGCGGCGATCGCCCTACGCTCCCGCTTGACCGGTGAGGGCTGAGAGATGCGCTTCTCCAGCCTAACGCTTGAACGGTATGGGCGCTTTGAGAACCAGCAGCTCAATTTCCATGCCGGCCTCCCGGACCTCCACGTCATCTACGGCGGCAACGAGGCTGGTAAGACCACCTCGTTGGCCGCCGTGTCGGACCTTCTCTTCGGCTTTCCTCAGCGTTCACCTTACAACTTCCTTTTCGATTACACCTTGCTTCGTGTCGGAGCGGTGTTGGAGGATGATGGCCGTGTTCTCGAGTGCCGGCGCAAGAAGGGAACGAGCGGAACGTTGCTCGACGCCGAGGATGCGGCCATCGACGAGGCCCCACTGCTCGCGATGCTCAAGGGACAAAAGCGGGAGACCTTTGGCCTCTTGTTCAGCCTGGATCAGGAGGCCCTGCGGTCGGGTGGCATGGCCATGGTCGAGGCCCGCAACGACCTCGGGCGGACGTTGTTCGCGGCAGGCTCAGGACTCACCGGCATCTCGGACGAGCTGAGGAGGCTCGAAGGCGAGGCCGACGCCATCTGGGGCCCTCAGGCTGCCGCGCGTCGCTCATTCACCCAAGCTCAGCGTGAACTCGCGGAGAAGACGAAGATCGTCCGCGACGTGGCTCTCAAGCCCAAAACTTGGTCGGACGCGAAGGCAGCCAGGGATCGCGCAGCCACCGCTCTCGACAGAGCGCGCGATCAACGCGACCGAGTGCAGGTCGAGCTGAGGGTGGCGGAACGCATCCGTCGTGTGGCGCCTCTCGTTCGACGTCGCGGAGAGCAGTTGGAGGAGCTGCAGCCTCTCGAACACGTTTTGGATATCGGAAAGGCACGCGAGGATTCCGCTGAGGCCGTCATTCTCGACGCCGACAATGCTCAGCGAGCCAAAGCGGCGGCCGAGCAGCTTCTGCGCGACGCGGGTGAGCGGAAGGCAAAGATTCCGGCCGATCCTGCGGTCTTGGCTTACGCCGACGAGATCGACGACCTGGTCTCGGAGTCAGGCGCAGGCGAGAAGGCAGCACGCGATGTTGTCCGGCTCGAGGCCGAGCATGCGGCTGCCGAGAAGGCGATTAACGAGTTGCGTACCGAGGCCGGCCAGAACGCAAACGCAGTGCCGACTCGAGCGGTCGCAACCCGTCTGCGCGATCTGGCTCGGAAGCATGGCGAGACGGCCGCTGGTAAGTCCCAAATCGAGGAGAACCGGGCGGAACTCGAGGAGCGGCGCCAACGGGCCAGGGCCAAGCTTGACGCGGCCGGCATCGACGAAGTGGCCGAAGCGCTCGTCGACGCGGTCGATGCAGCTCGCACTCTTGGCGCCGATGCCGATGCCAGGTGCGAGGCCGCCCGTCGAGCGGCGGAAGTCGCCAAGGGAACGGCTCTGTCCGCGCTCGACCGACTGACGCCTTGGATCGGCACCATAGAGGAACTCCGCAGGCTACCCAAGGTCGCTGCCGTGGAGATTGAGGGGGTGCGCGATGAACTCTCGGAGCTTGCCGCGGAGATCCGACGCGAAGAGGAGAAGGTCCAGCGTTCGCGTAACGAGTCGGCTGGGGTGTCGCTTGAAATCGAGGGCATCGTCACGGGATCAGCGGTTTCGCCCGAGGAGATTGCCTCGGCGCAAGAAGAACGCACGACGCGCTGGACCCCTATACGAGAGCATGTACTCAGCGGTGCACCACTTTCTTCGCCCGCCAATATCGTGGCCGAATTTGAGGCGAGCGTCGCGCGCGTAGACGAGAGAATGGAGCGCCGCTTCGCACTCGCCGATGCGTCTAGCCGCTTGTCCCTCCTAGAGCAGACCAGGGCATCACACGAACTTCAAGGCGCCCAAGCCGGGGTGGGCGCCGCAGACGCCACGCGCCGCCGAGAGGCGCTATTGGACCGCTGGAGCAAGCGGCTGGCCTCATCTGGCCTGCCGACACTCGAGCCGGTACGCTTCAACGCTTGGCAGGCCGACCGTGAGGTAGCCGAGGGCGCACAGCTTGAGCACGGCAGGCTGGCGACAGAGGTTGACGCAGTCGCCGTTCGCAGGGACGTGGCCCGCGCTGCGCTATCCGCTGCGCTCGGGAATCCTAGAACCGCCGATACATCCGCTCTGGCACCGCTCCTAGCCATCGCAGAGCGCAAGCGTCGGGCAGGTGAAGTGGCGGCGCAGCAACGGCGGCTCGCACAAGCAGAGTTGGATCAAGTCGAGAGAGACTCTGCTGCGCTTGACCGTCGCGTCCAGCGTATCAATGCGACGGCGGCCGACAACGATGCGGCATGGACCGCCGCGCTCGCAGAGGCCGGGCTCCAGCTCGACGTGCTGACATGCGGAGCGGTGCTCGACCTGATCGAGGAACTTCGCGGAGCGACCATAAACCAGGCGCAGCTGCGTCGCCGAATAGATGGCATCAAGCGGGACGCACACGATCACGCCTCACGGGTTGACGCCGTTGCCGAGCGGCTTGACCTACTGCCTTCCGATCCGGCTGCGCGTCTGCGCATGCTCCGCGAACGGCTGGCGGAAGCCAGGTCGGCCGCTAAAGTCATCGAAACGCTCGAACTGGAAGAGGATCGCCGATCCAAAGAAATTGACGAGGCAGATGCGAAACTGCGCGCTGCGGAAGAAGCCCTGGCGCCGATCATGCGAGATACGCTTGCGATGGACCGAGCAGCCCTCAGTGCCGCTATCGAACGATCCCGGGCTAGGCGATCGCTATTCGAGGGCCTTGCTGAAACGGAGCGACGCATCGTCGCCGACGGCGATGGTCTCGCCCTCGATGACCTCGTCGCTGCCGCCTCCACTGCCGATACCGATGAGCTCTCCAGACAGGTCTCCTCGCTCAACTCCAAGCTCACCCAACTCAATGCGGAGGTTGATGAGGCGGCAGCCACGCACGGTGACGCGAGGCGAATGTTCGCAAATCTTGAAGTTGGAGGGACGTCCGCGGCCGATGCTGCAGCGGATGCCGAACAGGCCCGCTCCGAGCTGGAGGTCCTTGCAGAGCACTACATCCTGAAGAGAGCTCAAGCAATCACTCTAAAGTGGACGATCGAGCAGTATCGCGAAAGACACCAGGACCCTCTGCTTCTCCGAGCCGGAGAGCTATTCTCGACTCTCACCGTCGGCCGTTACGCAACGCTTCGCGTCGACAGCGAAGGGACAACACCGCGGCTCTTGGGCATGCGGGACGACGGACGCACCCTGGTCGAGGTCCAGTACATGAGCGACGGCACGGCCGATCAGTTGTTCCTCGCACTTCGGCTTGCAGCTCTGGAGCAGTCGGTTAAGTCGGGCGTTAACCTGCCATTTCTTGCTGATGATCTGTTCGTCAACTTCGACGATGAACGGGCCGAAGCAGGATTCAATGTGCTGGCCGACATAGCACGGTCGACTCAGGTGATGTTCTTTACCCACCATCCACATCTCGTCGCCATCGCCCGATCGGTCGTGGGAGCGGGCGTGCACTCGGAGTGCAGCCTGACATGACCGAAGACATCTCCTCAATTGAAGGAAGGGCGATGGCGGACGCGGGACTGCCGCTCACCAAAACCTATCCGGACGGAACACCGTACCGGAGGATGCCCGAAGTCGAGAACGAGATCGTCAACGTGGCCGAGCTCGCTTTTGAAGACTTCCTAGAGCGGGCCCGGATTACGAACAGGTCGCATCCCGACTTCATCAGGCCGGAAACGTTGATGCACTTCCTGCGCCGGACACGATCAGACAACAACGAGCAACGCTTCAATGCCCTATACCGCATGGTGCTGCGCCGGTTGTTACTCGCCCTGCCGAGAAGCGAGCGGGTTGAGGGGCAAGTTGTAATCGTGGACGGAGCGGCCAGCGACCTGGAGGACATTGTCCGAGGCAGATTTGTGGATTTGGTGACCCTCGACCGCGCGGGCGGCGACCGGATGGACTTCTACGAGGTACATTTCGACGAAGCCGTTGCAAAGCTGCGGATGCGACCGGCTAAACAGATCCGTGCTCGGACGAGGCGAACCGAGGTACTCGAAGGCGACCCCGAAAGTGGCGAGTTGCCCGAGTACGTCGAACGGGCCGCAGGCAGCTTCGACGAACCGGATGACGCATTTCTTTTCGATCCAATTTTCCGGAAACGGCTTCTGGAGGAGATTGACCGCCTGAAACCAGAACAAAAAGAGGTCATCACAATGCTGCTCGCCAACATCCAGACCCACTCGGACGACCCCACCGTCCCCACAATTAGTCGCGCAATCGGCCGCGATGCGAAGACAGTTTGGAACCGGCGTCGAGATGCGATCAGGGCACTGCGTAAGGCGCTCCGATTGGGAGAAGATAAGTGAACCGGCCAATCACGAGCTCGCAGGTCCTCGACCAGTTCGCCGCTGCCTACAGGGAGAGCACCGCTGCCTTGGCGGAATTTCTCGTCAAATATCCGGAGCTTGCGGACGCGCTCGTCGACTACGCGCACCAACTCAACCTCCAAAGGGAGTGTGCGGGTGAGAGATCGATCACGCCCGACGACGAGCTGTGGATAGAGGCTCAGATTAGCCGGATCTCGGCTGCGCGGTCGGCGATCAGCGATCCATTCGCCGCGTGGCAGCCGAGCCAATATGTCGAGGCGCGCAAGGTGCTAGAGGTCCCCTCCGCGGTCCTGATTGCATTCAGAGATCGGCTGGTAAACGTTGCAAGCGTGCCAGTCCCTTTCCTCGAGCACCTTGCTGAGCTCCTGAAGGTCGGAATCGCCGACCTTGTCGTATTCCTCGAAGGTAGCCCGCGCCTGGCCGCTAACAGCTCCTACAAGGCCAATGCGGCTCCAGGCGCGCCGACGGAGAAGATTGACTTCGAATCCATCCTCGCGCAGGCGGGCGTCCCGGCGGACAAAGTATCGGCGCTTCTGAAGGAGGACATCTAACAGGTGGACGCGATCGAAATCGGTCGACAGTCTGCGGCGAGACTTCACGACGAGCTGGTCGCCTTGGGGTGCGATCCCTGGAAGCCGCTCGGGCTCGTCACGATGGAAGCCGACCGCCGGGGCATCGAGATCAACCCGATTGAGGCTGGAAGCCCGCTATTGGCTGGCTCCCGTGCGTCCTTCGATCCGCTAACACGGAGCATCAAGCACGAGCGAACGAACAGCGACTTCGAGAATGCGTTCCTCATCGCGCACGAACTCGGCCATGTGACGCTTGGCGACGATAAGATCGAAGACGCGACCGTGGACGTCGATCCCGCTCGCCCCGCCGAGGCGGCTCCCGTTGGAGAAGAGCGGATCGTCGACTACAGCCGTAAGGCTCGGCGCGAAGTCCAGATGGACCTGTTCGCTCGGGAATTGCTGCTGCCGCGTCCGACCGCCCGACGGCTCCATCTGGAAGCCGGGATGTCCGCCAGCCAGATAGCCGACAAGCTAGGGGCTCCCTTCGCTGCGGTCGCGCAGCAGCTGCTCGATGCCCTGCTCCTTCCTGCCGTCCTGCCTCCGTCGGAGACCGGCCCGGACAGGCCACTCAATAAGCGGCAGTTGGAGGCCGCGAACCATCGCGGCGGCGCTTATCTCCTCGAGGCAGGGCCCGGGACAGGCAAGACGAAGACACTGGTCGCGCGTGTGGCGGGCCTCGTCCAGGAAGGTGTCGACCCCCGCTCCATTGTGGTGCTGACTTATTCGAACAAGGCCGCGGGCGAGCTGTCGACAAGGCTCGCCACCTTGAATCCCGAAGCCGCCGCGGCGATGTGGATCGGCACGTTCCACGCCTTTGGCCTGAACCTGATCCGTCGCTTTCACAAGGAGATGGGCTACGCGACCGAACCGCGGCTTATTGACCGTCCGGACGCCATCTCACGCCTGCGTGATCAGGTCGCCTCCCTGAAGCTCACGCACTACCGTGACCTGTACGACCCAACGATGCAGCTCCGTGATGTGCTCGGTGCAATCTCGCGTGCGCAGGACGAGGTCGTATCACACGAGCGCTATGCAGAACTCGCCGAGGCCATGGCGAAGTCCACCGACGGCGCCACCGTGGAAGCCTCCGACAAGGCGCTTGAGGTTTCGCGGATCTACCGTTGTTACGAGGACATCAAAGCCAAGCGGGGTCGGGTTGACTTCGGAGACTTAGTGGCCCGCTGCGTGACGTTCCTGGAGGAGCGCCAGGACGTGCGGCTCACTCTGCGCACAGAATTCCGACACATCCTCGTCGACGAGTACCAGGACGTGAATCGAGCGAGCGTCAGGCTGCTGCAGGCGCTCACGGATGACGGACGGAACTTGTGGTGCGTCAGCGACGTGCGCCAGTCGATCTATCGCTTCCGCGGCGCCTCGTCCTTCAACATGGCGCGGTTCAAGTCAAAAGACTTTCCTGGGAGCACGGGGTCGCGCCTCGACGTGAACTACCGGTCGCGCAAGGAGATCGTCGACGCGTATTGCGCCTTTGCTGCCGAAATGCCGGTGTCGGGCTCCACCGCACCCGACCTCGAATCCGATCGCGGCCGATCTGGGCAATCTGTGGAGTTCAGAACCGTGCACGGCGACAATGGCGCCGAGATGGATGCCCTCGTGACTTCGATCGAGGCGCTCAAGGATTCCGGGCACGCCTACCGAGATCAAGCGCTGCTGTGCAGCGGCAACGACCGGCTTGGCAAAATCGGTGCGGGGCTCGAAGCGCGAGGCATTCCCGTGCTTTACCTCGGCAGCCTCTTCGAGCGACCGGAGGTCCGGGACTTGCTCGCATGGCTATCGCTGCTGGTCGACCGCCGCGCGATGGGGTTGGCTCGACGCACGACGGTGCCCGCGCTCGCGATGTCCCTGTCCGACGCCGCTGCGGTGCTGACCCATGCGAAAAACCAAGCGGCCGCCCCGCTCGACTGGTGCCGAGGCGCCCCCCCGCCCCAAGTCTCTGAGGATGGCAACGCTGCGCTGGCCAACTACAAAGAGATTGCCGACGGACTGGGACCGGAATCCGACCCGTGGACTGCCCTCGCCCTACTCCTCCTGGATCGAGCGGGCATCGCCGCCAGGATCGCCTCGGCCACAGATGTGGCTGGCAGGGCACAAGGCATCGCCATCTGGCAGTTCATGAACTTCGTGCGGGCGCAGCCGGGCGGCGGCGGACCGCGCATCAGGCGCCTGATAGATCGTATCCGGCAACTCGTCCTCCTCTCGGACGATCGCGATCTCAGGAACCTGCCGGACGCGGCAAGCGGGATCGACGCAGTCCGTTTGATGACAATGCACGGGAGCAAGGGGCTGGAATTCCCCGTCGTGCACATTCCGGGCATGAACCTGAACACGCTGCCCCGCAGCCCTCAGGCCCTCGCCTGCCCGCCGCCGGCGGGCTTAGTCGAGGGAACAACAAGCTGGGGTCGCGAGGTGACCGACCGGGAGCACCGAGAGGAGCAGGAATGCCTCTTCTATGTCGCCCTTTCGCGCGCGGAGGATCGTCTCATCCTCTATGCACCCGACCGAATGGCCGACGGCAAGAGCCGGCGACCGTCGCCGTTCATCGCACGGTTGGGATCTGACTTGTTGCACACGGACGTCGCGATCACGCATCCCGGCAGTGACGAACAGCCCGACCTGCCGATCGGCGTTGATTTCCACGGCGAACCAGCGCTCACCGCGCCGCAGCTGGCGCTCTACGAACGCTGTCCCCGCCGCTTCTTCTATACCCACGTGCTCGAAGCCGGCGGCCGGCGCACGTCGACCCTGTTCATGGACATGCACGAGGTGGTGCGGGCGGTGACCGACCAGTTGGCCGCTGACCCGCTGCATCCGCTCGATCAGGCGGCGATCGCCGCCCTGACCGACCAGCATTGGTCGGAATCGACATTGGCGACCACTCCGGCCGAGGCGGGTTACCGCCAGGCAGCGGACGCGATGATTGCCTACTTCGTGCGCAGCCGTCAGGGCAGAGCGGCCGGGCCGGCGGAGGAACTGCGGTTTGACGTCCCGGGCGCGACCATCGTCGTCAAGACGAATGAGGCGGTCATCGAGCCGGGCGGCGGTCGGGTGTTCCGGTACATCAGGACAGGCCACCGTTCCGACACTCTGATGAAGAGCAAGGCTCTGAACGCGTTCGCGATCGCTGTCGGGCGCGCCGGGCCCAGGTGCCGCGCGGAGATCGTGTTCCTCTCGGACGAGACGGTCGCACCTCTCGAACTGAAGCCGCGCGCCCTGGCCAAGCGCCTGGAAGACCTCTCTGGGTTCGTCTCGGGCATCCTCGAGGGGAGATTTCCGCAAAAGATTTCCTCGCGCACCTGCCCCAACTGCCCAGCTTTCTTCGTCTGCGGTCCCGTACCGCCGGGCAGGCTCGAAAAAAATCTTCAATAGGGTTCCCGTTCCGCCCAAACGGCGGGGATTGGTCCTTCAGAAGCCGTCGCGCGCTCGCGGCGGCAAAGGAAAGGAACAATTCGATGGACAATTCCCAGGATTTCGACCCGGACGGCCAGCGGAAGGGCGGGCACGGGGCGGCCTACCGCGTCACGTTCGCGCTCGACTCGGTCGACTTCCAGCCCCTCACGCTGGACGATCCGGTGCCGCTCGGCCGTCAGATCCTCGAGAAGCGCGGTCTGCGACCCGCCGAGGCGTTCAGCCTGTTCAACATCCTGCCGACCGGCGACTTCGAGGACATCCGGCCTGACGAGAAGATCGACCTGCGCGCGAAGGGCGCCGAGCGCTTCATCGCCTTCTCGACCGACCGCACGTTCCGCGCGGCGCTGAACGGGCGCATCCTGGCTTGGGGCACCGCCGCCATCCCCGAGCACGCCCTTCGCCTCCTGTCGGGCATCTCGCACGACGAGGCGGTCTTTCTCGAGGTTCGCGGCGGCACCGACCAATTGATCCCCGAGGGCGGGAGCGCCGACCTCGGTGGCAGCGGCACCGAGGCCTTTATCACTGCGCCGAAGCCCAAGCTCTACGTCTTCTTCGTGAACGGCGTCCGCTACGAGACCAAGGAGCACAGCCTGACCGGGCTGCAGATCAAGGCGCGGGTGCCGAACTGGGATCCGACGCACGACCTCGTGCTCGAGGGCCACGGCCACGACCCCGATCGCGTGATCGCCGATGACGAGAGCGTCGAGCTCGACGTTAAGCCCGCACGACGTTTCTCGTCGGTCCCCAAGGCGAACTTCGGCTGATGAACCCGATCCTGGACCGCCAGCTGGAGCAGATGCGCCAGCGCTTCGGGACGGTGAATGCGACCCGGCTCGGAAGCGGGACGACCCTCGTCGAGGTTCCCAATGTCCCGCTTCCCCCGGGGTGGTCGGCCGCCGCGACGAGCATCCGCTTCCTGGTGCCGCCGGCCTATCCCTTCGCCGCGCTCGACTGCTTCTGGGCGGACGCCGGGCTGACCCTCGCGGGGGGCGGGGCGCCCAAGAACTCCGGGGCGAACCCGATCCCCGAGGTCGGCCAGGGAGGCCTTTGGTTCTCCTGGCATCTGACCGGCTCGTGGGATCCAAACCGCGACACCCTGTCGAGCTGGATGAACACAATCCTTGAACGCATGCGGCAGCCGTCATGAGCGGCCTCCGATTCGCCGCGCCGGCTTTCACCACGTTCCACGGCCTCATGATGCGCGAAACGGAGACCGAGACGTGCGCCATTGCCTACACCCACGCCAATCAGGCATGTGGCTCCTGGGTCGTGGCCGAGGCAGAGTTGGTACCCGACGGCGCCTATGAACGACGCGACGCGGTTGCGGCCGTGTTGAAGCCCGCCTTCCTTGTCGAGGTCGCCAACCGCGCCCGTGGGCAGGGGTTGGGCATTGTCCTCGCGCATACCCATCCATTCGCTGACGGCGTGCCGTCCTTCTCCAGGATCGACGATGCCGGCGAGATCGAGATCAAGGCCTATCTGGATCGCCGGGCGCCCGGCATCGACCACCTCGCCCTCGTCGTCGGTCGGCACGGCTGCCGGTGCCGCCAGCTCGGCGGCGGCATGGACGTCGCGGTCTGGGAGGTAGGCGAGACGGTGCGGCTGTTATCAGATACCGGCATCGCGGCGAGCGACGCGGCTCACGACCGTCAGATTCGGGCGTTCGGCGCCCCAGGCCAAGCGGTCGTTTCCAGGCTGCGAGTCATCGTCGTCGGCGCCGGCGGCACGGGGTCGGTCGTTCTACAGCAGCTCGCCCATCTTGGCATCCGAGACATCACGGTCATCGATCCCGATGTGGTGGACAAGACGAACCTCAACCGCCTGGTCGGCGCCCGCCCCACGGACGTCGGGACGCCGAAGGTGGAGGTAGCGCGCCGTACGGTGCTGGCCATTAATCCGAATGCCGTCGTCCATGCGGTGCGTGCGGACGTCGTGGACGACAGCGTCGCCAGGACGCTGCCCGCCTTCGACTTTGCCTTCCTTTGCACCGACTCCCACGCGAGCCGGGCCGTCGTGGGCCAGGTGGCCTACCAGCACCTCGTGCCTACCATCGACATGGGGGTAAGCATTACCGTGGGCTCGGCCGGAGTAGAGTATGTGAACGGACGCGTCCAAATGCTGGCGCCCGGCCTGACCTGCCTCAGTTGCACCCGCGCACTCGATGGCGAGCAGATCCGCCGCGAGATGATGACGCCGGTTCAGCGTGCGGCCGATCCTTATGTTCAGGGCGTTCAAGAGCCTCAGCCGGCGGTGATCTCGCTCAACTCGACTATGGCGTCGCTGGCCGTCACCATGTTCCTCGGTGCGGTGACGCCGGTTCCGGCGCAGGCGCGGTTCCAGTTGTACGACGGCGTGCGGGGCACGGTCAGGCCGACCGTCGCGCGCGCCACCCCGGAATGCATCGTCTGTTCGACCCACGGAGCACTCGCCAGGGGCACGTCCTGGCCGCTGCCTGTCCGGCCCGAGGGGGGCGGCAATGGACGCTGAACGCCGAGAAGTGATGTGTTTCGGCACGACGGTCGACGCTCCGGTCGTCCGGGAGCTCGAGAATCGTTCGTGCGTGGTCCGTGTCGCTATACTCAACAGTGACCGAATTCCAGTGGAGAGGCTACGCGCCGTTTTACTCTGCCTTCCGCCTGCGGGGGTCGAGCCCTACTGCGACTGGGTCGCCGCGCACGCACGCATGTTGACCGACTATGGCGTGCGGCTCGAACTGGCTTCGCCGGACGACGCGACGCTGGGCCGCGTTCAGACTCTGGCTGGCGATGCGCTCAAGCTGGTCGGCGTGCGCGCCCGAACCGCGCCTCCTGCCGCCGCTCTGGCGGAGGGCATCGCGCGCCACGCGGCTGGACCAAGCCCGCGGGTCGATCTGGAGATCGTCATCGCCGATGACCGGGAACCTATCCGCAAGGTCGACGAACCGCTGTTCCAACGTGCCTTCCATCGTTGCAGCCAGGTCACTCTGGTCGAACTCACTGGGGGCAAGTCGGCCGCCCGGGTGTTCGCGGCGCACATGACGATGGACGGATCCGATGCTGGCGTCTGGCCGCAGCCTTCGTTCGTGAAGCTGGATCGCAGCGACAAGATCGCCCGCGAGTACGCCAACTACCGGGACTATGCGGATCGTTTCATTCCCTTTGGCCTGCGCCCGAACATCCACGCGCTCGTGCCCGGAGCCGAGCGCAGTCTGCTCATTGGCAACTTTGTGGATAAATCCGAGTCCCTGTGGGATCTCGCCCAGCGGGAAGTGGCTGCGCAGGCGGTGACCGCGCTGATCGACGAGACGCTACGCGGGTGGCGTGACCAAGGATATGCAAGTGACCCCATATTGGGCTCGGTTGCCGCGGCGATGCGGAACGCGGGGATCTGGAATCCCGATCTGATCGACGAATGCTACGTCGAAAAGGCGGCGGAAATTGGCATCGCCGTCACGCCCGCAAACCTTTGGATGAAGCTATCTGCCCTCAACCAGACTTGGCGCCAGTCTCCAATCCACGGCGACCTGCATGGAGAGAACATCCGGGTCCGGAACGGCCAAGCGATCCTGATCGACCTGGCGTCGGTGACGAAGGGCCCAATGACTGCCGACCTTGCCGCTTTGGAAACATGGCTTGCCTTCGAGCTTCCTGATGGGACCGAGGCGACGCGGTTCGGCGATCCAACGTGGCAGGCCGAAATCGAACGCCTCTACTTGCCGGCCGCGTTCCGCCACCCTCCAGGGCCTTCCGGCCCGGCGTCGAAACTGCGGTGGATGTCGACGGTAGTTCGCCAAATCCGGACAATGGGCATTGCGGCCCAGTCCTGCCCCACGGAGTATCAGACCGCCGTCGCGGTGCAGCTCCTCAGGCGCTGCCGATGGAGCAACGGGCCAGCCGCTGATCGCTTCAGGCGCGGATACGGCTATCGGATCGCCGTCGCCCTCGTCGAAGACGCCTCGGGAGACGGACGATGACAATTCCTGCCCGCAAGATCCATCTCCTTGGTACTGCCGAATATCGCGACCAGGCCGAGGCAATGCTCAGATCCGTGGGCGACGCGGCAATCGTCGAGCGAGGTGTGCGGCGATCCCTTGTCATGCGATGCCCAGACGGCTGCGGTCAAACGTTGGTGGTCAATCTAGACCCTAGGGCAGGCAAGGCTTGGCGGCTCGACCTACGACACGGCACGACTACTCTATACCCGTCGGTCTGGCGCGACGGCGGCTGTGAGAGTCATTTCATTGTCTGGAAAGACGTCATTCTGTGGTGCGATCGGTTTGAGGATGGGAACAGAGAACCAGACTACGATCACGGCATTGAGCCGCTGGTTCTGGAAGCGCTGCCCGTTCATCAGCACATGGATACGGCGACCGTCGCTCTGCGATTGAACCTCCTCGTTTGGGATGCTGCGAAGGCACTGCGCCGGCTGGCTGCCCGAGGAGAGGCGTGCGAGGGGACGGCCTCCCTCCGAGGTGCATATCGTCGGGTAGTCAATGATTGAACAGATACAAGGGTAATCTACGCATCTATTATTTGCGTCTCGCACCGGTGTCGATCGGCGAGAAACTCAGGGAGAAGTCGATGGCCAAACGTGGTTCGAAGGGTGAAGTCACTGGCAAGGCGGCCGCGAGCGCCGCTAGCAAGGTGCTGCGCAATCCTGGAAGCAGCAAGGCTGCCAAGACGGCAGCCGCATCGGCCCTGACCCAGCGTCCGGGCAAGAAGTAGCGCCCGGGAGGAGAACGGTCGTGTTCGCGCGTCGGTCCACCCTCGTCGTTCATGGCCGCCTCGCCATGCGCCACCGCCGCCTGGCTTCCGCCCGCGACGGCCGTCACGGCCTGCAGGTAATGTCGTTCGAACAGGCGGCGGCGCGCCTCGCCGGGGGGTTCGCTAGGCCGATCGACGATGAAAGCCTGCGCGCTGCAATTCAAGCCGCCCTGCCGGCGACACCGATGGGCGAGCTTGAGAGCATCAAGGCACTTCCGGGCATGATCGACGCCGCCGCCGACACCCTGCATAAGGCCTGGCGCGCCAACATTGACCTCTCGGCGCGCGCGGCCGACCATCCCCGACTTGACGCCATCGCCCAGCTAGAGATGGGGGTGCTGGCACGGCTTCCGGCCGGCATGATGCGCCCCGTCGACATTGTTGTCGGTGCCGTCAGCCGCATCGCCCATGCGCCCGCCGTCCTCGGCCCCATGGAGATCGCCGGCCTTACCGAACTCTCGCCTTGCTGGCGGCCGCTGTTGACCGCACTCACCGCGCACATCCCCGTACAGTGGACAGCCGGCCCAAGGGCGCTGCCGGCCTGGCTGGAAGGGACCGGCGTTAGCGTGTCGCGCGCACCGTCGGCTTCCCCGCAAACCAGTGCCGTCAGTTCGGCGACGGCTTATCACGAGGCCATCGAGGCCATGCGCTGGGTGCGGTCGCTTCTGGCCTCAGGTCAGGCGATGCCTTCCGACATTGCAATCGCCACCGCTTCACCGGCCGACTATGACGACCACTTCCTGGCTCTGCGCGCAGATGCCAACATCGACCTGCACTTCGTTCATGGCGTTAAAGCGGTCGCCACCCGCGAGGGACAGGCGGCTGCCGCATTGGCCGATATCGTCGTTCGCGGCCTGTCGCAGTCCCGCGTCCGGCGCCTTGCCGGCCTATGCCGGGATTCGAAGCCGTTCGAGGCGCTGCCCGAAGGGTGGCTGCGCGTCCTTCCGACCGATGCGCCCTTGTCGACGCCCAATGCCTGGAGCCGCCTGCTGGCGCACTTGAAGCCCGAGGACTGGCCCGACGGTGCGGATCACTCTCCGGCGCTGCGCGCCGCGGCTGAGTTGCTCGCAAAAGGACCGGGCGCCGCGCCAGAGATCGGTGATGCTTTCCTCAAGGGTCGAGCGCTTGCGATCTGGCGCAAGGCACTGCTCGCCGGACCCGCCGCCTCGATCGACGCCACGCTCGAAACCCTTAAGCAGGATGACGGACTGGAAGCTTGCGTGGCTGTGGCCTGGATGCCAGCCAGCGCGCTCGCGGCCTCGCCGCGCCGCTTCGTTCGGCTGCTGGGCCTCAACTCCTCGCGGTGGCCGCGCGGAATCGCCGAAGATCGGCTGATTCCAGACCA
This sequence comes from Alphaproteobacteria bacterium 65-37, assembly GCA_001897995.1. Classification (GTDB taxonomy): domain Bacteria; phylum Pseudomonadota; class Alphaproteobacteria; order Reyranellales; family Reyranellaceae; genus Reyranella. The sequence continues at coordinate 25,594 of MKRV01000196.1, read as the reverse complement.
TGTCATCCCGACCGCCGAACTCGATCCGCTTCCGGTGGCTCTCGCCGATCGGCGCGATTTCCAGACGATCCTGGCCACTACGTCCGACGAAGTCGTTCTCTCGCGCGCCCGGCGCGACAGCGACGGCCGCCTTCTGGGACGCAGCCCCCTCCTCGCCGAGTCTCGCGAGGAGATCTATCTCCGTCGCAACGCCGTGCCCACACATGCCTTCAGCGAAACCGATCGGCTCATGGCCAGGCCGCAGGAATTCAGCGCCGATCCACAGGCGGTCAGCACACAAGGCTGCTGGCGCGACTGGCGGCGCACCGAAATCACCGCACATGATGGTCTCATTCGAGCAGATCATCCGCTCATCCTCGCGATCCTTACCCGCACGCAGTCGGCAAGCTCGCTCCGGCGCCTGCTGCGCAATCCGTTGAGCTTCGTCTGGATCTATGCGTTCGGTTGGCGCGTGCCGGAAAGCAACGCCGAGCCGCTGGTTCTCGATCCGCTCGGCGTCGGCGATCTCGTCCACATGGTTCTCGACCGCGCCCTGCGTGACCTTGAGAGTGCGGGAGGACTGGCGTCCGCCGATTCCGAAGCGATCACCACCGCAGTGGATCGGGCGGCAGGGCTTGTTGCCGCTGACTGGGAGAGCAGCCGCGCGGTTCCTCCGGCCGTTATCTGGCGGCGTACCCTGGATGATGCCCGGTTGATGGTGGACCGGGCTCTTGCTCATGGCGATGATCTTCTGCCTGGCGCACGCTCCTATGGCGAGGTGCCGTTCGGCGGCTCGGAGCCTAAGTCAGACGGCGGGATGCCTTGGGATCCCAGCGCGCCGGTCACGATTCCCGAAACGGGGTTCAGCATCGCCGGGTACATCGATCGCCTCGATATCTCGGGCGACGGCAAGCGCGCACTCGTCCGGGACTACAAGACGGGCCGGCCACCCCGCACCGCCATCCGGCTGAACGGCGGACGGGAACTTCAGCGTTGCCTCTATGCCTTTGCCGTGAAGGCCCTGCTGGGCGATGACGTCGCGATCAGCGCCTCGCTGCTGTTCCCGCGCGAGCAGATCGACCTCCAGCTGGAAGACCCCGAGGCGGTGCTCGCGGAAATCTCCACTTTTCTCCGCGCGGCGAGGATCAGTCTCGCTGGGGGCGCGGCGCTGCCGGGTCCCGACACCGGCGGCGATTATGACGATCTCGCCTTCGCCCTGCCTGCGAACGCGGGCGCCACCTACTGCAGGCGCAAGCTGCCGGCGGCCACCGAGCGGCTCGGCGACGTCGCGCAGATCTGGGAGGCAGAATGATGGGCAGCGTGCCCAAAACGCTGAAGGATGACGCGGCACGCCGCGACGCGATCGGCCTTCATGATCGGTCGATCCTGGTCGAGGCCGGCGCCGGCTCGGGCAAGACCGCCGTCATGGCGGGCCGCATCGCCATGATGCTCGCCGAGGAAACTCCACCCCGCGCCATCGCCGCCGTAACCTTCACCGAGCTGGCGGCAAGCGAGCTCCTCATGCGCGTCCGCCAATTTGTCGCCGACCTTTCTGCCGGACATATCGCGGACGAGCTGCGCGTCGCGCTGCCCGACGGCTTGTCAGGAGCGCAACGCGACAATCTGGCGGCCGCAAGCGCCACGCTCGACGAAATCACCTGCTCGACCATCCACGGGTTCTGCCAGCGCCTGATCAAACCATATCCGGCCGAGGCCGATATCGATCCCGGTGCCAGCGTCATGGACCGCAATCAGGCCGACCTCACTTTCCTCGAGATCGTCGATGGCTGGCTGCGCGAACGCCTGTCCGGCGACGAAGGTGGCGTCCTTGCCGAAATGGTGCTGCATAGCCCCCGGGAAACCGTGGCGCTCATGCACAAGATCGCCGAGAGTCTGCGCCGCCGCCGCACTCTCAAGGCGCCGGTCGTATCTCCACTAGGCGGTCATGTCGTGACCTTCCAGGAGGTGGTGGCGGCATTCACGGCTTTCGTGCGCGCGGCGGCGGCAACCGAGCCGGAAACTGCCATGATTGTCGAGCGGCTGGGCGAGATGGCGACGGCGTTGGCGTCCGGTCCCAACCCTGCGACGCCTTCGGGCCTGGTCCACCTTTTGGTATCGCGCCCGCATCCCGACCTCTGCACCAAGGCGGGGGCATTCTCGTCCTATCGCAAGAAAGGGAAATGGACCGACGCCGCCAAGCGAGCAGGCCTCGCCAAGGCCGATGGCGAGCGGCTGAATATCGCTGCCGAAGCCCACTATGCCGCCTGCTGTGACGCCTGGACATCGCTTCTTCAGGCGGCCGCCGGCCATGTGTTGGCGGTATTGATCGACGAGGCGCGACCGATCCTGCAGCGCTATCGCGACCGCAAACGCACGAGCGCCCAACTCGATTTCGACGATCTGATCTTCGCTGCCCGCGACCTGCTGCGCGACCATGACGATGTCCGGCGCGTGTTGGGACGGCGCTTCGCCCATGTCCTCGTCGATGAATTCCAGGACACAGATCCCCTGCAAACCGAGATCTTCTGGCGACTGTGCGGCGAGCCCGTGGCGGCAGAGACCGACTGGACCCGCTTCCACATTCGGCCAGGCGCGCTTTTCGTGGTCGGCGATCCCAAGCAGGCGATTTATCGCTTCCGTGGCGCGGACGTCAGGGCCTATGTGCAGGCGCGCGATGCCTTTCGAGCCCAGGATCCCGATAGCCTCCTGTCGATTTCGACCAATTTTCGCTCCTGCGCCTCGATCCTCACCTTCGTCAACGAGCGTTTCGAGGCCGTGCTGTCGGCTAACGGGCAGCCTGGCTTTACCGCCCTTGATCCGTTCCACGACGATCCTGAGCAGGCCCTGTGCGTCGCCGCGCTCGACATCGCGGTCGCCGACGAGAATGGCAAGGCCAGCGCAGAGCAACAGCGCGATGCTGAGGCCGATGCGGTAGCCGAGCTGTGCGCGCGACTGATCGGTAGTCAACCCCTCATCGACCGGCGCAGCGGTACCCAGCGTCTGTGCCAGCCGGGCGACATAGCCTTGCTGGCTCCGACCGGCGCCGACCTGTGGCGCTATGAGGAGGCGCTGGAACGGCGTGGCATCCCGGTGTCCACCCAGGCTGGCAAAGGCCTCTTCCGCCGGCAGGAAGTCCAGGATCTGATCGCGCTGACGCGCGTCCTTGCCGACCGGCGGGACACGCTGGCGCTCGGCGCCCTGCTGCGCGGCCCCTTGGTCGGGCTTACGGAAGAACAACTGCTCGACATCGTCTGGGCGCTTCCGCGTTCGCCAGAAGACCCTGACCGGATTCCCCGCCTCGATCTCGGCGTCGATCCTGCTGCCATCGCACATCCGCTCGCCCGTGAGACTCTTGAGAAAGTGCAGGCGCTCTACCGGCGCGCCAACAGCACGACGCCGCACGAGCTTCTCTCGCAGGCGGTCGGCGTGATGCGGGTTCGTCCCCTGCTCCTCGATCGCCATCGCGGCCAGGCTGAGCGCGCGCTCGCCAATGTCGATCTCTACCTCAGCCTGGCGACTGGCTATGCCGTGCGAGGCCTGCGCGCCTTCGCCGAGGCGATGACTGCGGCCTGGACCGATGAGGCGCGCGCTGTCGAGGGTCGGCCCGATGCGCAGGAGGAAGCCGTCGCGCTCTTTACCATGCATGCTGCCAAGGGCCTGGAATGGCCGATCGTCATTCCTGTCAACACCATGACCGGCGTCATCTCGCCCGACAACGCGGTCGTCGACCGCCAGTCCGATACATTCTATTGCCCAATTCTGGGAGTGGCCCCCGAAGGCTATGAGGCCGCACGCCAGGCGGAGAAGGACGAACTCGATCGCGAGCGCATCCGCCTCTGGTACGTCGCCGCCACGCGGGCTCGCGAACTCCTGGTACTGCCCCGGCTCGATACGACACCATCAAGATCGGCCTGGATCGGTCTACTCGACCTGTCGCTCGCCGATCTTCCCGGCCTCGATGTGTCCCATCTGCCGTCCGGCGAAGGAGCCGCCGGCGCCGAAGCGGGCAATGCCCAGACACGCGCCGTCTTTGCTACAGAAGCAGCGACCATTGCTGCCCGGCAGGTGCACCTGACTTGGCTCGCACCGAGTCGCGACGAGAGCGCCTCGGGCGCGGTGCTTCGGGAGGAAGAAGCTGAGATCTGGACAGGCTCGATTGACGAACAACCGCGCGAACTGGAGACGGCGGCGGCCGTCCAGGGCGGCCGCGAGCGCGGGTTGATTCTCCACAAGCTCATGGAGGAAGTGCTGGCAGGGGAAACCAACGCGGCTGTGGAAGCCCTCACCGACCGCGCCGGCGACCTCATCCGAGCGCTTGGTCGGTCTCCGGCCGCGAACCCGGCAGCGGGTCTTTCAGCCGAGGAGCTTGCGGATTGTGTTGTTCGAACCTTGGCCTTGCCGGAAATACTTGCGCTGCGGCCGGGCCTTCTGGCCGAATTCCCCGTCTACGCCGCCCACACCGAAGACGGGGAAGAGACCGCGACCGCTGGAATTGCGGACGCACTGACCCTGACTGCCGAGGGCCGGCCCGCCGTCATCGTCGACTGGAAGAGCGATGTGGACCCCGATCCCCAGACGCTCGAGCACTATCGCGCCCAGGTGCGGACCTATCTTGACATGACGGGCGCCGAGCGGGGGCTGATCGTGCTGATGACCACCGGCACTGTGATCACCGTCTCGCCCTCGCCGCAGATGATGGCAGCCTGACGCAAAGGCAACCGATAAGCTTACGCAAGCACTCTGCCTGTTCCAAAGAAGGGCATTCCATCATGATGAGAGCCCCACCACCGCCGCGCCTTGCGATTGACGGCAGCATGCTGAAAAACCCCGTGAACCAACTAGCGGTTCTCGCCTACTCCGAAACTTGTTGGCGCCAACTCTCTCGCTGAGTGTTAGTGGGCATCCTCTTCTTCCGCCTATAATTCGGGCTCAAGTTGGCCAAGGAGCCGTCGCGCCAACGCAGGTACCGCGGCGGGGCGCATCCGGTCCGAGGCGTAACCCACCGCCAGGAGTTCGCGGGGCAGGTAAGGGTCGTACTTCTCGTGAACGAGGTTGCCGACGGTCATCGCTAGATAGACGGCGTCGGGCGCCGGCGCCTCCTCAAAGCTGCGCAATACCGCGACAACCTTGTCTGCCGACGTGCGATCTCCCTCGAGGATCACCCCGCGCGTCGAGATGGCGAGCCCGCTGCCCTTGAGTGCCAGCGCCAGGGTACCGAGCGCCACTGAGCCGGCCCAGGGAAATAGGAAGGTGTCACCGTCGATCTCGACGACGTTCGATGCACGCAGACCAAGTCGATCGAATTCGCCTCTGGCCTCCTCAAGAAGGCGTGCAGCAGTTTCGTCAAGAAAGGGCGGGACTTCGGCGCTGAGATAGATCTCTCGCATTTCGGCCGCGACGACGTCATGCATGTCGCCGCCCTCTCCCCCGAACATCGGTGGCACACCCGATCGCGACGGGCTCACTACCACGACCTTCTCGCGATCCCTGACCTCGATCACCTGCCAGCGCCGCCCCGAGAAAATGATGGTCATGTCCGGCACCAAGACCGTCAGGATCGGCAGTGTCCCCAGTTCCCTTCCGTCACACACGATTCGAAATTCATCAGGGCTCTGAAAGACTGCATAGAAGTCGTAGTGGTCGACAATGCGCTCCCCAACCTCGCCTAACAACAATGTACCGTCGGGGGCTTGCTCGATCAGTCGATTCTGCTTGTCACCGAGCGCGCGCAAGACACCCAGAAAGACATCGGGCGACACCGCTCCGAAGGCTCCACGCTTGGCCAGAAGCTCATAGGCCCGGGCCGCGGTGATGCCGCCATATTGGGCGATCACGGCCAAGACTTGCTGTGTCAAGGTCGATAGATGAAGGGCGCCCACACGCGGCGGCTCGCACCATCTCCTTGCTAGAAGTTGCACCATGGCAATCGACTGGACGAGCTGGCAGCGCAGCCTGTCGGCCGGATGGAGGTCATCCGACAGCTGCCGCTCTGGGACATAAAGCCTGATCACCGCAGGCTTGTCGCCCCGACGTCCCGACCGGCCCAAGCGCTGGCGCAGCGACGCGACCGACCAGGGTGCTCCGATCTGGGCAACGTTTTCGACAGCGCCGATATCGATCCCGAGCTCCAGTGTCGACGTGCACACGGCGCTCGTCGGCAGTTTTCCCGCCTTCAGCCGCTCTTCCACGAATTCCCGATGTGTCCGACTGAGATTTGCGTGATGCGCGAAGAATTCCTCGGGCACCCCCAGCTTCTCCGACTCCTGGCGTAACAAGTCCGTATAGGCCTCGACGTTGGCGCGCGAGCCGGCAAACACCAAGCCATTCTTGCCCCTGAGCGTTTCGAAGACATGGCCCGCGATCTGGCGCATGTAGAGAAGTTCGTGCTCGTCCTTCTCCTCGCCACCATTGGCGCTGGAGGGCGCCGCCTTTTTCTCGTAGCCGCGAACTTGCAGATACACAGTCGCTCCACCTGACGCACTTTCCAGGATCACGACCTCGTCGCCCCCGCCCGGACGCAGGAATTCGGCTGCCAAGCCCATGTCACCCAGGGTCGCCGAGAGTCCCACCCGACGCACCGCCCGGCCGGTCACAGCGTCGATTCTATGAAGCAGAGACTGCAGCTGCTTGCCCCTTTCCTGGCCGATAAAGGCATGCAGCTCGTCGATCACGACGAACTCAAGAGCCGAAAAGAGCGCCGAAACCTCAAGCCCCCTGCGTACGAACAAGGCCTCCAGCGATTCGGGAGTGATGAGCACTATGCCGTCAGGCTGCTTGCGTGCCCGCGCCTTACTCGATGCCGATACATCGCCGTGCCATCGATAGACCGGCAGTTCCGCCATCTCGCAGAGCTCATCGAGACGCCTGAATTGGTCGTTGATGAGTGCCTTCAGCGGGCTGACGTAAATCGCCTTGAAGCCCCGACCGGACGCGTCGGCGATACGCGAGATGATCGGCAGAAAGGCAGCCTCGGTCTTTCCGCCCGCCGTGGCAGCAGAGATAATGACGTCAGCTTCGGTATCGAGAATGGCCGGAATGGCCTGTTCTTGAATATCGCGCAGCTCGCGCCAGTCCTTCTGCCAGATCCACCGCCTGACTGGCTCGCTGAGGCGGTCGAAGCCGACAGACGACTGGTCAGAGCTTGAAGGCGGTGAGTTGATCGTCACTACTTCGCCTCTCGCTGGCCGCAGATGCTGCGTTCGCTGCCACCTCGGTCTCTTCGGGCGTTGCCGTCGCCACCTCGACGCCCTCAAGCAATGCTTGCCACCGCGCGTCAGGGTTCTGTTCAAGAACCGATAGCAGGTTGACGAATGCCGTCACGGTGTTTCGAGGAGTGCGAAAATACGCATCACCGATCTTCAGCGAGCAGTGTGTCATGAATGCCTTCAGGGCATCGTCGGGCAGCAAGTGACGAGTTGGGTCCCCGCCAGCGAAGACATTACGAATGTTGGTCAGCAATATGTACAGATCCTCTGGCGTCAGGTTCTGCAGGCGCAGAACCGGCCCCGACAAGTCGACCAAGCCGCCTTGAGCGAAGCGGTTCTCGGCCAAACGCGATTGCAAGGCCGAATAGCTATAAAGACCTCGCCTGGTATCCATGAGGAATTCGGGTGTACCGCCCATAAGAAAGCCGATACCGGACGCACCGCCCTGCAGCACATCGTTCAGTATTCGAAGAATCTGCTCGTAGTTCGAGTTACGGGCCTGGGCGCTGGTCAGCTTGTAGAGATTGACCATCTCGTCAAGCAGCACGATCAAGCCGCCATAGCCGGCCAATCGTACGAATGCGCCATAGAGCTTCAGATAGTCGTAGAACCGATCATCGTCGATGATCTCCCTAACACCCAATGCCGAGCGCGCCTCCGTGCGTGTCCCGTACTCCGCCCTCAGCCAACGCAATGCCGCCGTCTTGCCGTCTTCGTCACCCTCGTCGTATGCCCTGGTATAGCGGGCCAAGACAGTAGCAAAGTCGAAGCCCGAGACCAGGTCACGCAACGGCGCGAGCTTCTGGTGAATGACCTCCTCTATCTCCTTTCCACTCTTCTTCGCCTCTTGAAGGGCATCACCTACGAATCTTTCAACGATGCTGCTTAGCGCGCCACCTTCTGGTTTGGTCCTGGTCGAAACGTTCCGCGCGAGTTCGTTGAACAATGAGCGTGCCTGGCCATCGGTAGCATGCAGCCGCCGCGACGGGGCGAGATCGGCGTTCATCACGACCAGTTTTCGTTCAAGCGCGATCAGCCGGATGAGGTTGAGGAAGAACGTCTTGCCAGCACCGTAGTCGCCTATGACGAACCTTATCGTTGCGCCTTCGGTTGCTATCCTGTCGACATCCTTGATGAGCTCCTCGACCTCGCGAGCACGCCCGACCTGAATGTGGCGCAGGCCGAGCTTGGGAACGACCCCGGCGCGCAAGGCTTGCACGATGACATCGCGTTCACGGGGCCTGATCGGGCTGGCTTTAGACATGTTCTACCGTCGCGGATTGACCAATGACATAACTCTGAATAGTAGCGGGGTCGCCGTCCTCCACCAGGGCGTCGCCATACTGGTTGAACGCCCATTCGTTTATGGCCTCCAACGCCCCATCCGTCATCAGTTCATGCGCCCGCGCAAGCATGTCGAGGTCGGTCCTGGTCCATTCGGGGCGCGTCAATAGCTCGGCGAGGAAGCCCTTGTAGCGAACCTCCAGGCCGTCGAAGCCCGCTTTGTCGTGGTCGACCACGATCGCGGCCGGCGGCTGGCGAACTTTCTCTGCTGTGGCCTTTTCGGCTTCCGCCTCGGCTTCGTCTTCGATGAAGACCTTGGACAGGATCTCGTTGACGCGCTGCGTGCTCTCTCCGATATGTTTCAAACGGGCGGGATCGAGATGGATCTCGCCGGGCTTGCCCGGCTTGTTTTGCGTGTCCGGACTCTTGGGAATCGCAAAGCCACGCGCGGTCGCAGGCGCTATCTGAATGGCGGTCAAGCCAACCGGTGACGCCAAGGCTGAATGCAGGTCCGAAAGGACGCCGTCTTCATTCAAACCCAGCATCTTGTAGATCCGTTGCAGCGCCTTGATCTCCGCGGGATGAACCGAGACGTCTGCCGCTGCCGCAGACAACGCAACCAGCCCCAGCTGATGGCGATCCTCGGCCGAGAACACGCTCAACCGGGAACGCAGCGCGGCCGGCTCTGCCGGCACTGCCTGCAGCCATCTCAGATGCGCTCCGAGATCCAGGCGCCCTCGATCGCTCAGCCCAGGCGCGGCTTGAACCATGTCGACAAGGCGCTTGCTCTCTTCTGCCGAGAGTGCCGAATCGGCGTGGGCAACAAAAGCCGCGAACGTCAATGCCAAACTGGCGAGCCTGAAGGGCGCAATCTCGCTGTCAGGTATCTCCTCGCTCCCACACCGATACAGCACGAAGGGCTGACCGATTTTCGGCAACTGTAGCGATAGCCTCGGATTCGGCATCAATGCGACGTGAAAGCGCTGAAGCACATCCGCGCATGACCGGACGGCTACCTTGCCATAGTTCGCATCGATCGCCAGCCGGGTCATCAACTCTCCGCTCTCGACCAACGCAGGGCCAGTTGCCAGCACGCCGTCCAGCCATTCCCGCAGCTTCCTTACCTCACCACCATCCGCGCTCTGTGCCAGCTCCGCGGGCAGCATGGACAGTGCCTGTAGACTGCCCCGGCCATCGGGCCGACGACCCAGATATCGGCTGTATCCCTCAAGCTCTCCAGCACAGCCGTCGAGTATCTCCCGCATCTTGTTGCTTGGACCCGTCAGACTTGCGACGTCTGGCAGGTCGCCGAGTTTGGACTGAAGATCGACATGGAAGCTCCCCGACGCCGCCCGATAGCTCCATCTAAGTCGCGCCTTGGGCGCGCTCAACCTGAAGCCATCGGGGTACTTCTTCTCAAAGCGCAGACGGAACAGCTCCGATAGTTCTTTCTCTGCCCGACTGTGAACCGTTCGAAGGCTTGTCTGCGGGTCGTTCAGAACCCACGCATGCATCCAGTTCCACGGAATCTGCTTCCCATCCGCCAGAAGCTGACCGACAGCGAGCCTGACGGAAAAGGGAAGCTCGTAGTCACTACGGCCGACCGGCGCTTCGTCTTCATAGCATCGTCTCCCCGGCTGCAGTAGCTTGGCGGCATCAAGAAGCAACCCTGCATAGCGATCGACGGAGTAGCTTTTCTGATAAGTGTGGCGAAGGCGTTCGACCTCGGCGACAATCAAGCCGTGCTCGTCGGCCGCCTGATCGAGCATCAGGCGCCGCTCCAGCCCGTAGAAGTACAGGAAGACGAAGCCGACGTTTGCATCCGGGTTGCTTCGCCCCGAGGCCAACCATTGCAGATAGCCGCCCCGGGCATGAGGTTCGAGTTGGCTGTATGACGGGTAGTAGGGAACGTTAGGAGCCGACCCTCTGGGATCGCTGACTCGCAGCGTTGGGTCGATGAGGCAATTGTCGATCCCGCCCCCGTCTTGTCGATCGAGTTCCTTACCAACGTAGAGCAAACCGCCCTGGAGTTCGTGGCCAGCAATGGTGAGCGACTTCCCTGCTCGAACCCAGCAACCCTCACTCTGGTCTTTCAGGCTGGCTGGTGACGAAAGGGAAGTTGGCGGCGGTCGTCGCACTGGTGGCGGGTCGCTCGGAACAACAATCCTGAGGACAGCAGTTGACCCATCCGCTGTGCTCTGCGGCTGGTTGACAGCCTGCTGGGACGCCTTGCTGCGCCAACGCCAGAGCACAAAGCCAGCGAAAAGAAGCACCAACACGATCCACCAACCACCAGATCCGCCGCTCTCTCTGGCGGGCGGTGTGGCAGGGACCCGTTCTGGCGTCGACGTTGGAACCTGCGAAGGTGGTGGTGGCGGATACCGATACGGTGCAGGCGCCGGTGCTTCAGCCTGAGGCCGAACAGCTGGCGCCTCGGGGCGAGCAGGCGGCGGCACCTCGGTTGTCATGAGGCCCCTCAAGGTGGGCGCGTCAGCCGCTCCCGTTACTGCCAACCCGTTCTTGCGCTGGAACTCTTCGAGGGCCGCTTTGGTACGAGGCCCCATGATGCCGTCAACAAAACCGACGTCGTATCCTTTGGTTTGCAAGGCACGTTGTATGGCCCGGAGATCGTCTTGAGGGTCTTGCGCCCTGCCGACCGGCAGGAGGATCGAGATTCCCACCAGCTGGACGACAGCCATGGCGCACCAAAACCGCACCCATCTTCCTCGGCGCATTCGCGTGAATTTCATCCCCCTACCCATGCCTGCCCCTGGCATCTGTCGGTTGCAAGATGCTACAGCAATCGCATCGGCTCATCTACCGGCGCAGACCGTTTCAGAGGCGTTCGCTTCCGCAAGTCGTCCTCCTGCCGCAAAACTTGCAAAGCCGCGATGGACCGGCTGAACTCCCTCTCACGGGTGGGGGACGTCCATGAACTTCATAGCTCTGGATTTTGAGACGGCAAACGCTGACCTCAGCAGCATATGCCAAGTGGGACTTGTCGCCTTTCGCGATGGCAAGGTCGTGGATACCTACACGACGCTCGTCGATCCCGATGACTACTTCGATCCGATGAACGTCTCCATCCATGGGATCGACGAAGATCGTGTTCGCGGTGCTCCACGTTTTCTGGATGTCCATCCGAAACTCAGTTCGCTCGTCGCTGGCGCGGTGGTTGTATGCCACACGCTCTTCGACCGAGCGGCGATGCAGCAGGCTTCTGCGAAGTATCGCTTGACCGATGTAACCTGCCGCTGGTTGGACACCAGCCGCGTCGCACGCCGCGCTTGGTCGAAGTATGCGAAGGCCGGGTATGGGCTCGGAAACTTGACGCGCGAGTTCGGGATTTCCTTCAGCCATCATGACGCTGCCGAGGATGCCCGCGCGGCGGGAATGATCCTTCTCAAGGCCATGGAGGAGACGGGCTTCTCTCTCGAGGATTGGATTACCCGTTGCAGCCAACCGCTCACGCCACAAGGCCCAATCACCCGCGAAGGCAATCCGGAGGGGCCGCTTTCCGGTGAAGTCGCGGTGTTTACGGGCGCACTTTCCATGCCGCGGCGCAAAGCTGCTGACTTGGCCGCGCGAGCTGGCTGTGCCGTTGACGGCGGTGTGACGAAGGATACGACGCTACTGATCGTGGGCGATCAGGATGTGACGCGATTGGCGTCTGGCAGGTCCAAGAGCAGCAAGCATCTCAAGGCAGAAACGATGATCGCCAAGGGTCAAGCCATCCGGGTATTGCGTGAGAGTGATTTTCTTCAGCTAGTGAGGTAGACGGGCTTAGACAGCCTCGATATTGCTAATACTATCAGCGGCTCACTGTCTGGCGCTTAGTGCTATCGCGTTACTTCCCGCGGGCGCGGTAGGATCAAGCTCCTCCTGTTCAAGCGCATTTGCCTCATCTGTACAAAGCCAGCGAGCGAGCTCGCCGACATCACCCGTTCTAGTGGCAAGTCGTTGGAGGCCTTGGCGGGATTGCAACGACGTCCCCTTCTCCAAGGCAAGTTGTGACTGCATTTGATGTAACAGCACCGGAATGCCGAATGCGTCCTCGAGATGCGCGGCAATGCGAACACCACCCGCATCAATATCACCCCAATGATAGATGGGAGCATCGGTGATGGTCCGCGCCGCTTTCACCAAATGCACCATGCTTGAAAGAACGTCTCGCGCTGGAAAGCCGTCACTCAGAAGGGCGAGGTAGCACCCCCCGATCTCCGTGCAGTAGCGCCAGAAGCTGGTCGGGTTCTCGATGGTGATGATGTAGTCAACCGGTTTCATCAACGTTGCTTGCTGGGCGGCCGCCCAAGGCAAGCCAATGAACATCTCCCCTGTCCCCTCGATCGTAAGGGCGTCGGATGACAAGCGCAGAGGGCCTTTCACCTGAAGGAGGTGCGCCCGCCGAACGATGCCAGCGGCCTCCAGAATTTCCCGCGGCTCGTCCCCGGCCAATCCCGCGTTGCGCCGCTTGAGTAGTTGGGCGATGCGGCCTTCGGAGCGCTCCAAAGCCTTGCTGTCTTTCACGGTGCGACGCGAAAACGTTCGATGGTCGACATCGCGCCCCGTGAGATGGACGATCCCATGCGCCAGCCGCATGACCGCGCTGAAAGTGTCCACTTGGGCGGGCGAAAGGCCAAGATAGCTCTTGTTGCTTCTCCAAGCTGCAATCGCCTCGCGCTCTACCTCCGCAAAAAACGGATCTTTCAGAACATCAGGGATTGTCTCGCCGATTCGCCGGCTCGCCACGTCCGCAATCTCGCCGGCCGGTGAACGCACAAGGAATCTATACAGCTTGTCTGCGTCCACGAGCCGAGCGCGCGCGAACTCGCCGGTGAAACGGCCAAGACGCGCCCTTTCAAGGACGATCCCGCCCGCCCGCTCCGCGTCCTGCAAGACGCGATGGAACTCGTCTTGCGCAGCCGGCCCACCAATCCGGGTGTAATCGATCGCCTGAGTGATATCGCGTGCACGCTGACGTGGTGTCTCGAAGCGGTCGAGCAACAGGTTTAGCAGCCCTTCACCGGTAAGGCCTCTACTCTGCTGCATTTTTCCGTTCACGCTGAACGCGCTCCTCGAAGAAGGAACGCGGCTTATGCATGGGGTTTTCCCCGTGCAGGAGCTCATGGGCTGCGGGATGGAAATGCTGAGGGGTGGCCTGAATCGCGCGACCGCGACGAATGATGGAGATCAAGGTATCGAACGTCTCCTGATAGAGCGCCTGATGGGTCTTTGGTGCGGCCATGACAAGCTGGAGCCCCAAGCTGTGATAGAAACGAATGATCTTGTAGATGTTGTCGGGATCGAGTTTCTCGAACGCTTCGTCCATGAGCAGAAGCGCCGATTGCGACGGTGCCTCTTTGGCACCTCCGAGATGGTTGTGGTAGGCCGACGCCGCCGCGACCCCAAGACAGATGTAAAAAGGTACGAACTTTTGGCCACCGCTGGCCTTGCCCCGCCGCTGCTCGAGATCAGAGATCTTGCGATAGCCGTTGTCGGGATCGCAGATATCGATACTGAAGCGAAAGTAGTTCCGATAGTCCGCCAGTTCATGTAGCCGGCGGCGATGGGCAGCGTCGTCGCTGTTCTCGAACGTGAGCATGTCGATCAATTCCTTGATCTTCACCTGATCCGGATCACTAGGATTGGGATTACTCTGCATGAGAGCCGTGGCTTTGGGCGCCACGATATCGAGGCGGTCGATCAGGTAGCGGATTGTCTCCTTGTCCTGGTCTCGTTCCTGGCGGATCTGATAGGCCTCCCCCATGAACACGCTGCCCCGCAACGCGCGGTTCAAGTCGTCTTTGGTGCGCTCGACCGAATCGATATTGCTGCTCAGGCGGCTGAGAAAGTCATGGACCATGGTTTCGACAAGGGCCGAGACAGCCTTGTCCACTTGGCCCTTGAAATTGCGCAGTACCGTCTCCGTAAGATGCCGATGGCGCTGGTTGATCCAGTCATAGACGGTACTGGTGTGCTCGCTCTCAATGACCTGCGTCCATTCAAATCCCGGATGGTGATCCGGATTGGCCTGGACGTAGTCTTGCACGGCCGCCATCAGTCTGCTGACGGCACTCCGTTGGCTCGCTCGCTTGTCCTTGCGGAGCGCTTCAAAGTAGATTCGGACCTTGGCCGGATGATCACGTGCCGCTCGTTCCTTCCGATAGCTGGCACGCGCACGTCCAACAAATCGCTCCAGGGCAACCGGCGGATCATGCCTCGGCCGACGCAGCTCAAGGTTAGGGAATGCCTCGTACGCCTGGGTCGCCGCCTGCTTGCGCACGTCGGCGTTCGTGTTCATTGCGCCTCGTCGTTGACCTATCTTGTCTATCAGCTCCCTTTCCTTGGCATTCTCGTCACGCTGTTCCCGCTGGTAGGCCTTCAGGAGAGCCTCGCTCTCCCGCTTTTCTTCCATAACCCCTTGCGGCAATTTGGTTTCGAGTTCCGCGATCAACACAGCCTGCCGCTTGCTCTCGGCCTCTGCGGCTTCCATTTTTCCCAGGATGCCGAGCGCATTAGCCCGGTTAATGACAAGCATTGTGTCAGCACGCCGAAGTGCCTCAAGCACCGACAGAAGTCGAGTCTCGTTGTCCTTTGCCGCACGCAGTCTGGGTTCCAATTCCTTTTGCTCGAGAGTCAACTGGGCCAATTGCTGATCGCGAACCGATTTGCCCAGCCGCGGAAGCGCCTGTAGACGCCGGTACTCGATACCCCGACCGTGGGCGTACTTGCCGTCCATCGACGCGGCAAGATCGCCCTTGCGAATGTCGCTTGCCGACCGGGCACGAACGATTCGGCCTAATCGAACGTTGAGAAAGGCTCGAGCATAGCTGTTGTCCGTCGTCACCACCTCAGCCAGCGTTCCGGGTCGAACGACCTGATCCTGCGACGTAACATTTTCGGACTGAACGAGTTTGGTGCGCGTGGCTTTGTAATTGGCGTCGAAATGGCCGTAGGCGCGATCCATGAATCTTGGCTCTACAATCACCGCGTCGACCCAGTCGCCGAGTACCGACTCGACGATTGCTCGCCAGGAGGCAAAATCTGGAGCGACGTCGGCCACCTCCGACAGACTGTAAGCCGGTATGTTCATGCGCGCCATATCGGCCAGGAAGTCCTGCGTCTCCTTCGACATGTAAGTGCCACCCGAACGCAGGTTCTTGAGTTGCCGTTCGACGTCTTCAGCCGTTTGGGCCAGGCGTGCCTTCTCCACGGTAGCGCGTTGATAGAGCTCTTCGACGTGGCCTCGAGCGTCTCCCAAAGGTGGCAGCGCTGCAATCGAGCGTGCCACCTCGCGTGGCGACTTTGGCCAGTCCGCGCCATAGTCACCAACCACGCCTGACGTGAGATTGGCTTGCACGAATCCCGCAACTGCTGGGAAGGCACTGGCAGGAAAGACCGCACTCACCCCCGCCTCGCGCAGGGCTTTCAATGCATCAAAGACCGGCTTTGCCTCGACGTTGCCCGTCCTGCGAACAGCATCTTGACGATCCTTCTCCGCCTGCGCTTCCTCAACTTGCCTGTAAGCTGGGGTGCCATTGATCTGCTGCTTCAGTGCGCTCAAGCGCAGACGGGTGGATTCGATGCTGTCGACGAGTGTCTCTTGATAGGCTTGGGTGCTGGTGAGCTCTTCCTGCATCTTGGTAATTTCCTGGCGCTGCCGGGAAATGACCTCGCCGTAGCGATCATACTCGGCGCGATGCTCTCCATAGGTCCACATACGCACATTGAACTGGTCTTCCATGACGCGTTCCGACAGGGACCGGATGGCCTCGACGACTTTGATTTCGGCTTCGACACGCGCGATCTGTTTCTGCATCTCGCGCCAGGTGGCATAGCGCGCTTGGAAGGTCTCGATCTCGATGGGAATATCATCGAGCAGAAACCGCTTCACGAAGTCAGTGACGCTGGTGATCTGCTCAATATCGAAGGACAGAGCCTGTCGCATGGCGGCGCGCGCCCGATCCGGGTCGAGCTGTGTGCCGCGGGCGTTGGCATTGATGATCGAAAAGAGCTGCCGTAGAAAGGCGCGGTTGCTCTGCCGCTGGAAGGTATGAACGGTGTTGCCCTTACGGCGCTGCTCGTCGAGAAAGCTGGACCATGCTTTCTCCTTGAAGCGGTCGGGACGCCCTTCGATGAAATCATTGAAGCGGAGAATCGTGTCCTCGACGATGAACAATCCAAGGACGGATTCCTCGTTGACCGCCTCCTTGGCTTCGAGACAGACGCCAGCGGTGCATCGCCTGGAACCGTCGGCCGCTTCGAAACCCAACGCAATGTAGGTCAGGCAAGCGTCGCGCTCATAGCCCGCTCCATCGTCCAAGAGGCCCAAGCAGGCTTCACGAATCGTTCTGGTGCTCCGGCCGCCTTCCGAGACGCGGCTGTTGAGATCGAGATAGCGCCTGTTCATCCCGGTCATCACGATCTGGATCGCGTCGAGCAGCACCGACTTTCCCGAACCATTGCCGCCCAGGAAAACGGTGTGGCCTCGCCCCTCGATCGGGAAGTCCTGTGCATAGAGGTAGAAGTTCACAGCCGCGATGTTGCGGAGCACGAACAGGGGGATCATCGCGGTGTCTCCGGCAGCGCATCTGACTCGGCGGCGCCGTCCGAATCGGGCTCTTCCTGTCCGTCACTGTCTTTGATGGTGGACGACCCGCCCCATGCCTCCAGACGCGCCAAGAAGGACTCGTCGACTGCTTCAGTAATGGTCGGCCGGATCGTGATATCTGCCGCCACCTGCAGGGAGTGTGTCTGATCGAATGTAAGCAGGCCCTGGCGCTTGAACGTCGTCAGGATCGCGCGCAATTCACCGGGCTTGAGGCTCCGTGATCCCATGGACGAGAAGACCGTCTGGATTTCGTCCTCGTCCACGAGGATCTCGGCGGTGGAATTGACGAAGTAGCCCTTTTCGGCGCCTTCATTGTAGAGAAGGCGCAGACACAGAAGGACGATCGTCTCCTGCGTCGGAACCCGCATGTTGTTGAAGGCCGCCGGGCTGACGTACCCGACATAGCCCCACCCATCATTGAAGATGAAGCGAAAGCCGAAGCTTGCGAAGAGGTCCTTGAAGTAGTCGAGATTGCCGACGATGCGGTCGAAATGGCTGCCGCCTCCCGGATCCCCGCGCGTAATGAATTGACGGTACAGCAGACGGTTCGCCGTCTCCGTCAACTGCTCGGCGGTGACATTGGGGTCCTGGTTGGCTTGCCGTGCCGCCCAGCGCGAGACGATCATTGCCCCTCCTCCTTGCGGCGGATGAGCAGGTTCGGGCCGGAAATAAATGGGCTCGGCTTCGTGGAAGTCCCCTTTCGAATGTCCAGCCCCGGTAACGAGCCGATCGAGCCGCTTCGTATCTCGTAGAGAACTGCCACATCCCGGGCAGTTTCCGGGACGAACTGATCGAGATCGAAGAAGCCTTCGGCGGTCGCCAGCGTGCGCAGCCGTGCCGCGACCGCATTCCGCGTCACGTCCATCGCGGCAACATAGGAGTCCAACATGCTCTCGCGCAGGAGATCGGCCGGGTCGAGCGTCGTGGGCCGGCGCAGCTGCGGTTCGACCGGTTCGCGGGCCCTCTTCGGCAAGGCAAGCGTCGCCGTCGAATACGGCACCGGTATATCGACCAAAGGCGTGATGCACGCGGCTTGTCCAGCGTCGAGCTGGGCAAACGCAAGACGAATGCCGTTGCGAAGCGCTTTTTCGCGGACGTTGCGGGCGGTTTCCTGATAGCGCACCGTCGTGGCGATCCGGCGTTCCAGCTTGTGCGAGAACCGATCGATCAGATCGAGCTTCTCGCCCAAACCGGCGAACACGTCGCGTATCCGTGTGAGATCCTGGAGGATCTGAGCTCGAGCCGTGGCGACGTCGCTGGCAAGAGCCTGATCGGCCAGGGCGACGGCGGCCCGTGAGACCTGCCCCTCATCATTCATGAAACGTTCGGTGTTGGTCTGAATGCTGCGCTGGAACCGCATCGGGTTATAGGCCGAGGCCTTGAGCGCACGATAGTTTTGTAGAAGCAGCTTCTCTACGAAGCGATCCATGAATTTCATCAGCAGATCCGCGAGGCCGTCCGACCGCATCAGATCTTCCTCGATACGGTGGAGCGACGTGACCACGCCGTCGATCGAGCGTCGCAGCTGCACGGCCTGGCGGCGTGCGCTGGCGATGTTCATGACTTTGCCGGCGGGATCCAGATAGGCAGCGAGAACGCCACTGTCGATGAGACTCGATTCGGCCGAAATGTCGACCTTGAGTTCTTCCTTCAACGTGATGAGGGCCGACAGCAGGGCGTGGGCTTCCCGCGACATGTAGACTTCGACGGTCCGCCGGTTGGTGACCTCCAGTAGCCAGCCATCCTCGCGCAGGCGGGCATAAAGGAGATGCTCGGCCATTTCTGCCGGGCCGCCTGCATCGGTGTCATCGGCCGGCGGCGAGTAATCGGGATTGTCGAGCACTTCGCGGATGACCTGGAGGACTTCCGCCCTCTTGGGGGCGAACGCGAAATCGTCGAAAAACTGCTCGAACAGGCGTTCCAGGACGGCGACGTTGCGGACGTGCGCCGACGCCGACAGCGCCCGGAACAGCGTAAACGGAATGACATCAAGCAAGCTCATCGGCCGACTTCCCACCGGACGCTTGGTTTGTTACATCATAAGTTAGCACAAACTATTAAATACGGGTCTGGATGCCCCGCCCCCAGAAATACACCGATTCCGACATTGCCGCCGCCATTCAAGCTCTTGCCGATGAAGGCGAGGACGTGAACCCGATGCGGGTGAGAATGCGCTTGGGCGGCGGCAATGTCCGCCGCATCAAGGCCGTCCTCGCCGATCGTCCGGAAGCTGTCCCCCATCCCCACGGCGATCCGACGGCACTTCCAGAGGCGTTGTCCCGTGAGGTTCAGCTCCTTTTCACCGAGACCTCCCAGCAGATTACCGCTTTGGCGCAGAAATGCTGGGAGGCCGGCTCGGTCGAATCCACACACCATGCCCGACGCGAGAATGATCGGCTGCGCCAGGAGATCGCCGGCCTCAAGACAAGCCTGGCAAGTTCGACCGACCTCGTCGGCCGGCTCGAGAGGCAAGGCGAGGAAAAGGATCGGGTGCTGGACGACCGCGGCGTCGAAAACACCAAGCTTGCCCAAACCAGCGAAGGATTGCGCGCCGCCTTGCGCAACGCCGAAAGCGACCTCCGAGCCTCTCAACGGGTCATAGACAACCTCGAGCGCAATCAGGGCCAGGATCGGGAAGAGATTCGCGCGTTGCAGAAGCGGATCGAAGGGCTGGTCGGCGAGATCGCGGTATTGAAGGCAAGATCCAGTGCTTCCAAACTCCCGAAGGCCCCGGCCACCCGCCGAAAAGTCAGATGAGATCGACAGGGCCTCGCGCCCGGTCATGTCGCTGTGGTGGACGAGCCGTCGGTGGCGGCATCAGGGTAAAATCCGCTGAACTTCACATGTTCCTTCAATGAGGCAGGCCTGTAGGCGCCCGAGCCGGCACATTGCAAAACCGCCTCCAGCCGAAACCGTGCCTCGACGGTCGGGTGAACGATAGCTTCCTTGTTGATCGGCCGCGGCGCTGCCTTCCAGCCCAGGCCGGTCGTAAAGCGGCGCAGCCACCCCGGAAGGCGGCCGTCCAGCAGATCCTGCATCCCGGCAACCTCGCAATGCTGAAGACCATCGGCGGCCGGAAAGAGCTGGAGGGGAATGCCAACCTCAGGCGTTCCCGCGAGGTGGTGACCGCTCACCATCACAGGCCCGATCTTGAGACCGTCAGGGATTCCAACTGCTTCCTCGATCATCCATCCCAGTGCCACATCGGAGAGACGCGACTCCGTCTCCGGGTAGCTACCACCGATGTCGGAGTGGTTGCCCGCGAACCAGATCTGCTTGAAGGTCGGGATGCCGTTGCGTTCGGTCTCCATTTCAGCCGTAGGACCCCAGGGAACGCGAGCAAAGTCTTCCCGTGTCTCGTCGATCGCGTTTGCCGAGCGGGCATACCCTACGAACCGACTGAGCAGGCGGTCGAAGTGTTCGCCCTTCCATTCGGCGAGATGAGTCGATCGATCGCCCGGATTCGGAAAATCCTTGATGATCTTCCTGATGGACTTGCGCTGGCGCCAATGCATGAGGGCGCCGCCCAGAACGGCAGCGGCCACAACAAGTGCCAGCACCGACCACCAGAAAGCAAAGCCCAGAATGAACAGAATGCCGCCTATTGCCAACGACGGGATAATAGAGAGGACCGCCGCGAGCACGCCCGCCCCCATCACGAGCGACACCTTGATGGCGATTGCCAGCGCGCCTTTGACGCCGAGCGCCGCAACCGTGTCGAACATGCCAATGAAATAGGGCGCTGCGTTGGAGCGATGGCCTTCACCGGATTCGTGGTCGGCGCCATACTCCGCACGGAATCTCCGAGCGAGTTCCAGGCGCTCCTCCTCGAACGTGGCGCGCGGATGGCCCGCGCCATGCTCCAGCACGTCATGAACCGCCTCGTGAGCGATATCGCGGATCGACTTCCTGAAACGCTGCAGGGGCCGGTCGCCCTGTCGGGTCGGGACCCCGCAGAGCATCAGGAGATTTGCGATGCTGCGTGCATGCGATGCGGGGAGCAGGACGTTGTCCGGTGGGATTCCGAGTACGGACAGGTAGAGCATCAGGCGAACGTCTTCGCGGCAACTTTTCTGCTGCCGCTCGATGATTTCCGGAGACAGATAGCGGATCAGGCGAAGGTCGAACTCGACCAGATCGAGCACTGCCGCGACCGGTATCGCGTATCGCTGATCGCCACCATATTGCGCTGGCTCAGTTACACGGAGCAGCGCGCTGTTCTCGTCGTGTCACGCGATGGTTTTATCCTTTGGGCCCGCTCAAGCACGCCCGCACTTAAGACCCGCGCCTTCTATCGGACGTCTGCCGGTCCGATCGAAATTCCGGCCACCTCGCTCGCGGTCCAACAAGACCGGGTGGTCGACGGCCGCGGCACTGCTGATCATGACCCCGGCATCTGGTTCAACGAGCCGGTCCATGAAATGACCGTTGTGGCCGAGCAGTACGACTTCGTCATCAGCCTATTGCTGCTAAACGATGACGGAAGGAGTTGGGCCCTCGACGAGGAGTCCGAGACGGATACGTATGATCGAATGCTTCCCACGGCGCGTCGGCGCGACTGGTAGCGCCGCAACAGCTCACTGTCGGAATCTCGCGCGCCGTTCGACCGCTGCTCTCCGAAGGTGGAGGCCGCACGTTCGAATCGTGCCGGGTGCGCCATTTCCGCCGTGGGTACTACGCCAGACTACGCTGGAGCCGCCTCCATGCCGTCTATGACCACCGGGCTACTCTGACAGAAACGCCACGGAAATCGGGCGTAGTATTCAGGGCGGTGTCCGGCAGCAAAAAGTTCGAATCATCTCGGGTGGATTGTCGGCTTCGCGCCCCAATGTACGCCGTTCCGCGTGCAATTCGTTGATCCCGAAAGCCGTCGTGCAGATGGTGGCGGGCTCTCTGTTCGCCACCTGTCACACATGTGCTCCCTTGCGCCACAGGCCCAGGATCACGACCTGCCACGCGATGGCGAGAGCGCCGACGATGAACACGACATCGCCGAAGGTGCGTATCCAGCGCAGGGTTTCAAGGAAGGGCTGTTGAAGGAATTCGTCGCTGCGCGCATACCACATGCCGACGCTGGTGCTCGCCTGGAACTGGAACAGCCCGACCGGCAGCAGGCTGGTGAAGATCATCAGCACCAGGCCGGCGTTGAGACTCCAGAAGCCGGTTTTCATCAGCCGCTCGTTGAACAGCATGTCGGGGCGCAAATAGCGCAGGATCAACAGCACAAAGCCGAGCGACAGGAAGCCATAGACGCCAAACAGGGCGGCATGGGCATGAACCGCCGTAGTGTTGAGGCCCTGAAGATAGAACAGCGCCACCGGCGTATTGATCATGAAGCCGAAGACGCCGGCGCCCAGCATGTTCCAGAAGGCGACCGCCACAAAGCACATCAATGGCCATTTCACGCGCTGCATCCACGACGCGCGGTCCTTGTAGCTCCAATGTTCCCACGCCTCATGGCCGAGCACGATGAGCGGCACGACTTCGAGCGCACTGAACGCGGCGCCGACCGCCATCACCGGCGTCGTGGTGCCGGAGAAATACAAATGGTGGAAGGTCCCGGGTACGCCGCCGACCATGAACAGCGATGCCGAGGCCAGGGCGGCGGCGGTGGCGATCCGGCGCGATACCAGCCCCGTCGACGAAAAGATGAACGCCAATGCGGTGGTAGCGAAAACTTCGAATATGCCCTCGACCCACAGATGGACCACCCACCAGCGCCAATATTCCATGATGGTGATGTGGGTGCGTTCGCCATAAAACAGGCCGGAGCCATAGAACAGCCCGATCGCGACGACCGACACGCACAACAGGGCGATGAGGTTCTTGTCGCCACCCCCGCGCATCGCCGGAACCATGGCGCGCAACATCAGCAGCAGCCAGAACAGGATGCCGATGAACAGGGCAATCTGCCACAACCGGCCAAGATCGAGATATTCATAACCCTGCTGGCCGAGCCAGAAGTTGAGTTCCGGCGGCATTATCTGGGCAATGGCAAAGAAATTGCCGGCATAGGAGCCGACCACCACGATCAGCAGCGCCGCGAACAAAACATGGACACCGAGCGCCTGATATTTCGGGTCCTTGCCCCCGTTGATGAGCGGTGCGAGGAACAGTCCCGCCGCCAAAAACGCGGTGGCGATCCAGAAGATCGCGCTCTGGACGTGCCAGGTGCGGCTGAGCGAATAGGGAAACCAGGATAGGTCGAGGCCGTAAAAACCCTGTCCCTCGATCGTGTAATGGGCGGTGAGGCCGCCGAGGAACACCTGCGCCACGAACAGCGCCATCACGACGAACAGATATTTTCCGACAGCCTTTTGCGATGCCGTCACCCCGACGGCGAGCATCGGATCGGTCGCTGGCGCTTGCGGGTCCGGCTCATGGCGGCGCAGGAACGCCCAGCCCCAGATGAGCGCGCCCACGCCGGCGATCAGGATGATGACGCAGGCCAGCGACCACATGATGTTTTCAGCGGTGGGATGATTGCCGATCAGCGGTTCGGGCGGCCAATTGTTGGTATAGGTTGCATTCGTCCCTGGCCGCTCGGTGGCGGTGGCCCAGGCGGTCCAGAAGAAGAAGTGGGTCAAGTCCTCGCGCCGCTCCAGACTGGGCAGCGTGTTTTCCTTCATGGCGTAGTTGTCACGCCGTTCCCGCATCGCCGGATCGTTGCCGTAGAGCCTCTGATAATAGTCCGCGACCGCGGCCATTGCCTCCGCCCGCCGGTCGGAAACGGTCAGGGTGCCGGTATCGGGATCATAAGTGTTCTTGCGATATTCCTGCTCCAGCCAATATCTGAGCTTGGCCTGTTCTTCGGGCTGGAGGGCGTCGAACGGCTTGCCTGTGGTTTCCTGCGCGGTGAGATCGAGCCATGTGGTGAGTTCGCGATGCAGCCAGTCGGCCGACCAGTCGGGCGCCTGATAGGCGCCATGGCCCCAGATCGAGCCGACCTGCATGCCGCCGGTGCTTTGCCACGCCGTCTGCCCGTCGAGGATATCGTCGCGGGTCATCAACATCGCGCCGCTGGTCGATACGACCTGCGCCGGAATCGGGGGCGGCTTGCGGTAGAATTCGGTGCCGTAGAACCCCAATATACTGAACGTGACCACGAGGACCGCGATCAGCGTCCACCACAGCTTGCGATATTCCCCCAAGGCACACCCCCTTTGCAGACTGAGCAAATCAACAAATCATAACGAAATATATGACGGTTCAGATGTCGGCGTGGAAAGCTGGCGCATCGAACAGGATGGTCAGCAGAAGTGCTATCGGCATTCCGCGCACGGCATGGGGCGTGCGTTGGAGGGAATATTGCGGCCACCCCGTTTCGGGGCAATTCGCGAGCCATCATAGCGAAATTGGCCGGCCCTGGGGCGTCGTCGCGCGTTCTTGGCCGCAACATCATAGTGCTCCAGCGGAGATGTAGTTATCAGTTTCATCCACGCTGGGGCGCCTCAAACGTGACCTGCTCCCTGAAAACTGGACCACGCGAAACTGGAAAATTCCAGTTACGAATCTCCCGGCCGATAGCGGAGCAGCGGATGAAGAAGTCCAAATTTTCGGAGGCGCAAATCGCCTTCATTTTGAAGCAGGCTGAGGATGGGACGGCGGTCGGCGAGGTCTGCCGCAAGGCGGGCATCTCGGAGGCGACGTTCTACAACTGGCGCAAGAAATACGCCGGTCTGATGCCCTCAGAAATGAAGCGGCTGCGCCAGCTCGAGGAAGAAAACGGCAAGCTGAAGAAGATCGTCGCCGATTTAAGCCTCGACAAGGAGATGCTGCAGGACGTGATCCGGCGAAAGCTCTAAGGCCTGGCCGCCGCTTGATTGGACCTGAGAAGAGGAGAGCAACCATAAGCGAGTTTGAAACCCGCCCGAGATCTACGAGCGCTACCTTGGCCGCTCGATTACGCATCCGCTCGCCCTCGTGCTTGATCGACGCAACAAAGCGCGGGCCATGCATGACAGGTTCAGCGATCGCATCGACGCGGCGCTGATCAAGCTTGCTGCACGCATCGACAGCTCGCGCAAGCAGCTGAGCGCCGCCCGGTCTGGCGCGCCACGCTCGCGCTGCAGCGGCTTGCGCACAATTGGAACCGCGTAGCGGTTCCAATTGTGCGGAAACGCCTTGCGGCGGGCATCTCTGCCTTCGGCATCGCAGCTTCGCCTGATCCCAGTCGAATGCACGATGCTCTTGCCGCGTTGGAGGCCGACAAGCTAGTCGATTGCGAGCGGCGGACCCAGGTGCGGGATCAGGGAGTTCACTCACTGATCACACGACGGGTCGGAAACTCGCCGTGAAAGGACGTTCTTGGCAAGTTCCGGATCATTCGGAGCAATACGTCATCACCCCGATACAAGTAATACCAAAGCGCGGCGCTGGCATGGAACGCCCCCTGCGCATGAAGATATGCCGGAACCCAACTCAAGGCTCGATCTCGACGAAGTCGCCAGCCCGCGCTGCGTAGTCGAGTGCGTAGGAAAGCTCGCCGGTGCTTTCTGCGTGAACGAGCAGAATT
>MKRV01000195.1 GCA_001897995.1 Alphaproteobacteria bacterium 65-37 | reverse complement strand
GCATGGCTTCGCGCAGCCAGTCCATGCTCTCGGCGCTGGTGAGATGCCAGTTCCATCCCGACCACGCCATGCCGGCGTGGTAGAAGATCAGGAGGCTGAACGCGAGCACTCTCAGCCAGTCGAGGTCGGCGCGACGGGCAGCGAAGAGAGGCGTCGTCATCTTCGCCTCTCTCAGCGGCGGCGCGCGAAGCCGTCGGCGCTCCAGTCTTCGCTGCCCACGCCGTGATGCACGAAGAAGAGCCCGTCGGGATCGTATTTCTGCTTCACCACCTGCAAGCGCGGGTAGTTCGAGCCCCAGAACGCGCGCGACCAGTTCTCCTCGAAGTAGTTCGACTCCGAGACATAGGCGCCGGGCTCCGGCACCAGCTTGCGCATCTCGCCCATGGCCGCGGTGATGTTGCTGGCGTTGGCACGGGCCTGATCGAGATTGGGCTCGTGACCGGCTAGTCCCGGAAAGGCCGGCGGCCCTTCGGCGGCACTGATCGCCAGCGCAAAGGCCTCGACCGCCGCCGGATTGGTCGCGGTGTCGCGCGCCGCGGCGAGCTCCTCGGGCGGGGCGCCGGCCAGTCCCTTGTTGAAGTGCAGGGACATCTGCCAGCGGCGCGAGGCGGCGAACAGCGCCTCGACGAGCTGGCCGCGACGCTGATCGTCGAGCAGCGATGCCGGCATCCAGGTCGATTGATAGGCGTGCAGGAACCAGCCGGCTTCGCCGAGATTGCTGCTCCAGAAGATGTTGTCGGCCGGCGCACCGGGACGATCGTCGTTCAGGATCACCTGCGGCGCGTTCTGCTTCAGGAAGGCCGGATCCCAGAAGAACCTGGCCGGCAGCGCCACGAAAACCGGCGGTTCGCTGAGCGTGTAATCGCCGCCCTGATCGGCAATCCAGGAAAGGAGCGGCCGCCATACGGCCATCGCCGCGTCGCGGTCGAGGCCCTGGAAGACCATGCTGAGCATCATCGTGTTGTCGCGCCGAAAGCGCACCTGCTCGCCCCAGCGCGGATTGAACAGGCTGTCGCGATAGAAGGCCATGAACCGGTCGATCAGCCGACGGAACGCCGCGTCGGAGTTGGCTTTCACCGCACCGAACACGGCGCCGACGACCTCCGGCAAGGCATGCGTGCGCAAGGTGAGCCGCGTCACCACGCCCAGGCTGCCGCCCCCGCCGCCCTTCAGGCCCCAGAAGAGATCGGGATGGGTGCAGGCATTGGCGATCCGCACCTGCCCATCGGCGGTGACGACTTCGGCTTCGAGCAGGCCGGCCGCGGCCAGGCCGAATCGCTTGGAGAAGCTGCCGAAGCCGCCGCTCTGGACGAGGCCGGCAACGCCGACCGTGAGGCAGCCACCGCCCTGGACGTAGCGGCCAGCCTTGGCGGCCGCACCATAGGCCTGCAGCCAGAGTGCGCCCGCGCCCACCGACAGGGCGGGCTGCGGGGTGACCGAACAGCCCTGCGGCACGAAGGCGGGATCAAAGGCCACGTCGTTCATCTGCCGTGTCCAGACCAGCAGGGAGTCGGGCGCCTGGGACGTGCCCTGGTAGCTGTGGCCACCGCCCTTCACGACCAGGCGCAGCCGGTGCTCGCGGGCAAAGGTCACGGCGGCCGCCACGTCCCGGGCGTCGCGGGCCGCCACGCAGTAGGCGCTGGGCGCCGAGGTCCAGGCGTCGGCCCAGCCGCTGGTCTGGGTCAGCGCCGGCGTGTCGCCGATGTACCAGGGGTTCTTCAAGCGCCTGAACAGGGTCGCGCATTCCTGGCTCGTCGGCGCAGAGCGGCAGGCATCGAGCGGCGATTGCACTGCCGAGAGCCGGCCCTGAACGCGGGTGTTGAGCGTTTCCCACTCGGCCGCCGTCGGCCAGCCCGGCTCGCCCGGACGGTGGCGTCGGAACGGCGGGGTAGCTCCCGGGTTCGCTCCTTGGCCAGTTCCTTGGCCGGTTCCTTGGGCATGGGCGGTCGAGATCATCGGCAGGCCTCCAATGAGCTGAAGCAAGTGGCGGCGGTTCATGATGGACTCCCCAGAGGGCGCGGTCGGACGACCCGTTTTCTATCGGCCAAGCCTTTGATCTTGTTTGGAATAGTGACGACCGGCCTGCCCGCTGGGACGACCGGCGGGACAAAAAGGACGAGCGGTCAGCTGCGGACCGGGACCAGGGCCTCGAAGCGCTGGCGATAGCGGCGGCTGAGGTTCACCTCGGCGCCGTCCTGCAGGCGGATGCGCCAGTCGCCACTCACCCACGGTGTCACCTCGACGACGCGCGCAATGTTGACCAGGTGGGATTTGTGCACGCGCACGAAACGTTTGGGATCGAGCTCGCTCTCCAGCCTGGTGAGTGAGGACCGGATCTCCAGGGTTTCACCGCCGACATGCAGCACCGCGTAGTTGCCGGCCGCCTCGACCCAGTCGATGTCGGCGACGTCGACCATGATCTCCTTGCCGCGTCGGCGTACGGCGAAGCGCTCGGGCAGTTGCGGATTGGGAGGGGGCGGCTCGGCTGGGAGCGCGGGCGGCTCGACGGGGAGTTCCACAGGAGCCTGCGCCGCGCGGGCGAACAGGTAACGCAGCCCCAGCACGCCGCCGCTCAGCATGCCGTAGGAGAAGACGTCCTTGGCGAACTCGTAGGTCAGCCGTTCGACGGTCAGCGGAAAGCTGTAGGTCTCGCCCAGCACCGCATTGAACCAGAGCTGCCGCAGCGCTGCCATGCCCAACGTATGGAACAGGCTGTAGGGCACGACTCCCAGGATATGGATCGCGACGTTGCGCAGCCCCTCCCGGATCGGCCAGCGCCGGTGCATCCAATAGAGAACCGGCACCAGGGCCGCGGCCACGATGTGGCTCGCCACTTCGACGGCGAAGACGCGGTCGTAGGCCAGGACCTGGCCACGCCGCGCCGCATCGGCGACTTCGACGTAGCTGCGCGTGACCAGCGATATGCCGAAGATGCCGATCCATATCGCCGGCACGCGCCAATCGAAGGATTTCGCCTCTGTCGACATCTACTTCCGTTTGGCGGGGATATCACTCAGCCAGTCGAGCAGCGGCGTCCAGCAGAGGTCGCGCGCCCGGCTGCTGACCACCATGCCGATATGGCCGAGCGGCAGGTCGCGGCGCGTGACGTTGCGCAGGCCCTTCACCGGATCGGCAAGGGCGGCCGCCGACAAGGGCGGCACGATGCGGTCGCCCGACGGGATCATGACCAGCGACGGCACGTTGATCTTCGACGGCAGGATGCGCCGGCCGCCGACGATCCATTTGCCCGTCCCCGGCGTATTGTTGCCGTACCAGTCGATCAGGCATTCCCGCGCCGTCGGCCCGGCCAGCGGGGCGCCGTCGTTCAGCCAGTCCTCGAGCAGCACGAATTCGCGGGCCTGGTCGCCCTGCTGGTCCATGCCGAGGAAGCGGGCGAATTTCTTGACGGCGAGCCAGGGATCGAGCGACCAGAACAGGGTCTGCAGGATATCGACCGGCAGTTCGCCGACCCTGTCGGCCACCTCGGCCAGCAGCGGCCCGGACGACACCAGGAAGGCCTGGCCGGTGCGATCACCGTGAAAGTCCCAGGGCGAGGCGAGTAGCGCGAGACCTGCGACGCGGCGCGGCTGGCGCGCCGCCAGCGCCACCGAGAGCGTACCGCCCATGCAGTAGCCCATCACCGCCGGCGCGCGGCGCGCGCGTTTGGTGAGGAAGGCCACGGCGCGCTCCAGCCGCGCGACGTAGGCGGTCGTGTCGAAGCCGCGCTCCTCGGCGTTGGGCGTGCCCCAGTCGACGAGATAGGGTCGAAGGCCGTGGGCCGCCATGGCACGCAGCAGGCTCTTCTCCGCCGTGAGGTCGAGCACCTCCCAGCGGTTGATCAGCGACGGCACGACCAGCACGGCACGCGCGCCGCGGGCCCGGGCCGCGCGATGGGTCGCGCCGTAGTCGAGCAGTTGGGTGTTGCCTTCGCGCCAGGCGGCCGGCGGATTCTCCAGGCTGCGATGGACGGGATGGCGGCGATAGGCCAGCACGCCGTCGGCCAGCCGCTCCATGCGCCGGCCGATCTCGCGCCGCAGCGCCTCGTCGAAGGCGCCGGCACCGGTATGTGCTTCGAGGGCGGCGGCTTCCGAGAGAACGGCGGCGATCGCCTCAGGGGCGGGCGAGGCGGGATTCGAGCTCAGCGAGCCGGGCTTCCAGAGCCTCAAGGCGCTTTCGGAGCTCACCCACGTCATCAGCGCCGTTCCCAGATGCAGCGGCAGCGGCCTGGGCCCCATTCGGAGTTGGGGGCGAGTGCCAACCTGTCGTGCCTGCATGCGTTGCTCCCTGGGTAACGTGCATGGCCGAGGCGACCTGCGCGTTCGCAGCCGCGAACAGGCGGGCGATCTGTTCCGTCACCGCCTGGTCAGAGGACAGGCCGGCGAGCTGGGTCTGCCAGAGGTCGAGGTAGCGCCGCGCCAGCTTGTCGAGCTCGGCACCGGTATCAGCCTGGTGACCGGCAGAGGGACCAGAAGGTCTGTCGTCGTTTTCGGAGGCCATGGCCGCACTATAGCGGATCGAACCCGAACGTCGTGTGAAGGCTGCGTTCGCACGCGCAAAGCTCGCCTTGTCGCACTGCGGCATCGGCGCTAAGGTTGCCCTTCCGAAGTAAACGGGCGTTCACGGCGCGCGGGGGCTAGAGGAGCATGGCGTAATGGCCGATCAGGCAGTACCCGAGGGCGGACCGAAGCCGGCGCCTGTGGTCATCAAGAAGTACGCGAACCGGCGTCTGTACAACACGGCGACCTCCGCTTACGTGACGCTCGATCATCTGTCGCAGATGGTGAAGGACAAGACCGATTTCGTGGTCTACGACGCCAAGACCGGCGACGACATCACGCGCTCGGTACTGACCCAGATCATCTTCGAAGAAGAGAGCAAGGGTGGGCAGACGTTGCTGCCGATTCCGTTCCTGCGTCAGCTCATTTCCTTCTACGGCGACAGCCTGCAGGGCGTGGTGCCGCAATATCTCGAAATGTCGATGACGCAGTTCGCCCGCAATCAGGAGCAGATGCGGCGCTACATGCAGAACGCGTTCGGCTTCAACCCGTTCCAGCAGTTCGAATCGATGGGCAAGCAGAACATGGCGATGTTCGAGAATGCCATGCGCATGTTCAATCCATTCGGGACGGCGGGCGGGGCAGCGGGCGGCACGGCGCCCAACGGCCAGGCGCCGAAGCCGCCGGCCGCAGCCAACGGCCCCGCTAATGGCCAGGAGCCGGCGGCCAAGGCCGAGTCGCCTGGTGCTGGCGCTGCCGGCAGCGAGACGGCGATCGACGACCTGAAGCGCAAGCTCGACGAGTTGCAGGCCCAGCTCGCGGAACTCGGCAAGAAGTCCTGACGCGATCATGCCGGCACCGACATCGTCGATGACACGACGGGTGATGTCGCCCTGCATCGGCATCTGCAAGCTCGACCAGAAGAGCGGCTTCTGCATCGGCTGCAAGCGCACGATCGAGGAGATCGGGCGCTGGGCGATGCTCGAGGATCCCGAGCGCCAGGCCATCATCGACCAGCTTCCCGGCCGCAAACTTTAGGACATGCGTTCAGATACCTATCGGGAATTCGCCCGCGACGAATGGGCGTCGCTGCGCGCCCACACGCCCCTCACCCTCTCCCTCGACGAGCTGATCGCGCTGCGCGGCATCAACGACAGCGTCTCGCTCGAGGAGATCGCCGACGTCTACCTGCCGCTGACGCGGCTCCTCAATCTGCATGTCCGGGCAGCGCGCAACCTCAACAGCGTCGCCGACACCTTCCTCGGCACGCCGGTCGGCTCGCGTACTTATGTGGTCGCCATTGCCGGCAGCGTGGCCGTGGGCAAGAGCACCTTCGCCCGCGTCCTGCGGGCGCTGATGGCGCAGTGGCCCGACCATCCGCGCGTCGATCTGGTCACGACCGACGGCTTCCTGCATCCCAACCGCCAGCTCGAGGAAGAGAAGCTGATGCGGCGCAAGGGCTTCCCGGAAAGCTACAATACCCGCGAGATGGTGCAGTTTCTGGCCGACGTGAAGGCCGGCCACGAAGAAGTGCGCGCCCCGGTCTATTCATTCCAGACCTACGACATCGTGCCGGGTGAATGGCAGACCGTGCGCCGGCCCGACGTGCTGATCTTCGAAGGCCTGAACGTGCTGCAGCCAGGCCTCGCCGGCGGCCGGCCGGCCTCGGTCATCCTGTCGGACTTCTTCGATTTCTCGATCTATCTCGACGCTGAGATCGCCGACCTGCAGAGCTGGTACCTCGCCCGCTTCCAGTTCCTGCAGCGCACGGCCTTCCAGAAGCCGGCCTCCTACTTCCATCATTACAAGGATCTCTCGCCGGAAGAGACACGCGAGGTCGGCCGCCGCCTCTGGGCCGAAATCAACGAGGTGAACCTGCGCGAGAACATCCTGCCGACGCGCGAGCGTGCCGACGTGATCCTGCGCAAGCGCCCCGATCATTCGATCGGTCAGATCTCGCTGCGCCAGCTTTGAGTCACTGGCCTACCGGCCTTTGAAGACCGGCTTGCGCTTTTCGCGGAAGGCCGAGGTTCCCTCGACATAGTCCTCGGTCAGACCGGTCAGCACGTTCTGGTCGGCATCCATGTGCGCGCCGAGATCGTCCAGTGCATAGGTGAGCCGGTTCACCGTCGTCTTGGTCATGCGCACGGGGATCGGCGGCTGGCGGGCGATGCGCTCGGCGAACGCCATCGACGCGGCGAGCGCCTGGCCGTCGTCGACGACCTTCTCGACCAGGCCCCATTCCAGCGCCTCGGCAGCGCCGATCCGGTCGGAGGCCAGGATCACCGCCTGCTTGGTACGGGCCGGCCCCATCAGCGCCAGCATGCGCGGGATCGAGCCCCAGCTCATGTTCATGCCGAGCTCGATCTCGGGGATGCGGAAGTGCGCGGAGCGGCCGCAGGTGCGGAAGTCGAGCGCCACGGCGAGCGCCGCGCCGCCGCCGATGCAATGGCCCTCGATGGCCGCGATCGTGACCTGATCCATCTCCTGCCAGGCCCGGCACATCTTGGGCCCGAGCCGCTGCTGGTGCCGACGCTCGCCCAACGAAAGCTTATCGCGGGCGCGGCCTTCGGGATCCTTGAGATCGAAGCCGGCGCAGAAGACCTTGGCGGAGCCAGTCAGCACGACCACCGACGTTTCGAGATCGTCTTCGAAGTCGCGCGGCACGTCGCGCAGTTCGCGCATCGCCTGCTGGCTCAGTGCGTTGACGCTGTCACCTCGCTCGAAGCGCACGACCGCTATGCGGCCCTGCGGGCCCAATCCTTTTTCGATCTTCACGAACTGGCGAGTCGTCACGGTCGTTCCTCCGGTGTTCCGTCGACCCTACCGCCTCGCCTTTACAAGTGCGAGTTGCTTCGCTTGACTGCCTCTCATGTCGAAATCGATCGGTTCCATCGCCCTCGAACGCCGCGTCGACGCGTTGTTCTCCCGTTACACCGCGCTCGGTTCACCCGGCGCCGTCGTCGCCGTCATGCAGGGCGGCGAGGTCGTGCTCAACAAAGGCTATGGCCTCGCGAGCATCGAGCTCGGCGTGCCCATCACGCCCGCAACGCGATTTCGCATCGCGTCGGTCAGCAAGCAGTTCACCGTCAGCGCGGCGCTGATGCTAGCCGACGAGGGCAAGCTCGACCTCAAGGCCGCACCGCACGAATATCTCAAGGAACTCGCACCGTTGCCGGTGACGATCGACCAGATGATGCGCAACTGCAGTGGCCTGCCCGACTTTCTCGAGCTCCTGCGGCTGGGCGGCCATGGCCTCGACAAGCCGGCGCGAGCGGAGGAACTCTTCGCTGCCTGCGCGCGCAATGGCCACCTCAACTTCACGCCCAACAGCCGCTTCCTCTACAGCAACACCAACTTTCTGCTGCTCGGGCTGATCGTCGAACGCCTGTCGAAGATGAAGCTGGGCGACTTCCTGGCGGAGCGCATCTTCAAGCCGCTGGGCATGAGCTCGACGCAACTGGCCGCCCGCATCGACACGGTGATCCCGGGTCTCGCGACCGGCTATCTCGGCGATGCCACGACGGGCTTCCGGCGCGCTGCACATGCCTATCCCCAGGGTGGCGAAGGCGGCCTCACCTCGACGGTCGAGGATCTCCTGATCTGGAGCCGCCATTTCGACCAGCCGACGCTTTCGCCGACGAATCTGCCGGCTCAGCTCGCCGCCGTCTCAGCCCTCACCGGCAAGCACGTCAACAAGTATCGCCGCGGCGTGCAGGCCGACGAGCTGCGCGGCCTTGCCACGATCGGCCATGGCGGTCTGTGGCCGGGCTTCCGCACCGAATTCCTGCGCGTGCCCGAGGCCGATCTCACCGTGGTGGTGATCGCCAATCTCGCCAGCATCGATCCCTGGCGGAAATCCCGCGCCATCGCCACGCTCGCCCTGGAAGGCCACAAGAAGCTGAAGCCGGCCCCAGCGCAGATCACCCAGGCCGAGCTCAAGCCGCTCGCCGGCACTTGGTTCAACGCCGAGGAGCCATCGATGTTCGAGCTGGCCTGGACCAACGGCGAAGCGGTGGTGACGCAGAACGGCATGCCCTTCGTGCTGGGCCGGCGCGCCGACGGCTGGCTGGCTGCCGAGCGCGGCTCCTTCGAGTTCGCCCTGAAGCCTGCCGGCAAGGGCACGGCCAAGGTCGATCTCGGCGC
The DNA here is from genome assembly GCA_001897995.1 of Alphaproteobacteria bacterium 65-37. Classification (GTDB taxonomy): domain Bacteria; phylum Pseudomonadota; class Alphaproteobacteria; order Reyranellales; family Reyranellaceae; genus Reyranella. The sequence continues at coordinate 4,629 of MKRV01000195.1, read as the reverse complement.
CGGCCGTGTGCTCGACTTCATCAAGCTCGGCCGCCGCAAGGCCGTGCCGGCGGCGCTGGCCGGCACCTATGTCTCAGCCGACACCGGCGCTGTCTGGCGTATCGAACGCAATGGTGACGACTGGGGCGTGGCAGTCAGCGGCCCGCTGATTGCCGGCGGACCGCCCTGGCCGGTCCAGGGCATCGACGCCGACACGGTCGAGGTCGCGAGTCCGGCCGGCGGCTGGCTGACCGTCAGCCAGCTCGCCCATATCGTGCGCGACAAGGCCGGCAAGATCGAAGCGCTCGACGTCTCCACCGGCCGCATCAAGAGGATGCGCTTCGCCCGACAGGATTGAGACGCGCTGCAGGGTGATCCTGCGCAGCCGACCCTATTGCTTGCCGATCTCGGTGAGCAGCCGCGTCACCAGATAGAGACGCGGCACGATGGAATCGATCTCGATATACTCGTCCTTCGCGTGGTAGCCGAAGCCCGCGAGGCCGAAGCTCTCGACCACGGTGGCCTTGCCTGAGCGCGCTGCATAGGCCGCGTCGGTGCCGCCGCCGGTCATCGGGGTCAGGCCCAACTCGCGGTCGATCTCCCTGTAGATGCCCTGAGCTTTCTCGCCCAACGCCCGGCCCTTGTCGCCGGCGAGGAAGGCCGGGCGGCCGATCTCCACTTTCACAGTGGTTTCGGTATCGGGGACCAACTTGCCCGCGGCGATCTTGGCCTGCAGCGCGGCATCGAGTTTCTTTTCGGCGCCCGGCTGGGTGATTCGCACATCACCTCGCGCCTGCGCTTTTTCGGTGATCTGGTTGCGTGGCCCCGTCGTATTCAGCTCCGTCCAGTTGAGCGTCACGCCGGGGATCTCCTTGGCAAGGTCCTTGGTCTGCAGCAACTGGTAGGCAAGCTCGATCAGCGCATTGCGCCCCAGCTCGGGTGCCGCGCCCGCGTGCGCCGCGCGTCCCTTGACGTCCATCGTCGCGGTCGCAATACCCGCTGCCCCCAGCAGCAACGGCTCACCCTTGACGATCGATTTCGCTGCGGTCGGCTCGAACGACAGGACGACGTCGTGCCGGTCGGCCAGGCTCGCGATCAATTCGCCCGAGCCCATCGAGCCCACCTCCTCGTCGGGATTGGCGAGCACGGTGAGCGTGTCGTAGTCGCGCCAGCCCGCGTCCTTCAGGATCTGCAGCGAAGCCAGGATCACCGCCAGCCCGCCCTTGTCATCGGCGATGCCGGGGCCGTAGAGGCGATTGCCGTCGATCTTGTAAGGCTGGCTGTCGAGGATGCCGGGACCGTAGACCGTATCCATATGGGCCTGCAGCATGATCTTGCGCTTGCCCGCTCCCTTGAAGACACCAAGCACGATGTCGGCACCTGCGCCCGCCGTGGCCTTGCGGCGCTCGGTCTCGGCGCCCAGCGCCTTGAGGCGGCCTTCGACCAGCGCCGCCATCTTGAGCAAGCCGTCGACCTGCCGGCTGCCCGATTCGATCAGCACCATCTCCTTGAGGGTCTCGATCAGCGCGGGCTGGGCTTTCTCGGCCGCGGCCAGCAGCTTGGCGTCGGGGGCGGCCTCAGCCGCACCCGCCAATCCGAGGCTGCAGCCCAGAGCCAGGGCCATGATGCCAAGGCAAGACATGGGGCGCAGGGCAGTGATAGCCATGGGAAACCCTCCTTGATCCCCATGACCTTACCGCCCACTGACGGTGAGGTCATGCCCCTCCGTCCCGCGTCACGACTGCAAACGCAGCAGCCGTCACCGGAAGGGGATGGCGTACATCAGGCCGCCGTTGGTCCAGAGCGCGTTCTGGCCGCGGTCGAGCTTCAGCGGCGTCGCCGGGCCGACATGGCGGTCGTAGCTCTCGCCGTAATTCCCGACCTGCTTGATCACATTGTACATCCACTTCTCGTCGACACCGACCGCCTTGCCGAAGCCCGGCGTGATGCCGAGGAAGCGCTTGATCGAGGGATCCTCGCTCTTCAGCATTTCGTCGACATTCTTGGAGGTGATGCCCATCTCCTCGGCTTCGATCATGCCCATCAGGACCCACTTCACGAGGTCGAACCATTGATCGTCGCCCTGGCGCACGATCGGGCCCAGCGGCTCCTTGGAGATGCGCTCCGGCAGAATGACATGCTCGCCCTTGCCGGCGAGCTGGCCGGCACGCACCGCGGCAAGGCCCGAGGCATCGGTCGTGTAGGCGTCGCAGCGGCCGGCGGCATAGGCCTGCAGCAGCTCGTCGAGCTTCTCGATCAGCACCGGCTTGAAGGTCATCTTGCTCTTGCGGAAGTAGTCCGCGAGGTTGAGCTCGGTCGTGGTGCCCGGCTGCACGCAGATCGTGGCGCCGTTCAGTTCCTTGGTGCTCTTGATGCCGCTCTTGGCCGGCACGATGAAGCCCTGGCCGTCGTAGAAATTGACGCCGGCGATGTTGAAGCCGAGTGAGGTGTCGCGCAGCAGGGTTTGCGTGGCGTTGCGGGTGATGACGTCGACCTCACCGGACTGCAGGGCGACGAAGCGCTGCTGGGCCGTGGTCGGCGTGAACTTCACCTTCTCGGCATCGCCGAACATCGCCGCGGCAATCGCCTTGCAGAGATCGACGTCGAGGCCGGTCCATTTGCCCTGACTGTCGGCGAAGGAAAAACCCGCCAGCCCGGTATTGACCGCACATTGGACGAAGCCCTTGGCCTTCACTGCATCGAAGGTCTGGCCGGCCGATGCCGGCAGCGCGGCGAGCGCAAGCACGCCCGTGATTGCCGCCACGGCGGCAAACGGTTTGAGAAACATTGTCGAGCCCCCTGTTCCAATCGTTAGCAGGTGGCAACATAGCAAAAGATGCGCCGTTGAATGACCGGTCCTTCACGCGCGCGACGGCCGCCCTACGTGGAACCGTCGCGGTGGCGCCGACACGGCGCGCGCCTCGCAACGATCGACATGGTCACCGACGAAACGCGCAACCTCGGCCGGATGGGTCGAGATCATGAAATGCGCGGCCGAATCGATTGGCTGAAACGGCCCGTTCAGACAGCGAGCCAGAAGCGCATTGGCCCGCCGCGCCGCCGGATGGCTGTCGCTGCCACACAGAACGAGCGTCGGGAGGTCGACGATGGCCAGAGTCGCCGACGTCAGCGGAAACCCGAAGGCGCTCGCCCAGTCGAGGATATTGACCGGCGTGGTTTCCACGGCGTAAGCGCGCACGCGCTCCGGCCACGAGGCGAATGTGCCGGAACCGCCATAGAAATCGATCATGGTGGCGATCGCCGACCGGTTGCCGGCCTCGTAAGCAGCGAAGTAGGCGTCGGTCATCCGCCGAAAGTCCTCATAGAGGCGGGCTTCACCCTGGTCGTGCAGCAGCTCGACCGCCGGCGCCTCGACAATCGTCAGGCTTGCCAGGGGGACCCGCCTGCGCAGCGCCACCGCGACCGCCACCAGGCCGCCGAAGGAATGGCCAATCAGGTGAACGCGACCGCCCGGGACACGATCGCCCGGGGCGCGATCGAGAGCCCGGCCGATCACGGCTTCGGCGACGGCAGCTTCGTGCCCGATCGATTGATCCGCCGCCGTTCGCCGCTCCGCGGTGCCGCCATAGCCCAGAAGGCTGGTGGTCACCGTTCGGAAGCGATCGTTCCAGGCCGCGATCACCGGCCGCCAGGCCGCACCGGTACTGCACGACCCTGGCAGGAGCACGATCGTCGGACCGGCACCCTGTTCCTGATAGTCGATGGCGCCACCTGATTCGTCGATCATGGGAAACCGCCGCCTAAAGAAGCTCGGCGAGCATGCGGGCGGCGCGTCCGGCGCCATCGGCTTCGACAGGCGCATAGGAGACCGGCGATCGCAGGGCGGCGACCATCGCGTCGGCAATGATCTCCGGCGTCGACGTGTCGTAATCCATGCGCCGGCCGGCGCGGTAGCGGTCGAGGCGATGGGCGACGTGGAAATTCTGCTCGAAGTGGTTCTTGAGGGGAAAATAGAGGAAGGGCGTTCCGGCCGCCGTCAGCTCCATGCAGGTCGTGAGACCACCTTGCACGAGCGCCAGATCGCAGGCTGCGAGATGGCGGTCGAGATCGGGTACGAAGGCATGCACCTCGACGCCTCCCGGCGCGGTCAGCGCGCGCGGGTCGATTCGCGGCCCCGTCACCACGACCAGACGAAGTTCCGGCAGTCTGTGCCGGACGATCGGATAACTTTGCAGGATCCGGCGGATCAGGGGCTGACCGACGCCCGAGCCACCGACCGTGACGATGCAGACCTTTTCGTCGGGCCGGTAGCCCAGCTGCCGGCGCAGATCGGCGCGATCGCCCCATTGCTGCGGATGCTCCCCCAGGATGTAACCGGAGAAGTCGAAATGCCGCGGAATCCAGTCATCCATCAGCGGCAGGTCCTTGCCGAAGGATCGCGACAGTATATCGGCGGGGTTGCCGACGAAGATCGCCCGGTCGCGCACACCGGGATGCGTTTCGACATGGCCGATCATTTCCGCGTTGTAGTCGGCGGTGAGGAGATCCTCCGCCTCGCCCCCCGCAGGCATCGGCACGAAACCCACGAAGTCGGTGAACCAGGCAAGGCCGGCCTTCTTGAGTTCCGGATGCTCGTGCCAGTAATGGTCGACGTCCCAGGCTTCATCTGCGACCACGAGATCGTAATCG
>MKRV01000194.1 GCA_001897995.1 Alphaproteobacteria bacterium 65-37 | reverse complement strand
GGCGCCCATGTCGGCCTGATCTCCGACGGCTCCTACCCCACCTATCTGCTGCAGCACTGGGGCCGCGACCGCAAGCACGGCCGGCTCGACCTCGCCTGGCTGGTCAAGCGCCACACCCAGGACAACGCCAAGGCCGTGGGGTTGGGCGACCGCGGCGTCGTAGCGGTCGGCAAGAAGGCCGACCTCAACGTCATCGACTTCGACCGGCTGCGGGTCGAGGCGCCGGTGATGAAGTGGGACCTGCCGGCCGGCGGCAAGCGCCTGCTGCAGCGCGCCACCGGCTATCGCGCCACGGTCGTGTCGGGCGCGGTGACCTACCGCGACGGCGAGGCGACTGGTGCCCTGCCAGGTAAGCTGGTGCGCGGCGCGCGGGCGGCGTAGCGGCTCGTCCTGGAGGCCGCATTCAGGCCTCCTTTTCGGATGGCGTCGGTATGCCTGCCGACGTCAATCCTTATGGGCGCGACGACGTAGAAGCGCCCCATCCTCCAGACGCCCAGCGGCTTCCAGGCCTTGGGCCAACCAGAGGAGATCGTCCGGCGCGAGGTCGACGGTCGCCACCTCACTGGTTCCGACGAGCACCTCATTCAAGCGACAACGGCGCGGGCTGTCGTGGCGCTCGTAGCCGAGCCACGGGAAGCAGCGATGCTCGCCGGGAAGAAAATCGGCCACCAGGTCAGGCATGATCGACAACCCCGACGCACCGTTCGTGAAGGCGACGAAAGCGGTCCGGGTTTGGATCGAGCCCACGACAAAAGCCTTGTAGGTGTTGTTGTCGCCCCAGTGGAAGAACGTGCCGGCCTCCGGTTCGAGGCCCCAGCCCAACCCCCAGGAGACACCCGTGGCTTCGGTCACGATCTCGGATTCCAGAGCCTGGCGGCTGCGATGGGTCACGGTCACCTGCGGCTGTAGCCACCGGCGAGCGGTCTCTGCCTTGAGCAGCCGGCCTGAGAGCACGGCCAGCAGAAAGCGCGCATAGTCGGCCGCGGTCGTCTGCAACGATGCGGCTGCATTGGCTTCGCCCGGCTTCTGGCTGAGGGCAGGCTTGCCGAACTCATCGTGCGGATAGGCACGGTTGGTATTGAACCTCGATCGCCAGACGAAGCTCGAATCGGCCATCTCCAGGGGCTCGAACACAAGGCGACGGGCCAGACGGTCGAGGGATTCGCGGGTGATGGTCTCCACGACCTTCTGAAGGTAGACGTAGCCTTCCCCTGAGTAACTGAACCGGTCACCGGGCGGGAAATGTGCCCGCAGAGAAAATCGAGGACCCCGCCAATTCGGTAGCCCCGCACTGTGGCAGAGCACGTGCCGCGCGGTCATCGAGCGGCTTTGCATGTCGTCCTGGAGATAGCCTGGAAGATAATCGCCGAGCGGCGCATCGAGCTCGAGGTAGCCTCGGTCGGCGAGCTGCAGGGCGATCAGAGCAAAGACCGGCTTGCTGAGGGACGCTGCGTCGAAGACGGTGTGCTCGGTGACAGGGACCGCTTTGCCGGCAAGCCGGACGCCGTGGCATTCGTACCCGGCGAGTTTGCCCTCTCGGATCGTGGCGATGGCAGCGCCGGGGATATGCGCAGCCTGCATCAGGTGCGGTAGTCTTGTCTTGCCGCCGCTCATGCCGGCGACTTTGGCGGCCCGTGGCGGGCGTGACCAGCCCAATCAGGCCAAGGACACCGGCAGCGTTTCCAAGCCGCGCAAGGTGAAGGTCGGTCGGCGTTCGGGCGTGCCGGCCAGCTCCAGACGCGGGAAACGGTCGAGCAAAGTAGCGAAGGCGATCTGGCCTTCCATGCGGGCGAGGGCGGCGCCCAGGCAGTGATGGATGCCGCCGCCGAAGGCAACGTGGCGGCGGGCATCGCGGGTGACGTCGAGCCTGTGCGGGTCCTGGAAGGCCACGGGATCGCGGTTGGCCGCGCCCAGCACCAGCATGATCTCGTCGCCGCGCTTCACCGGGCAGCCGACAACCTCCATGTCGCGGGTGACGACGCGCTGGGTGATCTGCACGGGGCCGTCGTAGCGCAGGAATTCGTCGACGGCCGGCCCGATCAGCTCGGGCGAGCCGCGCAACAGAGCGAGCTGCTCGGGATGGCGCAGCAGGGCGAGCGTGCCGTTGCCGATCAGGTTCACGGTGGTTTCGTGGCCGGCGACCAGCAGAAGCTGGACGAGACCCACCACCTCGCGTGGCGTGATGCGGTCGCCCTCGACGTCGACGGCAGCGAGAGCGGAGAGCAGGTCGTCGCCGGGCTGCCGGCGACGCGCTGCCAGCAGGTCGCCGAGATAGCGCCGCAGGTTCGCTCGTGCCTCCTCGATGGTCGCCTCGATGGCCGGCGTACGCAGCACGGAAGGATCGACCGAGCGGGCGATGCCGCGCGACCAGTGGGTGAATTGCGCCTCGTCTTCCGGCGGCACGCCGAGCAGGGCGCAGATCACGCGCACGGGCAGGGGATAGGCGAAGGCTTTCACCAGATCGACCGGGCCGCTTTGAGCGGCCATCGCCTCGACCAGCTCGGTGGCGATCGCCTGGGTGGCGGCGCGCAGATCCTCGATGCGGCGCGGCGTGAAGGCGCGGGCCACCAGACCGCGCAGCCGGGTGTGGTCGGGGGGATCCATGAACAGCAGGCTGCGCGCCCGGTTCGGGTCCTCTTCGACACGGTCGGCTTCGGTCGCGGCGTGCGACTCGTCGGTCGAGAGATGGGGATGACGCAGCATGGCCGTCACGTCGGCATGCCCCAAGGCAAACCAGATCGTCTCGGCGACGCGCAACAGCGGGGCGGGGCCGCGGAAGCGCTCGTAGTAGGGGTAAGGATCCTCGCGGAAGGCCGGCGACATGGCCTCGACGAAGAAACGGTCGGCCAGGGTCAGTTGGGGGGTAAGCGGGGGACTGGTCTCGACGGTCGCTTGAACGGTCATGGAACCCTCGGTGCAACTCGATACAGTTATGTATCGAGTTGTAATCTGCTAGTTTCCCGGCCATGTCAAGAGTGCGCACACGTCCGACCCGCGACGATACGCGGGAGAAGCTGTTCGAGGCGGCGGCCCGGGTCTTCGAGGAACGCGGCATCGGCGCGGCCAGCATCGAGACGATTGCCGCCGCCGCCGGCTTCACCCGCGGCGCCTTCTATTCGAACTTCGCGAGCAAGGACGATCTGATCGTCGCCATGCTGGAGGACCATGTCGAGCGCTCGCTGGAGCACCATCGCAAGCTCCTGGCACGGCACGACAACCTGACCGACTTCGTCGCCGCCCTGCGCGCCACCGAGCGCAGCCGCCACGACCCGCTGGGCCGCGCGCCGCTGCTGCACATGGAGCTGATCCTCTATGTGGCGCGCTCGGAGAAGCGCCGGCCCGACCTGGCGCGGCGGCTGCGCGCGCGCCGCAAGATGGTGACCGACATCGTGGCGACGACCGCGGCCGAGGTGCGCGATCCGGCATGGGCAGGCGCTTTGGTGCTGGCGCTGGAGGACGGCTTCAGGCTGCACCGCCTGATCGATCCGGACTCGACACCAGCCGACAGCTTCTTCCGCGCGGTGGCGGACCTGCAGAAGCTGGCATGAGCAAACGTGGTGTCATCCTGAGCGCAGCGAAGGATCCTTCGCCGGCACTCAGGATGATGCAGAAGGGACGAGCGACCTTGTTCGATCAGTCGCCCGTGATGTTGTTTTCCTTGATGACCTTGAACCAGCGGTCCTGCTCGCTCTTCTGGTAGGCGGCGAACTCCTCCGGCGAGCTGGTCATGATCTCCATGTTGAACTGCTCGATGAACTTCTGGGTGACGTCGGGGGCTTCCACCGCCTTCTTCAGCTCGGCATGCATGCGATCGACGATCGGCCGGGGCGTGCCAGTGGGCGCATAGACACCCCACCAGGAGTAGGACGGAAAGCCCTTGACCCCCTGTTCGATCAGGGTCGGCGTGTCGGGGAGCGCCGGTGTGCGCTTCTCGCCCGTGATGCCGATCGGCCGCACCTTGTTCGCGCGGATGTGCGGGCTGACCGACGCCAGGCTGCTGATGGCGACGTCGACCACGCCGCCCAGGATATCCTGGTTGAGCGGGCCGCCGCCCTTGTAGGGGATCAGGTTGAGGTCGACGCCGTTCTCCTTCTTGATCAGGTTCATCAGCACCAGCGCCTGGCTGGCCCCCAGGGTGCCGACGCTGACCTTGCCGGGCCGCGCCTTGGCGTCGGCGATGACCTCGGCGAAGGTCTTGTAGGGCCGGTCGGGATGGGCGGCGATCGCCTGCGGCGTCCGGCCGATCAGCATGACGTTGAAGAGTTCGGAGTCCTTGTAGGGCAGGCCCGTGGCGAAGGCGGGATTGAGGATGTGGCTGTCGAAGGTCAGCATCCAGGTCTGGCCGTCGGGCGGCGCCTTGGCCACGATTGCGGCGCCGACCACGCCGGTGCCGCCCGGCTTGTTGTCGATGATGATGTTCCAGCCGGTCGTCTCGGTGAGCTTGGCCTGGAGGATGCGGGCCACCGGGTCGGTCGAGCCGCCGGGCGGGAAGGGAACGACGATCTTGAGCTGGCCCTTGGGCCAATCCGCGGCCGACTGGGCTTTGACAATGGCGGGCATGCCGAGCGTCGCCACGGCGGCACCGGCAAGGATGGAACGACGGCGAATCATGGTCATTTTTAGCTCCCTGTTTGACGTCTTGATTGGGCCGGAGCCTAAGCCGCGCGCTCAGCCGTGCAAGTGGTTCCTGGGTATGGTTTCGCAGCGGAGTCGCTGCGGGCACCGTGCGTTTTGTCCCCTCCGGCGCGCTCGGTCCCGGTGGGGGAGATAAAGACTGTATTTTGCAAAGGTCCCGCCGACCGGCTATCTACCCGGCATGTCGCTCATCAAAGGTGAAACCGGCGAGTGGGAAGTCGTCCTCGGGCTGGAAGTCCACGCCCAGGTGATCTCCGACGCCAAGCTCTTTTCCGGCGCGCCGACCGTGTTCGGTGCCGATCCCAACACCCAGGTGTCGCTGGTCGATGCTGGCATGCCCGGCATGCTGCCCGTGATCAACGCGCATTGCGTGGAGCAGGCGGTGCGCACCGGCCTGGGGCTGAACGCCAGGATCAACCTGCACTCGGTGTTCGACCGCAAGAATTACTTCTTTCCCGACCTGCCCGCCGGCTATCAGATCTCGCAGTACAAGGATCCGATCGTCGGCGAAGGCGAGGTCGAAATCGACCTCGAGGGCGGGCAGACCCGCAAGATCGGCATCGAGCGGCTGCATCTCGAGCAGGATGCCGGCAAGAGCCTGCATGACCAGCACCCGACGCAGACCTACATCGACCTCAACCGCTCGGGCGTGGCGCTGATGGAGATCGTCAGCAAGCCCGACATGCGCTCGGCTGATGAGGCGGCAGCCTATCTCGCCAAGCTGCGCTCGATCGTGCGCTATCTCGGGACCTGCGACGGCAACATGGACGAAGGCTCCATGCGCTGCGACGTCAATGTGTCGGTGCGCAAGCCGGGCGGCGAGTTGGGCACGCGCTGCGAGATCAAGAACGTGAACTCGATCCGTTTCGTGAAGCAGGCGATCGAGTATGAGGCACGGCGCCAGATCGAGGTGATCGAGGGCGGTGGGAAGATCGTCCAGGAGACCCGCCGGTTCGATGCAGGCCGTGGCGAGACGAGTTCAATGCGCTCCAAGGAGGATGCGCACGATTACCGCTACTTCCCCGATCCCGACCTGTTGCCGCTCAATATCGAGCAGGCGTTGGTCGACCAGATCAAGGCGAGCCTGCCCGAGCTGCCCGACCCCAAGAAGGCGCGTTTCATCAAGGAGTACGGCCTGACGCCGTACGATGCCGGCGTTCTGGTGGCGGAAAAGGAGACGGCCGAATTCTTCGAAACCGTCGCCAAGGGCCGTGACGGCCGGGAGGCGATGAAGCTCGTCACCGGTGATTTCTTCGCCATGCTGAACCGGCGCGGCGTCGGCATTGACCAGTCGCCGATCAGCGCCACGCATCTCGGCAAGCTCCTGGACCTGCAGGCCGACGGCACGATCTCGGGCCGCATCGCCAAGGACCTGTTCATCGCCATGGAGGAGACGAGCAAGGATCCGGCCGTGCTGGTCGAGGAACGCGGCCTGAAGCAGGTGACTGACACGGGGGCCATCGAGGCCGCCATCAAGGCGGTGATCGCCGGCAATCCGGCCAACGTCGCCGCCTACAAGGCCAAGCCCAGCATGTTCG
>MKRV01000193.1 GCA_001897995.1 Alphaproteobacteria bacterium 65-37 | reverse complement strand
CGATCTTGAGGCCGAAGCGCCGTGCGAGGTCGTGCGCCAGGCCGGTGGCGCCCATCTTCGGGATGGACAGCCCCCCGGTCGCCAGCACCAGGGTCGTCGCGGCGAAGCTGCCGTGGTCGGTGGCAACCGTGAAGCGGTCGGCTTTCTCGACCTTGGTCACGCGATGTGCGACCCGCACGTCGACGCCGGCCGCCGCGGCCTCGTCCAGCAGCATCTTCACGATCTGCCGCGCCGAGCCGTCACAGAAGAGTTGGCCCAGCGTCTTCTCGTGCCAGGCGATGCGGTGCTTCTCGACGAGCGCAATGAAATCGTGCTGGGTGTAGCGCGCCAGCGCCGACTTGCAGAAATGCGGATTGGCCGAGAGGAAGGCTTCGGGCCGCGCCTCGAGGTTGGTGAAATTGCACCGCCCGCCGCCCGAGATCAGGATCTTCTTGCCGACCTTGTCGGCATGGTCGAGCAGCAGCACCTTGCGGCCGCGCTGGCCGGCGCGCAGTGCGCACATCAGCCCCGCCGCGCCCGCCCCCAGCACGACGACATCGAAGGTTTCGACGTTCACGCTAGCTGTCCCAGTGTCCCGTTATCCCAGCGCCATGCGCATCGACCACAGGCCGAGCACCAGCCCGGTCAGCGCGCCCACCGCAGAGCCGCCGACATAGAGTGACGCCAGCAGATAGTCATGCCGCTCCCACAACAGGATCGCGTCGAGCGAGAAGGCCGAAAAGGTCGTGAAGCCGCCCAATATGCCGGTGGCGAGAAACAGCCGCAGATGACCGGTGGCGTCGCCGCGTTCGGCGAAGAAGCCGGCGACCAGCCCCATCGCCAGCGAGCCCAGGATATTGATGACGAGCGTATGCCAGGGAAAGCCCGTGCCCATCAGCTTCGCGACCCAGATGTTCATGCCGTGGCGCGCGGCGCCGCCGATGCCGGCGCCCACGAACACGACGAGATAGCCCATCATCGCCCGCCCCTCATCGCCCATTCCTCATCGCCCGCTCCTCACCGCTTTGCGCCGAAACGCGTCTTCCAGTCGGGCAACGCATTGGGAAACGGCAGCGCCGTCGCCTTGTAGACGCCGCGCGCCACAGCGCGGGCGAGGCAGTCGGCCGCCACCGTGCCGAGCTCGGTCATGATCGGCGGCAAGCCGGCGTCGGCCGGCGACTTCATGCGGCCGGTCGCGGCGGCGAAGACCGTGTCGCCGTCGTTGGGCGCATGCACCGGGCGCAACGCCTTGCTCAACCCATCATTAGCCATGATGGCCAACCGCTTGCACGCGGCCTTGCTCAGCACGGCATCGGTCGCGACCATCGCAATGGTGGTGGCAGTGACCGGCGCCGGTTGCCCCTTGAAGCGCAACGCCATCGCATCGGACGGCAGCTTGGCCGGCCAGCCCAGGCCACCGAACTCGCCGTCGCGCTCGTAGGCGCCGGCCCAGAAATGTCGCCCGGTGCCGATCGTTGCCGAGCCCACGGCATTGACCGCGACCAGGGCGCCGACGGTGAAGCCCTGGCTGGTCCGGGCGCTGGCCGATCCCAGCCCGCCCTTGAGGCCGGCAGTGGTGGCGCCCACGCCCGCACCTGCTGTCCCGAGCGCAAAGGTCGGACCGGCGGCGAGCGCGGCATCCCGACCGAGATCCCAATAGGGCGGCCGTTCCTTCATTGGCTCGCGCAGCCAGGGCTTGTCGCCGCCATTGGTGAGATCGAACAGGATCGCCTGCACGGCAAGCGGCACCGTGATGCCGCCGAAGGTGGCGCCGCGGCCCTGGCTGCACAGCGCCGCCGTGGTGCCGCCCGCGGCATCGAGGCCATAGACCGAGCCGCCGGACAGCACGATCGCATCGACCTGACCGCTCATCATCTCGGGTTCGAGCGACGTCACCATGCGCGAGCCTGGCGCACCGCCGGTGGTGACGACGCTCGCCACCGCGCCGCCGTCGAAGATCGCCACGGTCGCGCCGGTCGCGGCACGCATGTCCTCGGCATTGCCGACGAGGACGCCCGGCACGTCGGTGATCAGATTCTTCATGTCAGGAACTCGCCGCCGTTCACATGGATGGTCTGGCCGGTGATGAAGGTGCCCTCCGGCCCGACCAGCAGGCGCACCATGGCAGCGATCTCCTCGACCGTACCGAAGCGCTTCAGCGGGATCGGCCGGTTGACGCGGTTGACCGGGGCTGGCCCCGCCGAGGCGCCGCGCGCGGTGTCGATGGCGCCGGGGGCGATGGCGTTGCAGGTGATCTTGTGCGGCGCGAGCTCGACCGCCAGCGTGCGCATCAGGCCTTCGAGGCCGGCCTTCGAGGCCGAGACATGGCAGCGGTTGGGCGTGCCGACATGGGTCGAAATGCCTGAAAGCGCCACGAAGGCGCCGCCGCCGCGCGCCACCATCTGCGGCACGATCGCCTTGCCCAGCAGGAAGGCGCCATCGAGCGCCACCGACAGGATCTGCCGCCATTCCTCGAATGACATGTCGAGGAACGAGGTCTGGCGCCTGAGGCCGGCATTGCTCACCAGGATGTCGACACCGCCGAAGCGGGCGGCCGCCTCGGCCGCGAGGCGCGGCGGGACGGCAGGATCCGCGACGTCGCCCATCGCGGCCAGCGCCTGGCCGCCCATCGCTTCGATCTCGGCCACGACGGCATTGACCGCGTCGCGATCGGATCGGCCATTGACAACGACTGCCGCGCCGTCGCGTGCCAGGGTGAGCGCGATCGTGCGACCAATATTCTTGCCCGCGCCGCTGACCAGCGCGACTTTGTCTTTTAGGGGTGATGACATGCGTTCTCCGCTCGGATCGGATGACCCTAGCGGAGAACGACCAGAAGCTTAAGCGACGGCTTCAGCCCGCGACGATGTAGGCCTTGAGCGCCTCGGTCTCGTGGCGGGTCTCTTCGAGACGGGCCTTCACCACGTCACCGATCGACACGACACCGAGCAGCTCGGCGTGACGCACCACCGGCAGGTGGCGGAAACGACCGCGGGTCATCATCTCCATGACCTGCTCGATCGAATCGTCGGGATCGCAGCTCACGACTTCTCGCGTCATGACATGCCGGGCCTCGAGTTCCATCGCCGCCGCCCCATGGCTGGCAAAAGCGCGGACCAGGTCACGCTCGGAGACGATGCCGGCGACGGCGTCGTCCTCCATCACCAAGACCGAGCCGATACGCCGGAGGCTGAGCTGCTGGGATATCTGGCCGACCGATGTCCCGGGCGTGACCGTGTGCACGAGGCCACCCTTCTGGGACAGGATATCGGAGACGAACATCGTTCCCCCTTCTCTGACCGCTGGGTCTGCTGAACGCGTAGGTCTACTCAACGTGACAACGCTGTGGCGCGGAGAAAGGTTGCGGGCCATAACGCCCCTCATGAACGACGCTCGATCGGCCCTCGTCCTCTTCTCCGGCGGCCAGGATTCCACCACGTGTCTGGCCTGGGCGCTAGAGCGATTTGCGCATGTCGAGACGGTGGCTTTCGACTATCGCCAGCGCCATCGAATCGAGCTGGATCAACGGCTTGTGGTGCTGGACGAGGTGCGGCGGGCTTTCCCCCAATGGGCCGGCAAGCTCGGCCAGGACCATTTCATCGACATGGGGGTGCTGGGCCAGATCAGCGAAACCTCCCTCACCCGCGACGTCGCCTTCGCCATGGAGAAGGACGGCCTGCCCAACAGCTTCGTGCCGGGCCGCAACCTGCTGTTCTTCACCTTCGCCGCTGCGGTGGCCTGGCGGCGCGAAATCCGCAACCTCGTGGGCGGCATGTGCGAGACCGACTATTCGGGCTATCCCGACTGTCGCGACAATACGGTGAAGGCCCTGCAGGTCGCTCTCAATCTCGGCATGGACCGCAGCTTCGTCCTGCACACGCCGCTGATGTGGCTCGACAAGGCAGAGACCTGGAGCCTCGCCAAGGAGTTGGGCGGCGAGGCGCTGGTCGAGCTGATCCTGGAGCACACCCACACCTGCTACGATGCCGTGCGCGGCCCGCGCAACGACTGGGGCTATGGCTGCGGCACCTGTCCTGCCTGCAGCTTGCGCAAGCGCGGCTTCGAAGCGTATCGGGAAGGACGCCCGTCCCTCACGGCGGAGCGACGTTAAGGCAGCAGCTTCAGCTGTTTCAGCAATTCGCGCTCCTCGACGTAGGTGCGAGCCATCGCGTCACGATAGGCCGGCCCGTCGAGCAGCAGCAGTGGCTGGTCCATATTGTCGAGGAACTGCCGATGCTGGGGCTCCTCGGCGGCGGCGCGGAAGGCATCGGCCAGCACCTTCACGACCGCAGGATCCATGCCGCGCGGACCGATCAGGCCGCCGGGACTGTCGACCACCACGTCGTAGCCGAGCTCACGCACCGTCGGCGCGTCGGGAAAGCGCCTGGCCCGCTCGGCCGTGAAGACCGCGAGCAGGCGCAGCTTGCCCGCCTGCACCATCGGCGCCCAGCCCGAGGACTCCGACGCGAAGTCGATCTCGCCGCCCAGCAGGGCGCGCAGGGTGTCGGCGGTGCCGCGATAGGGCGCGTGCGTCCAGGCAAGCCCCTGTGCCATGCCCAGCCGCTCCATGGCGAGATGCTGGGTCGAGCCGATGCCCAAGGTGCCCCAGTTCAGCTTGCCGGGATGGGTCTTGGCGTAGGCCAGCAGCTCGGGCAGCGTCTGCCACGGCGCCTCGGCGCGCACCACGATGCCCATGACGAAGCCGGTGATCTGCAGGATGTAGGTGAGATCGACGATCGGGTCGTAGCGCAGTTGCGGATTGAGCAGGGGCTGGCGCAGCACGCTCATATGCATCTGCGAAATCGTGTAGCCGTCGGGCTTGGCCTCCTGCAGCGCCAGCGCCCCCAGCACGCCCGACGCGCCACCCTTGTTCTCGACCACCACCGGCTGGCCGAATTTACGGGCCGCCGACTCCGCCAGGATGCGAAAGCCGCCATCCGCCGGGCCGCCGGCCGCCCAGGGAATGATCAGCTTGATCGGCCGGTCAGGAAAGCGCGGCTGGGCGCGGGCGGAGCCCGCCACCAGGACGGACGCACCGGCCAGCGCGGAACGACGACTGATGGGAGTCATGTTCTCCAAGCCCCTCCTTCTCCGCCCCTTGGCAGGACCGGCCGAAGGAGACAGAAGCATCCTAGCGCTGGATCCGAACGAACTCGACCCCGGCGGATTGTTGCCGTGTCTTGCGCAAAGCCTCGAGAAAGGCAGTACGCGTGAGATTGCGGCCGGCCGCAATCAAGCCCGCTTCCAGGGCTGCCGCGACCGCAGGCATATCAAGTGCGTCCCCGGCCGGACGTGCCGCAACGACATCGGTAGCAACAGCCAACAGGTGGCCAACCAATGTCGGCTGTGCTTCGACCACCGACAACGGCAGAACCAGGGTGCGTCCAGAGAGGTGCGAGTGATGCTTGGCGGCGAACGAACGGAGCCCCGCCTCTCCAAGCAGCAACACGATCCGTTGAGTCTCTTCCGGTAGCGGAGCGTCGGGCGTCAGGACAGGCAGCGACGCGGTTTGCTCCCCCTGCGGCAACATATCGGCGACGATCGATGTTCGCGGTCCCGCCAGTGCCAGCAGTGCTGCAGCGACCTCCCTCTCGTTGGCGCGCAGAGAGACGACCTCGGCCGGCAGCCGATCGGTCGTGAGGGATCCCTGCGGGGCCAGCACCGGCAAGCCGGCCTGCTGCAGCAGCGCAAGCGTCCTGCCGTCGCGATCGAGTGTCGGCCCCACCAGCAGGAACGGCGTCGACGCGACGTCAACCGAGGTTGGCCCTAGCGAGTCGACGGCCACCGCGATGAATTCCACCTCGCGACCATGAAGGACCGGCCGGCCTCGCGCCTTCCAAGCTGCCGACAGATCGTCGAGGCTTCGCTGTGTCGCCTGCCTGTCACCGGCCGTTGTGGCAACGCCGATTCGTACGCCATTGGCCGACACGCCGGCGCGCTCGCGGTCGGCAATGGTCACAAGGAAATGCCACAGCGCATCGGCTTGTGCCGCCGACAGGGCAAAGCGCGGCATGGCGATCGACATCGCGCGACCGGCGCTGTCGTGGCCTTCTGTGAGAGCACGATGGAAACCCTCGGCGTCATAGGCCGGCCGCACCGATGTCGCTGCACCGAGCGCGGCTCCATGGATGGCAGGAATGCGCGAGCGTCCCTCACCGCCGCCCCCGGCATCGCGGCCGTGGCAGCCGGCACAGGTGAGGCCGCGCTGCGCAATCGTGCCGATCC
>MKRV01000192.1 GCA_001897995.1 Alphaproteobacteria bacterium 65-37 | reverse complement strand
CTGCCGTTCCTGAGCGTGAACGAGAACATCTCCTTCAAGGTCTATGGCACGCTCGGCAACCAGTATGTCGACCTGCCACAGAACTACGGCATTCCCAACAACGACTACTGGTACTGGCAGGCCGGTCTCGTCGTCACCGCCTACGGCGTCGATATTACGATGGCCTATACCGACACCAACATCGACTATGCCGGCTGCGGCAACACGACGAACTGCCAGGGCCGCCTCATTCTCGGCGTCAGCAAGAGTTTCTAGTTCCATGAGCTCAGACAAGGTCACGATCTACCGCGCCCGTCGCATCCTCACCATGAATCCCGCACGCCCCGAGGCGACACATGTCGCGGTGCGCGACGGCCGCATCCTGGGTACGGGACCGCTGGAGGAATTGCAGGGCTGGGGTCCCCACAGCGTCGACGACCGCTTTGCCGACAAGGTGCTGATGCCGGGTCTGGTCGAAGGCCACAGCCACACGTCCGAAGGCACCTTCTGGCGCTACTGCTATCTCGGCCGCTTCGACCGCATGGATCCCGATGGCAAGGTCTGGCCGGGCGCGGCGTCGATCGACGACGTGGTGGCCCGCCTGCAGGACGAGGAGCGCAAGCTCGCCGCGGCCGATCAGTCGCTGTCGGGCTGGGGACTCGATCCGATCTACTACGGCGACCGGCGGATCGTCCGGGCCGATTTCGACCGCGTGTCGACCCGGCGCCCGATCGGCGTGATCCATGCCAGCGGCCACATCTTCAACGTGAACAGCCGCGCCCTCGAGCTGGCGGGCCTGCTGCGCCCCGGCGTCAACCATCCGGGTGTGCCGCTCGGCGAGGACGGCCTGCCGACCGGTGAGCTCAAGGGCCCCGACGCGATGACCCTGGTCGGCAAGCATGTCGGCTTCGATCGCGAGGCGCTGGCCAACGACGAGCCCGGCCTGCGCCGTTTCGCCCGGCTCTGTGTCCGCCAGGGCGTGACCACCGCCACCGATCTCGCAAATCTTCTGCCGGACGATGCCGTCGCGATGATGCAGCGCGTGACCGGCGAGGCGCAGTTCCCGGTGCGCATCGTGTCGTTTCGCCGCTTCCAGGCGCTCACGCCCGAACAGGCGGTCGAGATCGCGTTGAAGCTCAAGGAGCAGTCGACCGATCGGCTGCGGCTGGGCGCCATCAAGCTGTTCGTCGACGGCTCGATCCAGGGCTTTTCGGCACGCCTGCGCTGGCCCGGCTATTACAACGGCGCGCCGAACGGCCTCTGGTACACGCCGCCCGAGACGATCGCCGGGCTCTACCGGCTGGCACTGCAGAAGGGTGTCCTGGTGCACAGCCACACCAACGGCGACCAGGCGACCGAAATGGCCTTGGATTGCCTCGAGGGTGCACTCCGCGAACGGCCGGCGTACGACCATCGCTTCACCCTGCAACATTGCCAGCTCGCCGATGCGGCGCAGTTCCGCCGCATGAGCCGGCTCGGCCTGTGCGCCAACCTCTTCCCCAACCATCATTTCTATTGGGGCGACCAGCATTACGAGACCACCGTCGGGCCGGAGCGCGCCCTGCGCATGAACGCCTGCGCCACGGCACTGGTCAGCGGCGTGGCGCTCGCCATTCATTCCGACGCGCCGGTGACGCCGCTCGGCCCCCTGTTCACGGCCTGGTGCGCGGTCAATCGGCGGACCGCCAGTGGCCGCACTCTCGGTACCAGCGAGTGCATCTCCGTGGCGGATGCGCTGCGCACGATCACGCTCGGTGCCGCCTGGACGCTGAAGCTCGACGGCGAGCTGGGTTCGATCGAGGTGGGCAAGCGCGCCGATTTCGCGGTCCTCGAGGACGATCCGCTGGAGATCGCACCGGAAGACCTGAAAGACGTGCGCATCTGGGGAACCGTGCAGGCCGGCCGCCCCTTCCCCGCGGCCAGCGCATGACGCGAGAACCTCTGCCGGTCACGGTCGTCGGCGGCTATCTCGGCGCCGGCAAGACCACCCTGGTCAACCATCTCCTGCGGTCCGCGGACGGCCGGCGGATCGCCGTCCTGGTCAACGATTTCGGCGCCACACCGATCGACCGTGACCTGATCGTGGCGACCGACGGCGATACGCTGGAGATCTCCGGTGGTTGCGTCTGCTGCAGCTACGGCTCCGATCTCATGGAGACGCTGATGGCGCTGCCGCAGCAGCGGCCGGACGTCGAGCGCGTCGTGCTGGAGGTGAGCGGCGTCGCCCTCCCCGGCATGGTGGCAAATGCCGTGACCCTGCTCGAGCCCTATCGCATCGACGCTATTGTAGTGCTGGCCGATGCCGAAACCGTGGAAAGACAGGCAGACGACACCTATCTCGGCGACACCATCCAGCGCCAGCTTGCGGCAGCCGACCTGATCGTCCTCAACCGCTGCGACCTCGTGGACGATATCGCGCGCGATCGAACCATCGCCTGGCTCGCGGACCAGGCCCCCGATGCGCGCGTCCTGCCGACAACGCACGCCAGGATCGCTCCGGAACTGTTGATCGGCCTGCGCGACGGCTCAACGCCGCGCCGTCCCGCCACACCGCAAGCATTGGGGGTCCCCGACGCAGCTACGCTCTATGACGCGCTGGAATTCGATATGCCGTCGGACGTCGACCTGCAGGAGTTGGGGCCATTACTCGCGGCACCAGGCAGCGGCGTGCTGCGGGCAAAGGGCATGGCCCGCGATGGAAGCCGCGGAATTGCCGCGCTGCACGTCGTCGGAAGACGCTTCTCCGTCGACCCTGCGCCATCCGGCGGAGCGTCGACGAAACTGGTCGTGATCGGATTGCGTAATCATCTCGACCACCATGCAATAAGTGACGCGCTTCGAAAGACATCGTCGAAACAGGAGACCCCATGCTGACCCTCTATTTCGCCCCCGGCTCCAGCTCGATGGCCCCGCACATCGCCCTGCACGAGATCGGCATTCCCTTTGAAACGCACGCATTGTCGCTGGCCGAGAAGCAAACCCGCACGCCCGACTTTCTCAAGGTCAATCCGGCCGGCAAGGTGCCGGTCCTGGTGATCGACGGGCGGCCGCTGATCGAAGTGGCGGGCATCCTCTTCTACCTGGCACGGCGCCATCCCGAGGCTGGGCTGCTGCCCGTGGGCGACATCGAGGCCGAGGCGCAGGCCGTTTCGTGGATGTCCTATCTTGCTTCGGCCGTCCATCCGGCCCGGGCGCAAGGCCTCGACCCTGCCCGTGCGGTCTGGACCACCGTCGATCACCGCCTGGGCGGCCGCGACTGCGTCGTGGGCGGCCACTATTCCGTCGCCGACATCCACCTGTTCCGGCTCTATTGGCGCGTCCGCAGCTTTCTCGACTTGCCGGTCGGCACTTTGCCGTCGGTCGAAGCCCACTATGCCCGCATGATGGCCCGGCCGGCGGTGATCAAGACCATCGAGATCGAGAGCAAAGTCGCCGGGCACAGCCTGCCCGGCTGATCATTCGCCGTCTGATCATCCGCCGTTCAGCACCTGCCAGACCTTCTCCGGCGTCACCGGCATGTCGATATGGGTGACGCCGCGTTCCGAGAGCGCATCGACAATGGCGTTCATCACTGACGGCAGTGCGCCGGCGCAGCCCGCCTCGCCGCAGCCCTTCACGCCGAGCGAGTTGGTCTTGCAAGGCACGGGATGGCTGATGATCGAGAAGGACGGCGCATCCGAGGCGCGCGGCAGGGCATAGTCCATGAAGGTGCCGGCGACGGGCTGCCCCTGTTCGTCATAGATCGTGTGCTCGTAGATCGCCTGGCCGATCCCCTGCACCACGCCGCCATGGGCCTGGCCCTCGACCAGCATCGGATTGATCAAGGTGCCGAAGTCGTTGACCATGAAGTAGCGCACGACATCGATCTGGCCGGTGTCGGGATCGATCTCGACCTCGGCGATGTGGCAGCCATTGGGGAAGGCCGACGGCGGCGTGTCCGAGATGTGCTTCACGTCGAGCGTCTGCGGTAGGTCTTCCGGTAGCGTCATGCCATCGCGCAGCTTCGCGGCGAGCTCCAGCAGACCGACGCTGCGGTCCGTGCCGGCGATCCGGAACCGACCGCGATCGAACTCGATGTCGACGGTCGCCGCTTCCAGCACGTGCGCGGCGATCGCCTTGCCCTGCTCGATGACCTTGGCGCCGGCCTCGAGGAAGGCTTCGCTGCCCACGATCGCCGAGCGCGAGCCGCCGGTGCCGCCGCCGGCGAGAAGCTGGTCACTGTCGCCCTGCATCAGGCGGAAACGATCGAAGGGAATGCCGAGCTTCTCGGTCAGCACCTGGGCAAAGGGCGAGGCGTGGCCCTGGCCGTAATCCAAGGTGCCGCTCAGCATGGTGACCGTGCCGTCGGCCTCGAATCGGATGCCGCCATACTCCTTGCCGGCCGGCGCCGTCACTTCGAGGTAGCTGCCGATGCCGCGGCCGCGCAGCTTGCCGCGAGCACGGCTCTCGGCCTGGCGCGCCGCGAAGCCGTCCCAGTCGGCGACTTTCAAGGCCTCGTCGAGGATCGCAGTGAACTCACCCGAATCGTAGTTCATGCCGGACGGCGCCTTGTAGGGCATCGCCTCCGGCGCGATGTGGTTGCGCCTGCGCAGCTCGACCCGGTCGATGCCCATTTCGCGGGCCGCCGTGTCGATCAGGCGTTCCATGTAGTAGTTGCCTTCGGGCCGGCCGGCGCCACGGTAGGCGGCAATCGGCGTCGTGTTGGTGAAGGCGATCTTCGAGTTCACCTCCATCGCCGGCGTCTTGTAGACGTCGATGACGTTCTTGACCGCGTTGGTCGTGGCCGGCATCGGCGGATAGATATAGGCGCCGGCATTGCCGGTACCGGACAGCCGGACCGCCAGGAAATGGCCGTCCTTGTCGAGCGCCAGCTCGGCGACCCGCTGATGGTCGCGGCCGTGATGATCGGACAGGAAGCTTTCCGAACGCTCGTCGGTCCACTTCACGGGCCGCCCGAGCCGCTTGGCCGCCAGCAGAAGCGGTGCGTACTCAGGGTAGGGCGGCGCCTTCATGCCGAACGACCCGCCGACATTGCCGGTGAGCACGTGCAGCCTGTCAGGCTTCACGTTCAGCACGCCGGCCAGCCCGCCGCGTAGGCCGAACACGCCCTGGCAGCCGACATTCAGCACCCAGCGTTCGTTGACGGCATCCCACGACCCGATCGCCGAGCGCGGCTCCATGGGGTTGACCACGACGCGATTGGACTCGATCTCGAGCCGCGTGACATGCGCGGCTTCGGCGAAGGCCTTGGCGACTACCTCGGCGTTGCCGTAGTGAAAATCCAGAACGAGATTGCCCGGTGCATCGTCGTGGATCTCGGCCGCCCCTTCGGCCAGCGCCGCCGCCGGCGTGGTCACAGCCGGCAGCTCCTCGATGTCGAGTTCGACGGCCTCGGCGGCGTCCTTGGCCTGCAGCGCCGTCTCGGCCACCACGCAGGCCACCGCCTCGCCGACGAAGCGCACCTTGCCCTTGGCGAGCGACGGCCGGACCGGCGTCTTCATCGGCGAGCCGTCGCGCTGCGGGATGTTCATCGGGCATTTCAGCGGATTGAAGCCGGCCGCTTCGAGATCGTCATTGGTCAGGATCGCCAGCACCCCCGGCAAGACGAGCGCCGCCTTGGTGTCGATCCCCTTGAGAAGGCCGTGGGCAATGCGGCTGCGCACCATCACCGCGTGGGCCTGCCCCGCCAGGTTGATGTCGTCGGTATAGCGGCCCTCGCCGCGTAGCAGGATCGGGTCCTCGGTGCGCGCCACCGACTGGCCGACGCCGAACTTCACGAACGCAAGGCCGGTATCGTCGAACGAGTCCATTACGCAAGCTCCAAGGCACTAGGTCTTTGCCATCCCTCGCGAGGCGAGGGATGGCATGGTTCGCTGACGGCTCCGCTGTCACTTCAGCGGCGAATAGTTCGTCGGCAGCAGCAAGGTCGAATGCATCTCCGCGAGTTTCGCCGGTCCCTTGGCGAGATAGGCCTGCCACGCCGGGTCCTTCATCGCGGCCGCCCGAGCCTCGAAGCGTTCCTGCAGGTTCTTGTAGCGCCAGAGATGGATCCACTCATTGGGCTGCGGGAACTCTCCGGTCCAGGCGCCCCAGATCGGCGAGTACTTGTCGCGGGCCTCCCGGACTTCCTTGAAATCAGTGGCATAGGCCTGGGCGCCGCCCATCTGCGTGCGGTAGATGCGCAGTTCGTAGACGTTCCCCGTCGTGCCGTCGCTCGGCCTGATGTCGACGACCGGGTTCATGAGGCGCAGGTCCTGGCGCTCGATCAGCGGGCGGATGACCGGGACATAACCTTCGGTCCACGGCTTGTGCTTGGCGAGTTCACCGCGCAGGCGGGTGCGCTCTTCGTAGCTCTCGTACTTCCACAGGTGCCAGATCTGGTTCAACGCGCCGAATTCGGCCGTCCAGTAGCCATGATTCTCGCCGAAATTCTGCCCGCGGGCCGGCCGGCCGATCGTCTCGGCGGCCTTGAGATATTCCGGCATCTTGCCGGGCTTCAGCGTGTAGCAGCGAAATTCGTAGACCATGCGTTCCTCTCAGGGGTGCGGATTCTTGGGCGGATGGGCCTTCACCGCCTCCTCGTTGATGTCAGCGCCCCAGCCCGGACGGGTGGGCACGATCAGCTCGCCATTCTGGATGACCGGAGGATGGGTGACCAGATCGTCCTTCCAGGGCACGTCGTCGATATCGATTTCCATGATACGGAAATTCGGCATGGCCGCGCAGAGATGCGCACTCATCAGGGTCGACATATGACCGTAGAAATTGTGCGGCGCGCAGTTGATCTCATAGGCCTCCGCCATGGCGGCGATCTTCAGCGACTCTGCGAGGCCGTTCCACGGCACGTCGATGATGGAAACGTCGATCGAGCGGTTCTCGAAATAGGGACGGAACTGCCGCCGTCCGAACAGGGATTCGCAGGAAGCGATCGGCATCGAGGCACGGTCGCGGATCAAACGCAGCCCTTCGGGATCATAGGAATCGATCTCCAGCCAGAACAGATTGAAGGGTTCGCAGGCGCGCGCGACCTTGATGTAGCCCTCGGTCTTGAAGTTGAAGTTGGTGTCGAGAAGGATACCCATCTCATGGCCCGCCCCCTGGCGGAAGGCCGCGAGCCCGTCACAGATGGCGGCAATGACGGCACCATCGGCATTCAGCTCCGGTCCCCCCGGACTCCTGCCGAAACCGGGCTGGTACATGTTCGCGGGCGTGAGATCGAAGCGGAAAATATTGGTCTTGAGCGCCTTGAAGCCACGCTCCTTCACATGTTTGCCGAGCTTCACCAGATCGTCGAGCGAGCGCACGGGCTCGACGCCCATGACGTCGGCGTTGCGGAAGCGGTAACTGCCGCAGTGCGACCAATAGAGCGGCAGACGGTCGCGTACCGGTCCGCCGAACAGCGCATGGACCGGAATGCCCAGCGCCTTGGCTTTGACGTCGAGCAGCGCGTTCTCGATCGCCGCCATCGCCTGCTGGTTCATGCCGCCTGGCGCCTGGCGGGTGACGGCATAGAACGTGGTCATGATGCGTTCGATGGGTCGCGGATCCTGGCCAATCAGGCTCTCGGCCATGCGGCGGATTACCGCCGTCAGGCCCGCACTGCCGTAGCCTTCGTTGTATTCCGACCAGCCGACCAGCCCGTCGTCGGTGGTGATCTTGAGAAAGGAGAAGTCGCGCCACCCGGCGTCGCAGTGCAAATCCTCGATCCTGGCAATCTTCATGATGGTTCCTCCCGCGGGGCTGCCAGCATAGACTATGGGCTGGCCACCGCGGGATGAAACGATGCCCCTCCACGGCAAGGGAATGCTGATCACGCTGACCGAGGTGTCGGCGCGCGACGAGCGGGACTTCAACGAGTGGTACAACCGCGAGCATATCGACGAGCGCGTGAACCTGCCCGGCTTCCACCGCGCCCGCCGCTACGTCGCGGTGCGGGCGACCCCGAAATATCTCGCGACCTACGAATGCGACAGTGTCGCCGATCTCGCGACGCCGGACTATCTGAAGCTGCTCGCCAACCAGACGCAGTGGAGCCAGGCCGTGATGGCGCGCTTCACGCACTTCAATCGCCTGACCCTGCGCATGCAGGTCGACCAGACGCACGGCATCGGCGGCGTACTGGCCTGTGTGCGCTTCGTTCCCGATCCGCGACGGCGCAAGGCGCTGGTCGAATGGCTGAGCATGACCGCCCTTCCCGCGGTCGTGCAGCGGCCCGGCATGCTGGGAGCTGCTGCCGGTGAGAACGACCTCGAGGTGGCGCACGCGCCCTTGCAGAACAAGAGCATGGACCATCCCCGGGCCGAGGAGGCCGAATGGGTGGCGCTGCTGGAGGGGGCGGACGCTTCAGCCGTCGGCGCGGCGGCGCGCTCCATGTTCACGATGACGAAATTGCGGCCATTCGGCGTCGAGGCTGCCCCTATCGTCGGCACCTACCGGCTGTTGTTCGGCAACCAGCGATGACGTTTCCTTGGCTGCAAGGCGCAAACGAGAGCTGACGCAACGGACGGGCCGCGAAAGCACGTGTCGGCGCATCAGGTTTCAACAGTTCAGCATCGAGATTTTTTCAAGCAGTCGGCGCGGCAATGACGACGTCTCGCCGCAGCGTTTTGACTCCTTCACCATCGCACCGACTGCTACCCCCTTCCCACGCCGGCTAAACGCAACATGGTGGCGTGGTGTTCCCAGACCCCAAATAATTTTGCCAAGATGAAACCTCGCATCGCCTCGCATATCGGAGGCTTGGCGCAGGCCGCCTGCACGCCGATCCTTGCCCATCATGGTTCTGCGCGGCTTTGTTCGGCAATCAGAGATGACATTTCTTTGACCATCTTTGACTCGGCGGTGATCGCTCGTGATCCGCGGATCGACTAGGGTCGTACCTGTGACCATGCGACTGTCCACGCAACAGACCATCTTCTGGCTGAGGCTCGTGACCCTGGTCGGCCTCTGCGTGCCGGCTCTCGAGCTCGCCTGGCGCTGGTACAACGGCGATCTCGAGCCGCGCACCGTGACGCTTGCCACGCACGTCACGGGCGATTGGGCCGTGGTCTTCCTGCTGACGTCGCTGTCGCTCACGCCGGCGCGCGCCCTGTTCGACTGGATGCCGCTCACACAAGTCCGGCGGCGGGTCGGCGTCGCGGCCGCGCTCTATGCCCTCGCCCATCTCCTGATCTACGTGCTCGATCAGAAATGGAACCTGATCGTGGTCGCGACCGAGATCGCCAAGCGGTTCTACCTCACGATCGGCTTTGCCGCGCTGCTGGTCTTCACGGTGCTCGCCATCACCTCGACCAACGGCTGGCAGCGGCGCCTGAAACGCAACTGGAAACGCCTGCACTGGCTGGTCTATCCGGCCGTCGCCGTGGCGCTGGTGCATTTCTTCATCCAATCCAAGGTCAAGATCGGCGATGCCGCCTTCGCCGCCGGCCTCTTCCTGTGGCTGATGCTGTGGCGGCTCTTTCCGCCGAAGCTACGAACCAGCTTCGCCGGCCTCTTCCTGCTTGCCGGCGCCGCCACCCTCGGCACCGTCGTCATCGAGGCGACGTGGTATGGGCTCGTCAACAAGATCGATCCCCTGCGCGTGCTGGCGGCCAACATCGATCTCGACCTGGTGCCGCGGCCCGCCCATCAGGTGTTGGCCGTCTCGCTGCTGGTGATCGTGCTGGTGGCGCTCCGTCGTGGCATTGCCGCGGCGAACAGGCTCTGGACGGGGCGCTATATCCGACAGACTATACCGACTTCCTGACCGGAAGAGGATATGACTGCGGAAGAGTGGACGGCGGTAAGGCTGAGTCTCCTGGTCGCCACGACGGCGACCTTGGCCAGCTTGCCGCTCGGCATCGCCACCGCCTGGGTGCTGGCGCGGGGCAAATTCTGGGGCAAGAGCCTGCTCGACACGCTGGTTCACCTGCCGCTGATCCTGCCGCCGGTCGTGACCGGCTACCTGCTGCTGCTCTCCTTCGGCCGGCGCGGGCCGATCGGCGCCTTTCTGGCGGACGAGTTCGGCATCGTCTTCTCCTTCCGCTGGACCGGCGCGGCGCTGGCCTGCGCCGTCATGGGCTTTCCGCTGATGGTGCGCGCCATTCGCCTGTCCATCGAAGCGGTCGACCGCCGTCTCGAGTCGGCCGCCGGCACGCTGGGAGCGAGCCCGCTCTGGGTCTTCGCCACGGTCACGCTGCCGCTCTGCCTGCCGGGCATCATCGCCGGCGCCATCCTGGGATTCGCCAAATCGATGGGCGAGTTCGGCGCCACCATCACCTTCGTCTCGAACATTCCAGGCGAAACGCAAACCCTGCCGTCACTGATCTATACCCTGACCCAGGTGCCAGGGGGCGACGCCGCCGCCATGCGCCTCACCCTGGTATCGATCGCGATCTCCATGCTGGCGCTCCTGGGGTCGGAACTGCTGGCTCGGCGCATCGGCGCACGACGGCAGACCGCATGAGCCTCGAAGTCCCCTCATGAGCCTCGAGGTCGACGTCGAACATGTGCGCGGCAGCTTTCGGCTTCAGGCGCACTTCACCGCGGTTCCCGGTCTGACGGCGCTGTTCGGTCGCTCCGGCTCGGGCAAGACCAGCATCGTCGATATCGTGGGAGGCCTCATTCGGCCGCAGCGCGGCAAGGTTGTGGTCGATGGTCAGGTGCTGGTCGATACGGCGTGCAGCCTGTTCGTGCCCACGCACCGCCGGCGCATCGGTTACGTCTTCCAGGACAGTCGGCTCTTTCCGCATCTCAGCGTGCGGCACAATCTCCTCTACGGTCGCTGGTTCGTGCGCGGCAACGGCGGCGCAGCAGCCAAACTCGACCATGTCGTCGACCTGCTGGGCATCGGACACCTGCTCGACCGCCAGCCCGATTCGCTCTCGGGTGGCGAAAAGCAGCGGGTCGCGATCGGTCGCGCACTGCTCGCCCGGCCACGGGTCGTGCTGATGGACGAACCGCTCGCCTCGCTCGACGAGGCGCGCCGCGCCGAGATTCTCCCCTATATCGAGCGGCTGCGCGACGAAGCCGGCGTGCCGATCCTCTATGTCAGCCATTCGGTCGCCGAAGTGGCACGGCTTGCGACCACCGTCGTGATCATGGCCGACGGCAAGGTGACGGCCGTCGGTCCGGTGCTCGAAACCCTCCCGCTGGTCGACGCCAGCGACGGCGGCTCCGTCCTCGACGCGATGGTCAGCCGTCACGACACGGCCTTCGAGCTTTCCGTGCTGACCACCGTCGCCGGCGAGTTGCAGGTGCCGCGCCTCAATGTGCCGCAAGGAGCGCCTGTCCGCGCTTATGTCCGCGCACGCGACGTCATGCTGAGCCTGCGGCCGCCCGAGGAGATCAGCGCCCTCAACGTACTGCCCGGACGTGTTGCTGCCGTGACACCGGTCGCCGGTGCACAGGCCGACGTGCGGCTCGACTGCAACGGCGCCCTGCTGGTGGCGCGCCTCACCGCCAAGTCGGTCGAGCGCCTGGCCTTGGCGCCGGGCCGACCGGTCTACGCCGTCATCAAGAGCGTATCGTTCGAACGCACCTGACTGGCCAACGCACCTGACTGGGCTATGGTGGTGGCACGAGGAGGACTGGATGCCACCCCTGCTGCTGCCTTTCACGCCACGCTTCATCACTTTCACCCTGTGTATCCTTGCGGTTCCGGTGTTCGGGATCGCCTGGATCGCCGACCCGCACCCCGTCCTGGCCATCTGCTTCATCGTTGCAGCCTTCTTGACGGCGGTCGGCATCCACGACCTCAACCAGACCGGCCACTCGATCCTGCGCAACTATCCAGTCGCCGCCCATCTGCGCTTCATCTTCGAGGAGATCCGCCCGGAGATGCGGCAGTACTTCTTCGAGGGCGACAAGGACGGCATGCCCTTCCCACGCGATCGGCGCGCCGTGGTCTACCAGCGCGCCAAGAAGACCCTTGACGTGCGTCCGTTCGGCACGACCTACGACGTCTACAGCATCGGCTACGAATGGATGGCCCATTCGATCGCGCCGCGGCCGCTCACCAAGGATCCCTTCCGGATCACGATCGGCGGTCCGGATTGCGCCAAGCCCTACTCGGCCTCGGTGTTCAACATCTCGGCCATGAGCTTCGGGGCGCTCAGCGCCAACGCCATCCGCGCCCTGAACGGCGGCGCCAGGCGCGGCGGCTTCGCGCACGACACCGGTGAGGGCGGCTTCAGCCCCTATCACCGCGAGAACGGCGGCGACATCATCTGGGAGATCGGCTCGGGCTATTTCGGCGCCCGCAATCCCGACGGCACATTCAGCCCAGAGAAGTTTGCCGAAGTGGCGGCCTCCGACCAGATCAAGATGGTCGAGCTGAAGCTCAGCCAAGGGGCCAAGCCCGGCCATGGCGGCGTGCTGCCCGCCCCCAAGGTAAGCCCGGAGATCGCGCTGACCCGCGGCGTGCCGGTGGGCCAGGACTGCATCTCGCCGTCGCAGCATTCGGCCTTCTCGACTCCCGTCGAGATGATGCACTTCATCGCCGAGATGCGCCGCCTCTCCGGCGGCAAGCCGGCCGGCTTCAAGCTCTGCCTGGGTCACGAATGGGAGTTCCTCGCTATCTGCAAGGCGATGCTCGAAACCGGCATCTATCCCGACTTCATCGTGGTCGACGGCAAGGAGGGCGGCACCGGCGCCGCGCCGATGGAGTTCATCGATCATATCGGCAAGCCGATGCGGCAGGGCCTCTACTTCGTGCACAATGCGCTGATCGGCATCGGGGCACGCGATCGCATCAAGCTCGGTGTCGCCGGCAAGATCATCACCGCCTTCGACATCGTGCGCGCCATGGCGCTGGGCGCCGACTGGTGCAACTCGGCCCGCGGCTTCATGTTCGCCGTCGGCTGCATCCAGTCGCAGTCCTGCCATACCGATCGCTGCCCGGTCGGCGTGGCGACGCAGAATCCCAGCCGCCAGAAGGCGCTGGTCGTGCCCGACAAGACGGAACGGGTCTACAACTTCCACCGCGCCACCCTGCACGAGCTGGCCGAGCTGACCGCCGCCGCCGGCCTAGACCATCCGCAGGAATTCAAGCCGATCCATATCTCGCGCCGCGTCGCGCCCGCCGAGGTGCTGACCTATGCCGACATCTACCCCTCCCTGTCGGACGGGGAGCTGGTCGCGGGCTCGGGCAATCCGCGCTGGCGGATCCCCTGGGATATGGCCGACCCGCATTCGTTCCGCGCGACGGCCTGATTCGGCCAAATCAGTTGCACCATCCCCCTGGTTGGCCCAGCAATGGGTCAACCAAACGAGGAAACGTCATGACTGCACCGTTCGATTTCACGCCCCTGCTGGCACCCGGCACACCGGCCCCCGCGGTCAAGTGGAACGGCTTCCCGAAGTACAATTTCATCGGCGGTCACAACGACGCCAAGCACGTGCCGGTCGACGCGCTGATCGCGGCGGCGACCGCGGTGCTGAAGCGCGAGGGCGCGACGCTCGCGACCTACGGGCTGAACAGCGGCCCGCTCGGGTACCGCCCGTTGCGCGAGTTCCTGGCCGGCAAGCTCAAGGGGCATGCCGGCATCGACTGCTCGCCGGACGAGATCCTGATCACCTCCGGCTCCATGCAGGGGCTCGACCTGATCAACAGCCTGCTGGTCGCCAAGGGCGACACGGTGCTGATCGAGCAGGAGACTTATGGCGGCGCGCTCACCAAGCTGAACAAGATCGGCGCCAACGTGGTCGGCATCCCGCTCGACGACGAAGGTCTGCGGCTCGACGTGCTGGAGGCGAAGCTCGAAGAGCTGAAGAAGAAGGGCGTGACGCCCAAGTACATCTACACCATCCCGACGGTGCAGAACCCGACCGGCGCCATCATGGGCGAGGCCCGCCGCCGCGCGCTGATCGCGCTGGCCGCCAAATACGGCGTCATGATCTTCGAGGACGAGTGCTATTCCGACCTGATCTGGAGCGGCACGCGACCGACATCGCTCTACGCCCTGGCCGGCGGCGAAGGCGTGATCCATATCGGCTCCTTCTCCAAGTCGATCGCGCCGGCGCTGCGCGTCGGCTACATCGTCGCCAAATGGGACATCCTCGGCCGCATTCTCGGGCTCAAGCAGGATGCCGGCTCCGGCGCGCTGGAGCAGATGGTGCTGGCGGAGTTCTGCAAGCAGCACTTCGCGCAGCATGTGCCCAAGCTCAACAAGGCGCTGTCGGCCAAGCAGCAGGCCTTGCGTGAGGCGCTGGCCGAGCAGTTCGGCACTGCCGCCGAATTCGGCGATCCCGAAGGCGGCATCTACCTCTGGATCAAGCTGCCCGATCAGGTCGACACGACCAAGCTCGCGCAAGCGGCGCTGGCCGCCGGCGTGTCGCTGAACCCCGGTCAGGAATGGTCGACCAACAAGGACTATGCCCGCTCGCGCCTGCGCCTCTGCTTCGCCAACCCCGAGCCCGAGACGATCAGGAAAGGCGTCGAGGTTCTGGCCGAAGTCTGCCGCCGCGAATTCGGCGTCCCGCTGCGCAGCGCCAACGTGGACAAGGGTGACTGAGGCAGACGATCAGCTCGACTTGCTCAAAAGCACTCTGGCCATCGCCTCTGACTGAGGATACTGTCCCGACGACATACAACCGTCGGGATTGGTACATGATGGGAGTCTTACGCTGGGTTGCTCTGGCTTCTCTGGCGGCGCTGTCGGGATGTGCTTCCGTTCCGATGGCACCCACCGATCTCGATGCCCAAGGCAAGCGCTTCCAGCCGCCTCCGCCCGAGAAGGCCAGCTTCTACGTCTACCGCGAGTCGGTGTTTGGGGCGGCCTACTCAGTCAACGTGACCATGGGCCAACGGGCGCTCGGCGCACTGGCTGCCGATACTTGGTTCTTGGTCGATGTCGAGCCTGGCCAGTACGACATGCGTTGCAGCGCCGGCGAAGGTTCGGATTCCAAGATAGTAGGGATAGCAGCGGGCGAGACCCGCTACGTCGAGGTCGCGATGCGGATGGGTGTCATGCAGCCACGATGTGCCGTATTCGAAGTCAATGTCGAGCAAGGGCAGAAAGCGGTCATGGGCGGCAAGCGCGCCCAGGAGATCCGTTAGACCGCGTGCTCGGCCCCAGATAGGAGCCCATATCTGGGGCCGCCCCGAGATCGACGTTGTCTCAGGGGCGCACGCAGATCACATCTCGCCGGGAACGATCACCATCCAGGACACGCCGAACTTGTCGGCGACCACGCCGAAGCGTGGCGAGAAGAAGGTCTTGCCGATCGGCATCTGGATCTGGCCTTCCTTGGCCAGTGCATTGAAGGCCTTGTCGGCCTCGGCTTCGCTGGCGACCGTCAGCGACAGCGAGAAGCCCTGGAAGTTGGGCTTGTCGTGCTCCATGCCGTCGGAGCACATCACCTGCGCATCGCCGATGCGCATGCTGGCATGCATGATCTTGTTGGTGTCCTTGGGCATCATGGGTGCCGCGCCGGCGTCAGGGTTCTCCTTGAAGCGCATCATCATCTCGACGTTGGCGCCGAGCGTCTTCTTGTAGAACTCGAGGGCTTCTTCACAGCGGCCGTTGAAGAACAGATAAGGCTGGATCGTCATTGCTTCCTCCTTCTTCACTCAATCGTCGATAGCCTGGTACGCACCACTCCAGAAATCGGTGAAAGCCCGCGGCGGCCTGGGAGACTCCATCATGCGTTGCGTCAACAGCACGCCGACCAGGCCTTCCTGCGGATCGGCATAGGCCGAGGTGCCAAGACCGCCGTCCCAACCGAAGCGGCCGGGCGTCTCCCAGGGATCGGTTCGACGCACAGTGACGCCGAAACCGAAGCCCCACCCTTTGGAGTCGCCGAAGAAAAGCTCGGCGCCATCCTTCTGCGACGGCAGAAGCTGATCGGCCGTCATGGCCTCGACGGTGGGTCGCGCCAGCAGGCGCCGGCCGTCATGTCGTCCCCTGTCGAGCATCATGCACCAGAAGGCGAGGCAATCATCGGCGGTCGAGACCAGCCCACCGCCGCCGGACTCGAAGACCGGCGGCTGGCTCCAGCGGCCGTCCTTGCCTCGGTCGAGGCAGACGAGGCCGCCAGCCGCAGCATCATGGCGATAAGCGCAGGCGAGCCGCGCCAGCTTGCCAGCAGGCACGCAGAAGCCCGTGTCCTTCATGCCGAGCGGACCGAAGAGACGTTCCTGCAGCACGTCCGCCAGGGGCCGGTCGGCGGCGCGGGCCAGCAGGATGCCCAGCACGTCCGAGCCGGTGTGGTAGAGCCAGCGTTCACCCGGCTGATGGATCAGCGGCAGCTCGCCGAGACGCGCCATGTACTGGTCGGCCGTCAGGGTCGGCCCGAAGGGGCCGGGGGCAACGCCCGCCGCCTCCATCGCCTTCTGGATGGGATGGCGCGCGGGAAAGGCCATCACGGCGCCGAGACCGAATCTGAAGGTGAGCAGATCGCGCAGGGTGATCGGGCGGCGGACCGGCACGGTGTCGTCGAGCGGGCGATCAAGGCTTTTCAAGACGCGGCGGTCGGCGAGTTCGGGCAGCAGGTCGTCGACCGGATCGTCGAGCCTGAGACTGCCCTCTTCGACCATGGCCATCGCCGCTGCGGCCAGCATCGGCTTGGTGAGCGACGCGATCCGGAAGATCGTATCGCGCTGCATCCTCTCCTTGCCGGCCAGCGCAAGCGTACCGCCGACCATGACATGGCACTGGCCGTGCCGATGGATCAGCGCGACGAAGCCCGGCAGGTCGCCGCGCTCGACGTTCGCCTCCAGCAGGCCGCGCAAGCGCTCCAGTCGGGGCTTGGAGAGGCCGCTTTTCATTCGGTCCTGGCGAATTCGGTATCGATCACGATCTGGATGGGATCGGTGAAGAACGGTGGCAGGCCGAACTCCTGCGGATTGATGCTGGCGACCGCCGTCACGCCGAGCCGTGGCTTGCCGCCGAAGCCCTTGCCGGCACCGACCAGCGAGACGTCGAACGTGACCGGCCGCGTCTTGCCCATCAAGGTGAACTGCCCCTCGACCTTGCCCTTGGTCTTGTCGGTCGGCTTGAAGGCCGTCGACACGAAGGTCGCCTGCGGGAAGGATTTTGCCTTCAGAAAGTTGTCGCCGATCAGCTCCTCGGCGAAGCCGTTCACGTTGCTGGTGATCGACGCCGTCTCGACCGAAGCTTCGAGCTTCGACTTCTCGATCGCCGCCGGATCCCAGGTCAAGGTCGCCTTGGCACGATCGAAGCGGAAGATGCTGTGCGAGTAGCCGAGATGGGAGACGCGGACGATGACGGCGGTATGCTGCTCGTCGAGCGCGTAGGTGCCGGCTGTCGCGAGTGCAAGATCGCGCTCCGCCGCGAAGACGCCGGGCGGCAGGGCCGGCGGCGCGGCAGGGGCCGTCTGCGCCAGGGCTGCCGACGAAGACATCGCCAGGGCCACGACGAGCGCGCGCAATCCACCGTTCATGGTCGTTCTCCTTCTTGTCGTGTGGTCGATTACTTCTCGACGATCGTCTTCAGCTTCGCGAGGCCGTCGGCGAAATCGCGGCCGATCATGTCGTCCAGGTTAATGAAAGTGCCGATCAGCTTGGACATGAAGGGACTGGGTCCATACATCGCCCACGTGACAACCGTCTGACCGCCCTTCGGCTGCACGGTGAGCTCGGCCGTGTTGTGGCCCTCGAACGGCTTGATGAAGTCGAGCTTGATCACGACCTTGTTCGGCGGCGTCTCGTCGAGGACCTCCATGCGGCCCTTGCCGACGTTCTTGTCGCCGTCCCATTCGTAGACGGCCCCCTTGCCGCTTTCCGCACCGCTGTAGCTGCGCTTCATTGCCGGGTCGCGCCCCTCGTAGGGCGACCATTCCTGCCAGCGCTTGAGCCCGGTGATGTAGGGGAAGATCTTCTCCGGTGGTGCGTTCATGGCGAGCGAGCGCTCGACGCGGAACGTGTCGGGCTTGGTCGCGGCATAGATCAGCACCGCCGCGATCGCCACCACGACGACGATACCCAGGATCGCCAGGGCCCTCAGCATGCGAACCTCGCCGCGCCAATATTGTTAACCGATAGGTTAAGGTTAGAACAAAAGAACGCGCCGCCGTCAATTGCCTCTCTCTTCCGGGAGAGTAGATTCGGCATCATGACCTCCGCCTTCCTCGAAGACGCCTCCTTCAACCAGTCGCCGGCCTTCGGCAACGTCGATCTTTTCAGCGCCGACCGTCCGCTGGCGGACGCAGCGACGCGCGCGGGACTGGATCTCGCCGCCCTCGCGGACTGCGGCCGCGACTACGGCGCCGCCGAGACGCTCGATCTCGGCCGGGTCGCCAACGAGAACCCGCCCAAGCTCAGGATCATGGACGGCAAGGGCAACCGCCTCGACTATGTGGAATTCCATCCGGCCTATCACACCCTGATGCAGAAGAGCATCGGCCACGGCATTCACACCTCCACGCACGATGATAGCGATAGCATCTCGCCGGTATCGGCGCGCGCCGTGCGACTCTACCTCGCGACGCAGGCCGAGAGCGGCCATATGTGCCCCATCACCATGACCCATGCCTGCGTGGGCGCCCTGCAGTCGGAGCCGGCGCTGCTGGCCAAGTGGATGCCGCAGATCCGCACGCGCACCTACGACCCGCGGCCGATGCCGTGGTGGGAGAAGAAAGGTGTCACGCTCGGCATGGGCATGACCGAACGCCAGGGCGGCACCGATGTTCGCACCAACATCACGCACGCGACAGCGCATGGCGACCACGCCGAGATCGTCGGCCACAAATGGTTCATGTCGGCGCCGATGTGCGATGCCTTCCTGGTGCTGGCGCAGGCCGAAGGCGGCCTCACTTGTTATCTGATGCCACGCCATCGGCCCGATGGCTCGCAGAACGCCATCCGCTTCCAGCGGCTGAAGGACAAGCTCGGTAACAAGTCGAACGCTTCCTCCGAGGTCGAGTTCCATGGCGCCTATGCCGAGCGGGTCGGCGCTGAGGGCGCTGGCGTCCGCACCATCATCGAGATGGTCAACCTCACCCGCCTCGACTGCGCCATCGCCTCGGCCGGTCAATCGCGCATCGCGCTCACCCAGGCGATTCATCACATCCGCAACCGGTCGGTGTTCCAACGGCGGCTGGCCGATCAGCCCTCGATGCGCGCGGTGGTGGCCGACATGGCGCTGGAG
This sequence comes from Alphaproteobacteria bacterium 65-37, assembly GCA_001897995.1. GTDB lineage: Bacteria > Pseudomonadota > Alphaproteobacteria > Reyranellales > Reyranellaceae > Reyranella. The sequence goes on along the minus strand of MKRV01000192.1, from coordinate 46,060 downwards.
CTCGAAGCGCAGGTCGCCCTGGTGTTCCGCCTCTGCCGCGCTGTCGAGCACGCCAGGTCCGATCCGCGCGAGGCCGCCTATGCGCGCCTGCTGACGCCCGCCGTCAAGTTTCTGGTCTGCAAGAGCACGCCGCAGCTCGTCTACGAGGCGCTCGAGTGCCTGGGCGGCAACGGCTACACCGAGGACCTGCCGATGGCGCGCTACTTCCGCGAATCGCCGCTGAACGCGATATGGGAAGGCTCGGGCAATGTCATGGCGCTCGATGTGCTGCGTGCTGCCGGCCGCCATCCCGACGCCGCGACCGACACCCTGTCGCGCCTGGTGCGCACGGCAGCGCAGGCCTTCAACCTCGGCCCGCTGGCGCAATCGCTGGAACGGACCTTGAAGTCCGGCGATGCCGAGCGTCGCGCCCGCTTCCTCTGCGAAGGCCTCGCCAAGATCGCCGCTGTCGCGGCGCTCGCCGAAGCAGGCTCGCCCTTCGCCGCACTCTATGCCGACAGCCGGCTGGGGCCTGCGCGTTTCGCCCAGTTCGGCGCCGCCGATCTCGGCGCGGCCGAGACCGAACTGATGGACCGCGCGCTGGCGGCGTGAGCGGAACGTCCCTCTTCGCCCTCGACTGGGCGCTACGCGGCGCCATTTCGGCTCTCGTCCTGCTGCTGGCAGGCGCTCTGCTGCGCGATCACGGCCGTCTGATCGCGGCGCGACTGGGCGCCCTGTTCGCCGTCGGCACGGCGGCCTATGCGCTCTGCTCGGCCGCCGGCGTTCGTCCGCCCGTCGACGGCTGGATGGTGCCGATATTAGCGCTCGCCGCCGGCAACAATGTCGTGTTCTGGGCACTGGCCTCGGCCTTGTTCGACGATGCCTTCCGGCTGCGCTGGTGGCACGTGGCGCTGTGGCTGCTCATGGTGGCGGGCGGTCTGACCGGCTGCTTCATCGCCGGCCCAGGCGCCACCGGCCTTGCGGCCCTGCTCGATCCCGTCCTCACCCTGGCGTCGCTCGGCTTTGCCTTGCTCGCGGTCGGCTGGACCCTGTCCTCCTGGCGTGCTGACCTGATCGAGGGTCGGCGCCGGCTGCGGCTGTTCATCGTGGCTGCGTCGGCTCTCTACATAGTCGTGACGGCCTTTTCTCAGCTTCTGGGAGCGTTTCGCGGCAACCCGCACCTGGGCAGCCTGCTCGCCGCCGTCGGCTTGCTGGCCATTGCCGGCATTGCCGCCTGGTCGTTGCTGCGGGTGGCGAGCGGCCAGACGCTCTTTCAGGGGACGACCGCTGCCGAACCCTCTCGACCCCCGCAGGAACCGGAACCTGCCGCCTCCGAGCCGGTCGATCAGGGCCAGTTGGCCGCGTTGAGCCGGCTCATGACAACTGAGCGTGCCTACCGGCAGGAAGGGCTGACCATCGGCGGCCTCGCCCAGCAGCTCGGCATGCCTGAATATCGTCTGCGCCGGCTGATCAACCAGGCTCTGGGCTATCGGAACTTCAACAGCTTCCTCAATCATTATCGCATTGAGGAGGTGAAAGCCGCGCTGGCCGACCCGGCGCAGGCCGCGGTCCCGATCCTGACCATGGCGCTGGATGCCGGCTTCAGTTCGCTCGGCCCCTTCAACCGCGCCTTCAAGGCCGAGACCGGCCTCACCCCCAGCGAGTATCGCCAGCAGCACCAGCACAGCGGCGCACCGACCGTGCCTCTGCCGCTCGCCGATTCCGAAAAGGCCGCGCTTTTACGGGATTCGGCCAGCCTGAATTCGAAGTCGGCATGAGGAAAGGCGCCGTCGTCGGCAAGGTCGCCTGACGCTCCGGCCTCTGCCCGGGGCGAATAGGGAGCCTGTCATGCGCCGATCGTTCGTTCCTCTTGTGCTGCTTTGCGGCGCCCCCTCGATATTATCGGGCTGCAGCAGCCTCGACCGAGCCGCTGGCGTCGCCGCAGGCTTCACGAGCCACCAGCTCTGCTCGGCAACCTTCGTGTCGCAGGTCGACCCCGACCAGTTCTACCGCGAGGCCATCGCTCCCACCGTCTCGCCGGTCGGTTTCCTGCTGAGCCATCGGGTCGATCGCACGCGCGGCGAGGTGACGGCCCGCTTCGCAGGCCTCGCTGAAGCCCGCGCCGTCTATCGCGGCCCCCAGGGCTGCCTGGTGGTACACCCTCCGGCCCCGACGACCGACGGCGCTGCGGCGCCCGCCGTCCCGCCGGCACGGGCCGCGAGCCTACTGCCGCCAATCGCCGGCCCCCAGCCCGTCGAGCCCACCAGCCCGCGCCTGCGCGCGGCGCTCGACCGCACCTTCGCCGAGACACCCTCGGCGCCACATCGCTTCACCAAGGCCGTGGTCGTGATCCACGACGGCCGCGTCATCGCCGAACGCTACGCGCCGGGATACGGCGTTGACACACCGGTGATCGGCTGGTCTGCCACCAAGTCGGTGACCAATGCGCTGATCGGCATCCTGGTCCACCAGGGCAAGATCTCGCTCGAGGGGCCGGCGCCGATCGCGGCCTGGTCCGATCCGAAGGACCCTCGGCGGACGATCACGATCGACAACCTCCTGCGCATGAACAGCGGCCTCGATATCGGGCAGTCGCTGGTCGCCAGCGCCTCGACCTCCTTCGATCCGACGGCCGACATGGTGTTCAACCGGCGCGACATGGCGGCGTTCGCCGAGCAGGCGCCGCTCAAGGCCGCGCCGGGCACGTGGTGGAACTACACCAACGCCAATACGCTGCTGCTCTCGAGGATCATCCGCGACCAGAGCGGCGGCACCGCCGCCTCTGTGCTCGCCTTCGCGCATCGCGAGCTCTTCGACAAGCTCGGCATGCAGCATCCGACCTTGGAGCTCGACGCCACCGGCACGCCCATCGGGTCGAGCCATATGCTGGCGACACCGCGCGACTGGGCACGCTTCGGCCTGCTTTACCTCGACGATGGCGTCGTGGGAGGCGAGCGCCTGCTGCCCGAGGGCTGGGTCGCCTATTCCGCGCGCCCGACACCGGGCAGCGAAATGTTCGGCTACGGTGCGGGCTTCTGGACCAACCACGGCAACGGCGAAGGCGCCCACTATCGCATCAAGGCAGGCATGCCGGCCGACGCCTTCATGGCACGCGGCGCCTTCGGCCAGTACGTCATCGTGGTGCCTTCCAGGCGCCTGGTGGTCGCGCGTTTCGGCATGGCCTACACGCCGCGCGACGACATGGATGTCGTTGCCCGCCTGGTGGCCGACGCCATTGCCGCCGCCGACGGCGAATAGGGAAGATGCTTGCGGCCGTCCGGCGCGCCAGTAGACTTTCGCGCTTGCGCTGGAGCCTGTCGCTCCGGCTTTGCCGCAGCGAGTAGCTCTACGCGATGAAAAAGATCTTCACGGCGTGCCTCGGCACCGAGACCAACACCTTCGCCGCCATCCCGACCGGCCACCAGCTCTTCGAGGAAACCTGCCTCTACCGCAAGGCGAGCTACGGCAAGAACGTGCCGATGTTCGGGGCGCCGCTCGCGGTGTGGCGCGGCCGCGCCGAAGCCAAGGGCTGGCAGGTCGTGGAAAGCCTCTGCGCCTTCGCGCAGCCGGCCGGCAAGACGGTGAAGAAGGTCTACGAATCCTTCCGCGACGAGATCCTGGCCGACTTGAAGGCCGCGCTGCCGGTCGACGGCGTGCTGCTGTCGATGCACGGCGCGATGGTCGCCGAAGGCTACGACGACTGCGAGAGCGACCTCGTCACGCGTGTCCGCAAGCTGGTCGGCCCCGACGTGCCGGTGGGCGCCGAGCTCGATCTGCACTGCAATATCGGCGAGGACCTGCTGCGCGACGCGACGGCGCTGGTGCTGTTCAAGGAGTATCCGCACATCGATGTGCCGGAGCGTGCGGACGATCTCTTCACCGTCATCGAGGGTGCCATCGAAGGCCGTACCAAGCCGGTTATGGCCGCCTTCGACTGCCGGATGATCGGTGTCTTCCACACCACCCGCCAGCCGATGCGCGGCTTCGTCGACAAGCTGCAGGCGATGGAAGGCAAGGATGGCGTGCTGTCGCTGTCGATCGGTCACGGCTTCCCCTGGGCCGACGTCAAGGAGATGGGCACCCGCCTGATCGCCATCACCGACAACGACAAGGCGAAGGCCGAGAAGCTCGCCCGCGAGCTCGGCCTGGAATTCTTCGCCATGCGCGAGCAGACCCAGCCGCCCTACGTGACGCTCGATGCCGCCATGGCGCGCGTGAGCTCGCACAACCTGCCCAAGCCCATGGTGCTGGCCGACGTCTCCGACAATGCCGGGGGCGGTGCGGCCTCCGATTCGACCTTCATCCTGAAGGAGCTGCTCGACCGCAAGGTCAAGGATGCGGCGCTCGCGATGATCTGGGATCCCGGCGCCGTGAAGCTCGCCTTCGAGGTCGGCGAAGGCGCGGAGCTCGACATCCGCCTCGGCGGCAAGCTCGGCCCGCAATCGGGCCCGCCGGTCGATGCCCGCGCCAAGGTGCTCAAGGTCGCCAAGGACGTCACCATCGAGTTCGGTGGCGAGCGCAAGAGTGTCGGCACGATCGGCGACGCCGCGGCGCTCGAGATCGAAGGCGTGACGGTGATCGTCAACACGCGGCGCTCGCAGTGCCTGAGCCGCGACTGCTTCACCAAGCTCGGCGTCGACCCCTCGACCAAGAAGGTGGTCGTGGTGAAGTCGATGCAGCATTTCCACGCCGCCTACGCCCCGATCGCCAGCGAAGTGGTCTATGTCGCCGCGCCCGGCGCGCTGGTGCCGGACTGGTCGCTGCTGCCCTACCGGAATGTCGACAAGGCGCAGTGGCCGTTCGTCGCCCGGCCCAGCCACGGCTGACGGTCAACATCGTCATCCGGGCGCCGTCATTCGGGCGACGCGCCGACCGGCGGTCCGGCCGACGGACCTCCGGGCGGCCGATGCAGAAAGGTCAACGACGCGTAGGCTCCCACCCAGGAGCCTACGGCAGCGAAGGCTACATAGGCCCAGTTTTCCGTGTAGCTGATCACCGCGTAGGACGAGAGGACGTACCAGAAGCTGCTCCAGGTCGCTGCCGACACGCGCTTGCGGGCGACCACAGCGGACGTGAACATCACGTAGACGGCATCGGTGGCGGCCGTGGCGAGCAGTACGCCGGCGGCGGTCAGGGGATCGACGGACGACATGGCAGGCACCTCCTGCAGGCAACGGGGCGCGGCACGGGACAGGCCGCAGGGAACGTGAAACAAGCGCGCCAAAACGCCCGTATTTCAGGGCGTTTACAGCGGCGGGACTCATTGGTATGTTCCGCCGCGTCGCGGCCGAGGATGGCCGTTTTGTCGTTTTAGATCAACGACTTAACGTGATCCTGCCCCGGCGCGAGGGGCGCGATATGAAAATTCTCACCGGCAACAGCAACAAACCGCTGGCAGAAGCCATTTCGGCCAAGCTCGCTTTGCCGCTGGTCAGGGCCAACATCCGGCGCTTCTCGGACAACGAGATTTTCGTCGAGATCCTGGAAAACGTGCGCGGCGAGGACGTCTTCGTCATCCAGTCCACGAGCTATCCGGCCAACGACCACCTGATGGAGCTGCTGATCATCATCGACGCGTTGCGTCGCAGCTCCGCCCGGCGCATCACCGCGGTGATGCCCTACTACGGCTATGCCCGTCAGGACCGCAGGGTCGGCTCGCGCACGCCGATCTCGGCCAAGCTGGTGGCCAACCTGATCACCCATGCCGGCGCCCATCGCGTGCTCACGCTCGACCTGCATGCCGGCCAGATCCAGGGCTTCTTCGACATCCCGCTCGACAATCTCTACGCCGGCCCGGTCTTCTCCAAGGACATCAAGGACACGCTGAGCAACCGCAGCCTGACCGTCGTGTCGCCCGACACCGGCGGCGTGGCCCGTGCCCGCGCCATCGCCAAGCGCATCGACGCCGATCTCGCGATCATCGACAAGCGCCGCGAGGCTGCCGGCGTCAGCGAAGTCATGAACGTGATCGGCGACGTGAAGGGCCGCGACTGCATCCTGATCGACGACATCGTCGATTCGGGCGGCACGCTCTGCAATGCAGCCGTCGCATTGACGGACCAGGGCGCCACGTCGGTCTCGGCCTATATCACGCACGGCGTGCTGTCGGGCGGCGCGGTCGCTCGCATCGCCGCCTCGCCGATCGAGAAGATGGTAATCACCGATTCGATCATGCCGACCGAGGCGGTGCGCGTGTCGCCCAACATCAAGCCGCTCAGCATCGCGACGCTGATGGCCGAGGCGATGAAGCGCATCACCGACGAGGCCTCCGTTTCGAGCTTGTTCGACTAGGAATTTCAAGAGATCCGGCGATGGGCACCCCTGGAGGCCACGCCGCGATAAGAGAGCAAACCCAAAGGAGAAGTTGAGATGTCAGAGACCACAAAGGTCGTCGCGAAGATGCGGGACCGGGCCGGCAAAGGGGGCGCCCGTTCCAGCCGTCGCGAAGGACTGATTCCGGCCGTGATCTACGGCGACAAGCAGCCCCCGATGATGATCGCGGTCGAGCCCAAGACGATCGAGCGCGAAGTCCACAAGGAAGGCTACTTCAACCATCGCCTGACGATCGCCGTCGACGGCAAGGACCACGATGTCCTGCCGCGTGACGTGCAGATTGATCCGGTCACGGACAAGACCCTCCATCTCGACTTCCTGCGGATCGGAGCCGACTCGATCATCACCGTGCAGGTGCCCGTTCACTTCAAGAACGAGCTGGCATCCCCCGGCATCAAGCGCGGCGGTGTGCTGAACGTCGTGCTGCACGAGATCACCGTGCGCACCACGGCCGACAAGATTCCGGAGATCTTCGAGGTCGACCTGACCGGCCTCGAGATCGGCCACTCGATCCACATGTCGACCCTCAACATTCCCGAGGGCGTGCGCGTGGTGACCCGCGACAACAACGCGACCGTGGCGTCGATCGCCGCACCGACCGTGGTACGTGAAGCGGCTCCGGCCGAAGGTGCTGCAGCGGCTCCGGCTGCGGGTGCAGCGGCGGCCCCGGCTGCCGGTGCTACGGCTGCCGCTCCGGCTGCCGGTGCCAAGGCGCCGGCTCCGGCCAAGAAGTAATCGGCGGACGAAGGCACCGCTGTACCGATGCTCCTGCTGGTCGGGCTCGGCAATCCCGGGCCGCGCTACGCGGGGCACCGGCACAACGTGGGATTCATGGCGGTGGACGAGATCGTCCGCCGCCGTGTCTTCTCGCCCTGGCGGACGCGCTTTCACGGCGAAGTCGCCGAGGGCCATATCGGCGGCGAGCGCACGATCGCGCTCAAGCCCATGACTTTCATGAACGAGTCGAGCAAGGCGGTGGGCGAAGCCGTACGCTTCCTCAAGGTTCCGCTCGACCGGGTCGTGGTGTTCCACGACGAACTCGACATCGCCCCGGGCCGGGTGCGCATGAAGAAGGGCGGCGGCGCCGGCGGTCACAACGGCCTGCGCGATATCGACGCCCATGTCGGCAAGGACTATCGCCGTGTCCGCATCGGTATCGGCCATCCCGGGCACAAGGACCTGGTGTTGCACTGGGTGCTGCGCGATTTCGAGCCTGACGAGCGCGACCCCAAGACGGGCTGGCTGCCGAAAGTGCTGGCCGCGCTGGCCGAGGAATCGGCGCTGCTGGTCGAAGGTGGCGCCAAGGCCGACGAAAAGTATATGAGCCGGGTGGCCAACCTGGCGCCGCCGCCGGATCTTCCGGCCAGGCTGAACATCAAAGAGTAGATCATGGGCTTCAACTGCGGAATCGTCGGACTGCCCAATGTCGGCAAGTCGACCCTGTTCAACGCGCTCACCGCCACGCAGGCGGCGCAGGCGGCCAATTATCCGTTCTGCACCATCGAACCGAATGTCGGGCGCGTCGCCGTGCCCGATCCGCGGCTCGACAAGCTCGCCGCCATCGCGAGCTCGGCCAAGATCATCAACACCCAGCTCGAATTCGTCGACATCGCCGGCTTGGTGAAGGGCGCCTCGCGCGGCGAGGGGCTGGGCAACCAGTTCCTCGGCAACATCCGCGAAGTCGACGCCATCGCCCACGTGCTGCGCTGCTTCGAGGACGGCGACGTCACCCACGTCTCGGGCACCGTCGATCCGGTGCGCGACGCCGAGATCGTCGAGACCGAGTTGATGCTGGCCGACCTCGACAGCCTCGAGAAACGCCTGCCCAACCTCGAGAAGCGCGCCAAGGGCGGTGACAAGGAAGCCGCCGCCGAAGTGCCGGTCGTGAAGAAGGCCCTGGCCGCCCTGCGCGACGGCAAGCCCGCTCGCGAGGCCGCCGTCACCGACGACGAACGCCCGGTCTTCGCCCGGTTGCAGCTCATCACCGCCAAGCCGATGATGTACGTACTGAATGTCGAGGAAGCTTCGGCCGCCACCGGCAATGCCCACAGCGCCAAGGCCGAGGCCTTCGCCACGTCGCGCGGCATGCCCTCGGTGGTGATCTCCGCCGCCATCGAAGCCGAGGTGGCGCAGCTGCCGCCCGAAGACCAGGGCGACTACCTCGCCTCGCTCGGCCTCAAGGAAACCGGGCTCGCCCGCGTGGTGCGCGCCGGCTACAGCCTGCTCGATCTCGTCACCTTCTTCACCGTGGGCCCCAAGGAAGCGCGCGCCTGGACGGTGCACCGCGACGCCAAGGCACCCGAGGCGGCCGGCGTCATCCATACCGACTTCGAAAAGGGCTTCATCCGCGCCGAGACCATCGCCTACGACGACTATGTCACGCTGAGCGGCGAAGCCGGCGCCCGCGATGCCGGCAAGCTCCGGCTCGAAGGCAAGGATTATCCCGTCAAGGACGGCGACGTCTTCCACTTCCGTTTCAACGTGTAGCAAACCGCCGGGACTGAGCCGCCGGCGAGCCCCGGCGGCTCGCCTTGACTCTCCCCTTAGGGGAGACGCTACCGTCCCGGCCATGATGCTTCGGATCGGCGACTTCGCCCGCCGTGGCCGCGTGTCGGTCAAGGCGCTGCACCACTACGAGGCGATCGGCCTCCTCATGCCGGCCCGGGTCGATCCCGTCACCGGCTACCGCTTCTACGAACCCGCCCAGCTCGGCATCCTGCACCGGCTGATGGTGCTGCGCGCGCTGGGCCTGCCGCTGGAACAGATCCGCACCTTCCTGGAGGAGGATCCGTCGCCGGCCGACATGCGCGCTCTGCTCGACGCGCGCAAGGCGGTCCTCGCCCGCCGGATCGATGCCGAACGCGCCCAACTCGCCGCCATCGAGGCTCGCATTCGCCATCTCGAAGACGCGCAGGGACCCGAATACGACGTCGTGGTGCGCGACGTCCCGGCAACGATCGTGGCGAGCCTGCGCCGTGTCGTGCCGGAGTATGGCGCCATCGACGGTCTGTTCGCCGAAATCGCCGGCGCCCTGCCGGGAACGGCACGGATCGCCGGCCACGGCGCCGTGTGGCACCACTGCGCGCCCGAGCGTCGGGAGATCGACTGCGAAGCCGTCGTCGTCCTGGAGCGGCCGACCAAAGTGCCGCGCCGCATCAAGGTCTATCAGCTGCCAGCCTGCCGGGCAGCCTGCGTGGTGCATCCCAGCGACGAAGACGCCTTCGCACCGGCCTGCAGTGCCGCGCGCATGGCCGTGTCGCGCCAGCCCTTCGAGTTCGCCGGGCCGATGCGCGAACGCTACTTCTCGAGCGCGGGCGACGCCCGCTTCGACCTCACCGAGATCCAGTTTCCCCTGCAACCCTCGCCGGGAGGCGTGTCATGACCGTCGTTCTTTCCAGCCCCAAGACTCTCCCGCCACCGACCGGCTACTCGCAGATCGCCGAGGTGACCAAGGGCAAGATCGTCCTGATCGCCGGTCAGGTCGCGCACGATGCCGACGGCAAGCTCGTCGGCGAGGGCGACTTCCGCGCCCAGGTCGAGCAGATCTTCAAGAATCTCGATGCTGCCGTGCGCGCCGCCGGCGGCACCTTCAAGGATATCGTGAAGATCAACAACTACTGCGTGGCGAGCGTCGCGCCCGAGGAGATCACGGCCTTCCGCGATGTCCGCGACCGCTACGTCGACCTCGCCCATCCGCCGACCAGCACGTTCGTCTATGTCAGCCGCCTGGTCAGGCCCGGCTGGCTGTTCGAGATCGACGCGATGGCGGTGATCGACGGCTGACCCGCCTCCTCCGCATCGGGGCAAAAATCAGGACCCGAAATCAGGACCCGATCGGCCCGCCGCCCTTCTTGGTGATGGCGATCACCGAGGGACGCGGCGGCATGTTGTCCTTGAAGTCGGGCCAGCGCGTCGAAGGCTGGTCGTAGGTCGAGCCGGCATCCTCGCCGGGATGCTGGATGGCGAGGAACACCGTGCTGTCGTCGGGTGAGACCAGCGGGCCGCAGACCTCGGCCCCGGTAGGGGCCTGGAAGAAGCAGCGCGTCAGGCCGCGGCCGTAGCCGGCGGTGTCGGCACCATAGAGCCCGTCGGCAATGCCGGCCGCGGTCGGAGCACCGTCGGTCGCGATCCAGATCCGGCCCTTGCTGTCGAAGGTGCAGTTGTCGACGCAGGAGAGCCAGCCATTGTCCGAGGTCTGGCGGTGATAGCGTGCCGCCGGATCGATCCCGGGCTTGCCGCCGACGATGAAGATCGTCCAGGCACCCTCGGTGGCGGCATGATCGCCGTCCTTGGGTGTGATCTCGATGACATGCCCATGGGCGTTGCGCGCCACCGGGTTGGCGCGGTTGACCTGCTGTTCGGTGCGCCGCGTGTTGTTGGTCAGCATCACGTAGGTGCGGCCGTTGACCGGGTTGGTCTCGACGTCCTCCGGCCGATCCATCGGCGTGGCCTTCAGCAAGTCACCGGCGAGACGCGCATTGATCACCACGTCGGCCTGCGTGGCAAAGCCGTTTTCCGCAGTCAGCGGCCCCTGCCCCTGCACCAGCGGCAGCCACTCGATCTTGCCGTCGTCGCCGAAGCGGGCGACGTAGAGCGTGCCCTCGTCGAGCAGGTCGCGATTGGCGGCGCGGTCCTGGCGGTTCCACGGCTTGGTTGTCACGAACTTGTAGAGATATTCGAAGCGCTCATCGTCACCCGAATAGAAGACCACGCGCCCGTCCTTGGCGAGCGCGTAGGTGCAACCTTCGTGCTTGAAGCGGCCGAGCGCCGTGCGCTTGATCGGCGTCGATGACGGATCGTAGGGATCGATCTCGACCACCCAGCCGAAACGGAAGGGCTCGTTCGGCTCCTTGTCGAGGTTGAAGCGATCGACGTAGCGGCCCCAGCCATAGGCCGCTTTGCTGATGCCGTAGCGCTTGTACGACGCGGCCTCGGGCAACTTGGCAGCATCGGCACTGCCGAAATAGAAATTGAAGTTCTCCTCGCAGGTGAGCCAGGTGCCCCAGGGCGTGCTGCCGCCGGCGCAGTTGTTGAACATGCCGAGCACGTCGCGACCCGCCGCGTCGGCCGAGGTCTTGAGCTTGTCGTGCCCCGCCGCCGGTCCGGAGATCCTCATCGGCGTGGTGCCGGTGATACGGCGCGCGAACTTGCTGTCCGGCACGACCTTCCAGCTCTGGCCGGCGCGCACGATCTCGACCACGGAGCCGCCATGGGCAGCGATCTCCACCTTGGCCTGCTCCTCGTTCACCTTGAGGTTGACGTCACGACCGGCGCCCAGGCCCGAAAACATCAGGCCGGGATCGGTGTATTCGTGATTCACGACCAGCAGGAAGCGGTCGTTCGCCGTGCTGCCGGCCGGCAGCGGATGCACGTCGACGAAGTCGCAGTTGTAGCCGAACTGCTTTTCCTGGGCGGCCGCCGTCTGGTTCGCGGGATCGAAGGCCGGCGCACCGGCAACCACGGGATCGCCCCAGCGGATGACCACCTCTGCGTCGTAACCCGTCGGCACATGATGGGTCTGGTCGAGACCGTGTGGCACCTCTTCGAAAGTGAGCGACGAGGGACCGCGCGGCTGGGCAAGCGCGCTGCTGCCCATGAGTTCGTTGCCGAAAGCGGCTATCGCACCGACACCAACCAAGCCGCGCAGGGCAGCGCGCCGGCCAAATCGCCGCTCGATCAACGCGCCGACCGACGGTTCGGCGCTGGTGTTGGAGCCGATATCTTCGGGGTCGACATTGTCGAGGCTGCGCAGGTCCATCCCATTCTCCTTGTCCGGCATTTCGCCCCGGGTAGCGGATCGCCGCAATAGCCACACAACGTTTCTGTTTCAGTTCTGTGTCGGTTTTGCCGCTCCATCCACAAAGGACCGTCAGCAAACCGTAGCGCGCCTGCTGTAGCTCGCTCGCATCACATCCTCTGAAGAGAGCAACATGCGCACTCGTCTGCTTCTCGGCGCTTCCGTCGCCGCCCTCCTGCTGGCCGCCTTCCCGGCGATGGCCCAGACCAAGTTTCCGGCGACCCTGGAAGGCCAGGCGGTCCTGCCGGCGATGACCCTGGTCCCGCCGCCGGCCGATGCGCCGCAGGAGCTGCAGATTTCCGGCCGCTACGCTGGTCCGGCCGGACAGCGCGTCGACACGCCCGAGACGATCGAAGCCTTCTCCGCCCTGTCGGACAAGGCCGCGCCTCGTCCCACCGGCCTCAAGCTGCCGCTCAAGGGCCAGCCGGTGCAGGGCCTGTCGGGCATCAAGAACCTGAAGGACGGCACGTTCCTGACGCTGACCGACAACGGCTTCGGTTCCAAGGCCAACTCGCCCGACGCGATGCTGATGTTCCACGTGCTGAAGCCGGACTGGAAGAGCGGCGCGGTCGAGCGCGTCTCGACCACCTTCCTGCACGATCCCGACCGCAAGGTGCCCTTCCGCATCGTCAACGAGAACACGCCCAAGCGTTACCTGACGGGCTCGGACTTCGACATCGAATCGATTCAACCGATCGGCGATGCCCTGTGGTTCGGCGACGAGTTCGGTCCCTTCCTGATCAAGACCGACCGCAACGGCCGTGTGCTGCAGGTCGTCGAGACCAAGGTCGACGGCAAGATCGTCCGCTCACCCGACCATCCTGCCGTCACCATGCCGGGTGCACCCGGACCGGTGAAGTTCGAGGTCCGGCGCAGCAAGGGCTTCGAAGGCATGGCCGCGTCGCCCGACGGCAAGTTCCTCTACCCGCTGCTCGAAGGCCCCCTGGTGACCGAGGCGGGCGAACTGGAAGCCAAGGACGGCAAGCGCTACCTGCGCATCCTCGAGTTCGATACTGCCAAGGGCGAGTACACCGGCAAGAGCTACAAGTACGCACTCGAAGCGCCGGCCAACGCGATCGGTGACTTCAACCTGATCGACGCGACCAGCGGCCTGATCATCGAGCGTGACGACACCGAGGGCGACGTGGCTCAGGCCTGCACCGAGGGAGCCCCCAAGCCCGACTGCTTCAACGTGCCGGCCAAGTTCAAGCGCATCTACAAGGTCGATCTCGGCCAGGCCGATGCCGACGGCTTCGTGAAGAAGGTCGGCTACATCGACCTGATGGACATCCAGGATCCGAACAAGCTCGCCCGCCAGGGCGGCAAGGACGGCAAGCTCACCTTCCCGTTCTTCACCATCGAGAATGTCGACCTCGTCGACGGCGACCACATCATCGTCGGCAACGACAACAACCTGCCCTTCTCGTCGGGCCGCGCGCTCGGCAAGTCGGACGACAACGAGCTGATCCTGCTCAAGGTCACCGACCTGCTGAAGGCCAAGTAGCCGACACTCTCTGTTATCGGTGGATCGCGGGTTTCTTTCGGCCCGCGATCCGCTGCGGCCCCATTCGTCGTGGGACGATACGGTAGGCGCACCGCCGGGCGCCGTGCACGATATGCTCGGTCCGTTCGACCGTGCAGCCCGGTCCCAATATCTCGCGAAAGATCGCGAGCTCGGCGCGGCAGAAGCCCTGACAAACCGTGGCGGCGGCGCAGATCGGGCAGTGGTTCTCGATCAGCAGCCAGCCGTCGCCGTCCTCCGAGCGACGCCATTCGGCCATGTAGCCTTCGCGGCTCCTGATCTCGACCAGCGTGGCGAGGCGCGCTTCGAGACCGTCCACGCCGACGAACTCGGCACGATAAGCGACCCTCACTTCGCGCTCGCGCGCCGCGACCAGGCGATCGAGTGCGTCGGCCCCTAGCACCTCGCGCACATTGCGCAGGAGGCTCACCGTCAGTTCGGCATGCGTGTCGGGAAAGCGGGCATGGCCCCGCCCTGTCAGTTGCCAGAACTGCGCCGGCCGGCCGACACCGCGCGCGACCGACTGCGCCTCGACCAGCGCGTCGGCGGCGAGCTTCATCAGTTGCTGGCGGGCATTCTCACCCGTCGTGCCCAGCGCCTCGCCGAGATCGCTCGCCGTCTGCGGGCCTCTCATCTTCAGCAGAAGCAGCAACCGGTCCGCCACCGATCGAGGAGGCGAGGGCAGATTCTCCAAGTCGTCGTTTGACATGTTTTGGGACGGCATATATTCAAAGTGATAACTTGGTAAATAACATCGGCACGGACTGCGCGCAATGCGCCGCGCCCTGGGCCGCCGCAGGAGACTTTCGATGACCGACCAGCCGACCGGCTGGGGAGCCCTGTTCTCCGGCCGCAACGGAACGCGCGCGCTCGTGCTCGCGGGCGGCGTCGTGCTGCAGGCGATCAACGTCTACGTCGCCACGACCATCCTGCCGTCGGTGGTCGCGGATATCGGCGGCCTCGACTACTACGCCTGGAGCACCACTCTGTTCATCGTCGCCTCGATCCTGGGATCCGCCCTGGCGTCGCGGCTGCTGCAGGCGAGCGGCCCGAAGGCGGCCTACGGCATTGCCGCCGGTGTGTTCGGTCTCGGTACCCTGATCAGCGCCATCGCCCCCGACATGCCGACCCTGCTGATCGGCCGGTTCGTGCAGGGTTTCGGCGGCGGATTCCTGTTCGCGTTGTCCTACACGATGATCCGCATCGTTTTCGAAGAGAGCCTGTGGCCGCGGGCGATCGGCCTGGTGTCGGCGATGTGGGGCATCGCTACCCTGATCGGGCCGGCGATCGGCGGCGTCTTCGCCGAGTTGGGGGTCTGGCGGGCCGCCTTCTGGTCGATGCTGCCCATCACGGTGCTCTTCGCGCTGCTGGCCGTCGCCGTCCTGCCAACGAAGAACGACACAACCAGGAAGACGTCGCGCCTGCCCGTTATCCAGTTGGCCCTGCTGGCGCTCTCGGTGCTGGCGGTCTCGATGGGCAGCGTGCGGCCCGACCCACGCTGGAATGTCGTCGGCATGGCGATGGCACTCCTCCTTCTGACCGCCCTCGTGCTGGTCGAACGGCGGACCGGGCACCGGTTGCTGCCGCGGGGTTCCCTGAACCTCACCGCACCACTCGGACTGCTGTTCGTGACCATGTCGCTGCTCGCCATCACCGTGACCTCGAGCGAAATCTTCGCACCGCTGTTCCTGCAGGTCCTGCACGACCAGTCGCCCCTCGTTGCCGGTTACCTCGCCGTCAGCATGTCCGCCGGCTGGACCATCGGCTCGGTCTCGAGTTCGGGCGCGCGGGGCCGGAACATCGACCGGGCGATCGTGCTGGCTCCCGCGCTCTGCCTCACCGGCATGGTTCTGCTGGCTGCGCTGGTGCCGGGACGAAGCCAGGGCGACTGGCTGTCGCTTGCCGTCATCTGCGCCGCCTTCGTCGTGGTCGGGCTGGGTGTCGGTATCGGCTGGCCTCATCTGCTGACTCGCGTGCTGCAGGTCGCTCCAGCCGACGAGCAGGAACTCGCATCGGGGGCGATCACGGTCGTACAGCTTTTCGCCACCGCACTGGGCGCCGCCGTGGCTGGCACGGTCACCAACCTCGCCGGCCTGATCGAGCCGGGCGGCGTTGCCGGGACGTCGAGCGCCGCCTTCTGGCTGTTCGCCGTTTTTGCCGTGGCGCCCGCTCTCGGTCTGTTCTCGGCCATGCGCTGCGCCCGGCTGCGCAGCGCTACTCCGTGACGTCGAGCGCCACCTTCTCGCGCCGCTTGCGCAGCGCCGGCAGCAATGGCGCCAGCAGCAGCAGGATCGCCACCACCAGGCAGGCCAGCGAAATCGGGCGGACGACGAAGATGTCGAAGCCGCCCTCGCTCAGGATCAGCGACTTGCGCAGGTTGTTCTCCAGCATCGGGCCCAGCACGAAAGCCAGCACCAGCGGCGCCGCCTCGTAGCCGAATTTGCGCATCAGGTAGCCCAGCACACCGGTGCCGATCATCACGAAGACGTCGAACACGGCATTGCCCGAAGCGAAGACGCCGACGATGCAGAACATCAGGATCAACGGGAACAGGATCTTGTAGGGCGCCTTCAGCACCTGCACCCACATGCCGATCAGCGGCATGTTAAGCACCAGCAGCATGACGTTGCCGACATACATGCTGGCGATGATGCCCCAGAAGATCTTCGGGTTCTGGCTCATCATCAGCGGCCCGGGCTGCAGGCCGTGGATGACGAAGGCGCCGAGCAGCAGGGCCATGATGACGTTGGGCGGAATGCCGAGCGTCATCAGCGGGATGAAGGCACCGCCCGCCGCCGCATTGTTGGCCGCCTCGGGCCCGGCGACGCCCTCGATAGCGCCCTTGCCGAACCGCTCCGGCGTGCGCGACAGCTTCTTCTCGATCGCATAGGAGGCGAAGGAGGAGATCACCGCGCCGCCTCCCGGCAGGACCCCCAGCAGGAAGCCTAGCAGGGTGCCGCGGCCGATCGGCCCGGCGCTCGCCTTCAGGTCCTCGCGCGAGGGCCACAGGCTGCCGATGCGCGACTGCACGATGTCGCGGCGGATCTGCTGCTCGATGTTGCTCAGGATCTCGGAGACGCCGAACAGGCCCATCACCACCGGCACCAGGCCGATGCCGTCGACCAGCTCCAGCCGGTCGAAGGTGAGCCGCGGCATGGCGTTGATCTGATCGAGCCCGATCAGGCCGATCACCACGCCGACCGCCGCCATCAGCAGCGCCTTGATCATCGAGCCCTGCGTCAGGAACGACAAAATGGTGAGGCCGAGCACCATCAGGCTGAAATATTCCGGCGGCCCGAACGCGACCGCGACCTTGGCCAGGATCGGCGCCACCAGCATCAGCGCCACGATGGCGAAGGTGCCGGCGACGAAGGAGCCAAGGGCGGCGATGCCGAGTGCGGGGCCGGCGCGGCCGCGCTTGGCCATCTCGTGGCCGTCGAGGCACGTGACCACCGATGCCGCCTCACCCGGGATATTGACCAGCACCGCCGTGGTCGAGCCGCCATACATCGAGCCGTAGTAGATGCCGGCCATCATGATGATGCCGGACTCGGGCGTGCCCGAGAGGGTGACCGGCAGCAGCAGCGACATTGCCGAGATCGGCCCGATGCCGGGCAGCACGCCGACCAGGGTGCCGATGAAGACACCGATAAAGCAGTAGAGAAGATTGATGGGGTCGAAAGCGACCGCGAAGCCCTGTCCCAGGCCGGCAAGAACATCCATGCGTCAGCCCACCAGCGGCAGGCCTTCCAGCCAGCTTCCCTTGGGCAACTGCACCAGCAGCACCTTCTCGAGGACGTACCAGACGCCGACCGCCGCCACGACCGAGATGGGGATCGAAAGCACCGGCTTCACCGGATCGACGAAGGTCATCAGGAACAGCAGCAGCGCCAGGCTGCAGAGGACGAAGCCCAGCCCCTCGAACAGGAAGCCGAAGGCGATCAGCGCCAGGATCACCATCAGCACGTTGCGCCAGCGGGCACCGCGCCAGAGATCCGCCAGCAGCGGACCTCTGCCGCGCACGCCGTCCAGAGTGATGACGACGGCAAAGACCGCAATCATCAGGCCGAGCCAGAAGAAGACGAAGCCCGACCCCGGTTCGCGCAAGGTGCCCAACTCGAGCAGCCACCCCTGCCAGGTGACGAAAGCACCGAAGGCCAGCCAGAACAGGCCGCCCCAGAATTCAGCACGCCGCACCATCGTCAGGGCATCGTCCTCTGTTATCTCCGCTCAGCTCTCTTGGTCAGCTCTTCTTGGCGAGCCCGAGCTGGTCGACCACGTCGCGCTGCTCGTCGAACTGCTGCTTGGCGAACTTCGCGTAGTCGGCCGCGTTCATGTAGCGCTTGGGATAGTCGTACTTCGCCCGCAGCTCGACCACCTTGGGATCATCGAGAGCCGTCTTGAAGGCGTCATGCAGCTTCTGCACGATCACGGGATCTATACCCTTGGGACCGGCAAGGCCGAACGGCGAATCGAGCGTGAGATCGAACCCCACTTCCTTGAGGGTCGGCACGTTGGGCCAGCGCGCATTGCGCTCCTGCGTCCAGATGCAGAGCAGCCGGAACTTGCCCGAATCGACCATCGGCGCCCAGCCCGTGGCGTCGGCATCCGCCATGACATGGCCGCCTTCCAGCGCCGCCCACCCCTCGGGGCCGCCCTTGAACGGTACGTGGGTGAACTTCACGCCGGCCTTGTGGGCGATCTGCTCCATGCCGATATGCAGCGAGCTTCCCGCACCCGGCGTGGCATAGGTGAACTTGCCGGGGTTCGCCTTGGCGAACTCGATCACGTCGGCGAACGTTTTGATCGGCGAATCTGCCCGGACCACGACGCCGAAGGTGTAGGCCGAGGTATGGATGATCCAGGTGAAGTCCTTCATCGGATCGTAGGGTGTCTTCTGCATATGCGGCAGGCGGAAGATCGTCACCGGCATCTGCGAGATCGTGTAGCCGTCGGGCTTGGCACCAGCCGCCATGCTGGCCGGCCCGGTCGTGCCGGCACCGCCGGTGCGGTTGTCGACGATCACCGGCTGACCGAGGATCTTGCCGGCCGCGTCGGCCATGGCGCGATGCCAGAGGTCGACGCCGCTGCCGGCCGGCCACGGCATGATCAGGGTGATCGGCTTGTTGGGGAAGTCCTTCGCGCCTTGGGCACGCAGGACCGCCGGCGCGACGAGGCCGGCGGTTGCAGCCGCCGACGATATGAGAAGTGAACGACGACGCATGGTAGCTGGCTCCTCCCTGGGGCCGGTTGATTGTTGTCGTGATTTTTCTTGTTGTTGCCCGCGCGATCAGCCCTTGGCCGCGAGGCCGAGCTTCTCGATCACCGCCTTCTCGTCGAGATAGAGCTGGCGGGCAAACTTGTCGTATTCGGCCGTCGGCATATAGCGCGGGACCATGTCGTACTTCTCCAGGGTGGCGATCACGGCCTTGTCCTCGAGGGCGATCTTGAAGGCCTCGTCGATCTTCTTCACCAGCGCCGGATCCATGTTCTTCGGTCCGCCGACGCCGAATGGCGAGTCGAACACCATGTCGAAACCGAGATCCTTGAGCGTCGGGGCATCCGGCCAGTTCTTGCTGCGCTTCTCGGTCCACAGGCAGAGCAGGCGCAGTTGCCCGCCATCGACCAGCGCTTTCCAGCCGGTCGAATCGGCCTGCAGGGTCGTGTGCTTGCCGAGCACCGCGGCATTGGTCTCTGCGCCGCCCTTGAACGGCACCTGCGTCCACTTGATGCCGGCTTGGGCGGCGATCCGCTCCATGCCGATATGGAGCGAGGTTCCGGCACCCGGCGTGCCGTAAGTGACCTTGCCCGGGTTGGCCTTGGCGAATTCGATCACTTCCTGGAAGGTCTTGTACGGCTGGTCGGCCGCGGTCGTGACGCCGAACGTATAGCCGCTGAGATGCGAGATGTAGGTGAAATCCTTCATCGGATCGAAGGCGGTCTTCTGCATCACCGGCAGCCGGAACACCGAGATCGGCAGCTGGGCCAAGGTGTAGCCGTCGGGCTTGGCCGTCGCGGCCATGGTCGCCGGCCCCAAGGTGCCGGCGGCGCCGCCCTTGTTGTCGATCTGGAATGGCTGCCCCAGCACCTTGGCTGCCACTTCGGCCATGGCGCGAAGCGTGATGTCGCTCGACCCGCCGGCCGGCCAGGGCACGATGAAGGTGATCGGCTTGCTGGGATAGGTCTGCGCGCGCGCCACCGGCAGGTAAAGCGGCATGCCGACACCGGCGGCGATCACCGTGCCCAAGCCACCTTTTACGATACCGCGACGACGCATGCCCATAATGTTTCCCTTCGACTGAAATTGTGCGGGCAACGTGGCCGATGGTTCAGTCGAAGTAAAGGCGTCGCAGTCCGTCTGCTACGGTAGGACGCGCTTCATCCAGGCGGCCGTGGCCTGCGCGTCCTGGCTGTCACTTTCGGCCAGTTTGGTGATCACGCGCTGGCGGTCCTCGAGGTCGCGATTCTGGCTGAGCTTGATCTTGGTCTCGACTCGCGACAGCGCCATGCGGAATGCCACGATACCCCTGCTCTGGGCCTCGGCATTGCCCGGCGGCAGTTGCCGCAGGCTCCAGGACTCGCCGCCCGTCCCTTCATAGGCCGTCGCGAGCTTGCCCAGCACCTCGAGAGCACCTTCGGTCTCCGTGATGATTTGTGGTCGACCGTAGGCGTGGACGGTGACGTAGTTCCAGGTCGGCACCTTGACGCCCGGCGCGTACCAGGTCGGCGAGACATAGGCGTGCGGTCCCCAGAACAGGGCGAGCGATTCCGCCTGGCGTGCGAACAGCTTCCAGTGCGCATTGGCGCGCGCCATGTGGCCGACCAGCGCGCCGTGCGGCGAGCCGTCGTCCTGCCAGAGCAGCGACAGATGCGTGGCGAACGGCGCGCCGTCTTCACCAGTCGTCATCAGCAGCGCCCAGCTGTGGGCCTGCATGATCTCCCGGCCAATGGCGTCGCTGCCTTCGAAGTGTTTCGGAATGTACATGGCACGCCTTTCCGGGGGGATTGGCTCGATGGTTGAACCCAGCCGCATTACCATGTCCAATGCCGCCCGCAACGAGGAGGAATTTTTATGGGCGAGGATATTCGACTTAAGTCAGCGGCCGGCGAGATCGGCGCCTACCTTGCTGTTCCGACGGGTGCCGCCAAGGGTGGCATCGTCGTCATCCAGGAGATCTTCGGCGTCAATCACCACATCAGAGCCGTCACCGACAAGTTCGCGGCAGACGGCTACATCGCGCTGGCGCCGCGCTTTTTCGACCATATCAAGACCGGCATCGAGCTCGGCTATACGCCCGACACGATCGCCGAAGGCCGCAAGTACGTGACCGAGCTCGGCCTCGACAAGCCGGTGCAGGATGTCGACGCCGCCATCGCCGAGCTGAAGAAGCGCGGCGCCAAGAAGGTCGGCGTCACCGGCTTCTGCTGGGGCGGCACCATCACCTGGCTGTCGGCGACGCGGCTGAAGCCCGACGCGGCGATCGCCTACTATGGCGGCGGCATCTACGGTACGCGCAACGAGAAGCCCACCGTGCCGACGATGATGCATTTCGGCGACAAGGACATGCACATCCCGATGGAGCACGTGAACGAGCTGCGCAAGCTGCATCCCGGCGTGCAGATCTTCGACTATCCGGCCGATCACGGCTTCCATTGCGACGAGCGCGGCAGTTTCGATGCCGCAGCCTCCAAGCAGGCCTATGGCCGCACCCTGGAGTTCATGGCCAAGAACGTTGGCTAGGAAGCCTACCAGAAAGACCTTCGATCCGGGCGCACGCGGACCTCTCAACGGGGTCCGCGTCGTCGACCTCTCGCGTCTGGTCGCGGGCAACGTGCTGACCCTGCAACTCGCGGATTTCGGCGCCGAGGTCATCAAGGTCGAACCGCCCGAAGGCGACACCTTGCGGTCCTGGCGCGTGAAGGGCGTCGAGACAGCGTGGAAGGTCTATAGCCGCAACAAGAAGAGCATTGCGCTCGACCTCCGGTCCGATGCCGGTCGCGCCATCGTGCGCGAACTGGCCAAATCGGCGGCGATCCTGGTCGAGAGCTTCCGGCCGGGCGTCATGGAGGATATGGGCCTCTCGCCCGACGCACTACACGGGCTCAATCCCAGGCTGGTGATTCTGCGCATTTCCGGCTGGGGCCAGGATGGCCGCTATCGTCACAAGCCGGGCTTCGGCACCTTGATCGAGGGCTATAGCGGCTTCGCCTCGATGAACGGCTTCGCCGATCGCGAGCCTGTGCTGCCGCCGATGTACCTCGCCGACTGCATGGCCGCCCTCAACGGTTACGGTGCCGTCCTGGTCGCGTTGCGCGAGGTCGAGATCAATGGCGGCAAGGGCCAGACCCTCGACCTGCCGTTGTTCGATCCGCTGTTTTCCATGCTCGGCCCTCAAGCCGCCAATCACCGGCTGACCGGCGAGGTGAAGGTGCGCACCGGCAGCCGCTCGACCAATGCGGCGCCGCGCAACGTCTACCAGACCAAGGACGGGCGCTGGGTCTGCCTCTCGGCCTCGACACAGGGCATGGCCGAGCGCGTGCTGGTGAAGATCGGCCGGCCCGAGCTCACCAAGGATCCGCGGTTTGCCACGAATATCGAGCGGGTGAAGCACGGCCTCGAACTCGACGAGATCATCGGCAACTTCATCGCCGCGCGCGATCTCGACGAGAACCTGCGCTACTTCGACGAAGCCGGCGTCACCATCGGCCCGGTCTACGATATCTCGCAGATCGTGCAGGATTCCTACGTACTGGAGCGCGAGTCGCTGATCGAAATTCCCGACGAGGAGATGGGCGAACTGCCGACCCATCCCGTCGTGCCCCGTCTTTCGGGCACGCCGGGCGCGCTGAAGAGCGCCGCGCCGCGGGTCGGCCAGCACAACGAGGAGCTGCTGAAGCCGTTGCTGGGAGCCGAAGAGTACGACCGGCTTTGCGCCAGCGGCGCGATATCCAAGGGAAAGAAGAAGTGACCCTCCAACGTCCCGCACCGCCCGTCTGGCGGTCGATTCTCTACGTGCCGGGCAACGTGCCGAAATTCATCGACAAGGCACATGAGCGCGGGGCGGACTGCGTGCTGGTCGACCTCGAGGACAGCGTGCAGCCGGCGCAGAAGCCCGAGGCGCGGGCCATGCTGCCTGAGACCATGAAGAAGGTGGCGCAGAGCGGCGCCGACGTCGCGGTCCGCATCAACCGGCCGCTGCGGCTTGCCATTCCCGACATCGAGGCCGCCGTCCGGCCCGGCCTCTCCGCCCTTTTCGTCACCAAGACCGAGGGTGTCCAGCATCTGCGGCTGCTCGACGAGATGGTGACGGAACTCGAACGCGAACGCGGCATGCCGGCGGGCAGTGTGGGCTTCGGCGTCATGATCGAGCATCCCCGGGCGCTCGCCGAGCTGAACGACATCGCCGAGCGCGGCCCCCGCGTGATCGCCATGATGCTGGGGGGCGAAGATTTCGCCCTCGAAACCGGGTCGGTACCCGGCGACGAGACGCTGGAACTGCCCAAACGCCTGGTGGCCTTCGCCGCCCAAGCACACGGCGTCGCCATGATCGGAATCCTCGGCACTGTCGCCGATTATTCCGATCCCGACGCCTACAAGAAGAGCGCGCTTCGGGCGCGCCGCTTCGGCTTCTCGGGCGGCACCTGCATTCATCCCGGGCTCGTGTCGGCTCTCAACGAAGCCTTCACGCCGACCGCCGACGACGTGGCCTATGCCCGCAAGCTGATCGCCGCGGACGAGAAAGCCGCAGCCGAGGGCCGCGGCTCCTTCTCGGTCGACGGCAAGATGATCGATATCCCGGTCATCGACCGGGCGCGCCGCCTGATCGCCCGACACGAGGCGGTCGAGAAGCGCCTCGGGAAAGGCTGAGCCCTTCCCGAGCGCGCCGCGCAGTTACAAACAGGCAACTACGAACAGATCGTCAGGCGTCAACCAGATCGGCTGGCGCTCTGAAGAGCTGCCTCTCCTCCCGGTCGGTGAGATCCGACGTGGAGGCAACGAGCTCAGCCGTGACGCCGGCATTGAAGCTCTGAAGCAGAACTTCTCGGCCGTTATCGAACCTCACGGCATCCTTGTGCGCATAGGCGCCGCCCTCGAGACGAGTCATGACCACTTCCTCGGTCGACCCGACACCGAAGGCCTGCTGAACGGCCTCGCCTATGCCTTCGAGCCGTAGCCGGGCATCGGCGGGCATGCACACGGCGGTTTCGCAATCGCGGGCAGCCGTGAAGCCCATGGTGCCGCTGGGGAAGCGGCGCAGCGTGTACTGTTCTTCCTGAGTAGCTGGACGTGAACGATAAAGCTCCAGTGAGTAGTCACACATGACGCCCTCCTGAAACGTGGACGTCACTGGGACGTGGGGCGGAAGCCTCGGCAATCAAGGGCAAAAGGAGAACTATCGGTTCGTACCGTTTCCCCAATTCGGCGGCGGAAAAGACCGCACAGAAAAGGCCCCATACCTGAGGTATGGGGCCCTGGTCTCGGAAGGTGCGACGTCGAACTCAGTGCTTGTCGGCCCACACCATGCGCTTCACGGCGTACATGAAGCCGGCCAGCGCGATCAGGAACAGGATGACGCGCACGCCGGTCCGCTTACGGTCTTCCATGTGCGGCTCGGACGCCCAGGCCAGGAACTCGACGACGTCGGAGGCTTCCTGGTCGAGGGTCGCCTTGGTGCCGTCGTTGTAGGTCACCTTGTCGTCCGCCAGCGGCGGCGCCATGGCGATCTTGTGGCCCGGGAAGTACTTGTTGAAGTTGTCGTCCTTGGTAACGCTGAACGCCTTGATCTGCTCGGGCGTCAGCTTTTCGTAGGGGACGTAGCCGGTGAGCAGGCCATGGATGTAATCCGGGCCGTTCTCACGCGCTTTGACGATGACGCTGAGGTCGGGCGGCGCCTTGCCGTTGTTGGCGGCGGCGGCGGCGGCCTCGTTGGGGAACGGCTTCTTGAAGCGATCCGACGGACGCGCCGGACGCTCGATCGGCTGGCCGTCGTCGTTCAGATCGGGAACGACGATGTCCTTGATCAGATCCTTCACCTGGTTCTCGGTGAGCCCGAGCTCCATCAGGTTGCGATAGGCGAGCAGCTGCAGCGAGTGACAAGCCGCGCAGACGTCGTGATAGACCTGATAGCCGCGCTGGGCAGCGCCGCGATCGTAGGTCCCGAACGGGCCCTGGAAATGCCAGTGCTTGTGCGGCGGATGTTCCTCGGTGCCAGCGGCGATGGCGACAGCACCAGAGGCGAGGGCTGCGAGGGCGAGCGCCCCCGTGGCGAGAAGCTTGCGCATATTCTTACACCGCCTTCTTCTTGAGCACCGAATCCGCGATGCTGGGCGGCAGAGGCAACGGCCGTTCGATCTTGCCCAAGATCGGCAGCAGGATGAGGAAGTGGAAGAAGTAGTAGAGCGTGGCGAGCTGCGACAGCGGCACCCAGAAGCCTTCCGGCGGGTTGGCACCGCAGAAGCCGAGCACCACCACGTCGACCACCAGCACCATCATGAACCACTTGTAGATCGGCCGGAAAGTGGCGGACCGCACGCGCGAGGTGTCGAGCCAGGGCAGGATGAACAGCACCGCGATTGCGCCGAACATCGCCAGCACGCCGCCGAGCTTGTCGGGGATGGCGCGCAGGATCGCGTAGAACGGCAGGAAGTACCATTCGGGCACGATGTGCGCCGGCGTCACCAGCGGGTTGGCCGGAATGTAGTTGTCCGGATGGCCCATGTAGTCGGGCGCGAAGAAGACGAAGCCGGCATAGACGATCAGGAAGACCACGACGCCGAAGCCGTCCTTCATCGTGTAGTACGGATGGAAAGGAACGGTGTCCTGCGGTCCCTTCGGATCGATGCCGGTCGGGTTGTTCGAGCCGTGAACGTGCAGCGCCACGACGTGCAGCGCCACGACGGCCACGATGACGAACGGCAGGAGGTAGTGCAGGGCGAAGAAGCGGTTGAGCGTCGGGTTGTCGACGGCGAAGCCGCCCCACAGCCAGGTCACGATCGATTCGCCGACCACCGGAATGGCCGAGAACAGGTTGGTGATGACGGTGGCGCCCCAGAAGCTCATCTGGCCCCACGGCAGCACGTAGCCCATGAAGGCCGTGGCCATCATCAGCAGGAAGATGACGACGCCCAGGATCCACAGCAGTTCGCGCGGCGCCTTGTAGGAGCCGTAATACATGCCGCGGAAGATGTGGACGTAGACGGCGATGAAGAAGAACGACGCGCCGTTCATGTGCAGGTCGCGGATCAGCCAGCCCTGCGGCACGTCACGGTCGATACGCTCCACCGAGTCGAAGGCCATCAGCACATGCGGCGTGTAGTTGGTCGCCAGCACAACGCCCGTCGCGATCATGAGGACCAGCATCACCGTGGCGATCGCGCCGAAATTCCAGAAATAGTTGAAATTCCGGGGCGTCGGGAAGGTGTGATACTCCTTCTCGATATACGAGAAGATCGGCAGGCGGTGATCGATCCAAGCGATCACCTTGTTATTGAAGACCGGCGGCGTGCCGTGTGACGAGGCCATTGCTGTGAACTCCAGCGAGATCAGTGGCGGGCGATCGACGTCGATCAGCCGATGCGGACGAGGCTGTCCGTCGTGAACAGGTACTCGGGAACCACGAGGTTCTTCGGTGCCGGTCCCTTACGGATGCGCCCGGAGGTGTCGTAGCTCGAGCCGTGGCAGGGGCAGAACCAGCCACCGAACTCGCCCTTCGGGTCACCCGGCTTGTTGCCGAGCGGCACGCAGCCGAGATGAGTGCAGACACCGATCATGATCAGCCACTCGGGACGAACCTTCTTGGCGGTGTCGGTGACACGCGAATTGTCGGTCTGCGGATCGGGCAGGGCCGACAGCGGAACCGCCTCGGCTTCCTTGATTTCATCCGCGGTGCGATGCCGGATGAATACCGGCTTGCCGCGCCACTTCACGGTGACGGCCTGGCCGACCTGGATCGGGGTGACATTCACCTCGATGGTCGACAGCGCGAGCGTGTCCGCGGCGGGATTGAGATTGTTGATGAAGGGCCATGCGGTGGCCGCGGCACCAACGCCGGCCAGGGCGCCCGTTGCGACCATAAGGAAGTCGCGCCGGGTCGGGTCGCTGTGCCCGCCAGCTGGAATGCTTGAAGACGCCATGATTTCTCTCTTCCGTCCCCCCGAGGAGATGGGCCTTTAAACCGCGAAAGCCCCTTATGTTTCAAGGCTCTGTTGGTCGCAGTCCCGAAACGCGGCTTTCTGTGACAGCGTGCCGCATCGGGCTTCCGCGACGCGGACGAGGATACAAGCCCCATGCAACTGGCCCTCTTCGAGCCCGACATCCCGCAGAATCTCGGCGCCTTCATCCGGCTCTCGGCGTGCCTGGACGTCCCTCTGCACGTTATCGAACCCTGCGGCTTCCCGGTGGACGACAAGCGGATCCGCCGGGCGTCGATGGACTACTACGACCTCGCGACGGTAACCCGGCATGCCTCCTGGGCGGCCTTCCGGCGTGCCCATCTCGAGGGATGCCTGCTCGAAGGACGCACGGCAGGCCGGCTGGTCCTGCTGACGACGGCCGGCGCGACGCCCCTGCCTGCGGTGCGCTTTCAGCCCGACGACCTCCTCCTGCTCGGCCGCGAAAGTGCGGGGGTGCCGGCCGAGGTCCACGACGCGGCGGAGCTCAGGGTCCGCGTGCCGCTCAAAAAGGGCGCACGCTCCCTCAATGTCGCCCTGGCGGGGGCGATGGTATTGAGCGAGGCGCTTCGCCAGACCTCGGGATTCAAAGACCTCGCATGACCAAGCCTGCTCGCCACGCCACCCGCCCCCAGGGCCCTTCTCCACTGCCCGATGCGGCGACCGTGGAGGCACGCAAGGCCGAGGCGCGAACCTGGTTCGAAGGGCTGCGCGACCGAATCTGCGCCGCCTTCGAGAAGATCGAGGACGAGCTGGAGGGCACTCATCGTGACCGGCCGGCGGGCCGCTTCGAGCGCAAGCCCTGGCAGCGCGACAAGGGACCGAACGGCGAGGATCGCGGCGGCGGCACCATGGCGCTGATGCGCGGCCGCGTCTTCGAGAAGGTCGGCGTGAACGTCTCCACCGTGTTCGGCGAGTTCAGCCCGGAGTTCCGCAGCCAGATCCCCGGCGCGGCGCAGGATCCGCGCTTCTTCGCCTCGGGCATCTCGCTGGTCGCGCACCTGCAGTCGCCCAAGGTGCCGGCGGTGCACATGAACACGCGCTACATCGTGACCACGCGCAGCTGGTTCGGGGGCGGCGCCGATCTGACGCCGATGGCGCCCCACGATCCCGACACGCGGGATTTCCACACCACGCTGCGGGCCGCCTGTGACGCGCACGATGCCACCTACTATCAGCGCTTCAAGGAATGGTGCGACGAGTACTTCTTCCTGCCCCATCGCGGCGAGGCGCGCGGCGTCGGCGGCATCTTCTACGACTATCTCGACAGCGGCGAGCACGCGCGCGATTTCGCCTTCACCCGCGACGTCGGCACGGCCTTCCTCGATATCTATCCCAGGCTGGTTCGTCGTCACATGAACCTGCCGTGGACCGAGGCGGAGCGCGCGCACCAGCTCGCGCGGCGCGGCCGCTACGTCGAGTTCAACCTTCTCCATGACCGCGGCACCAAATTCGGCCTGATGACCGGCGGCAATGTCGAAGCGATCCTGATGTCGCTGCCACCCGAGGCGCGCTGGCCGTAAGCGTATTGCGCTCTGAACACCCACGCAGCGAAACAAATCACGCGTCGGACGTGCCTTGTTGCGATGGGCGGCGCATGAGTGATCAAACAAGAAACGCAATGAAAAGACACACGTATATGGGAGGCAATCGATGACTCGTCTTACACGCCGTGCGGCCCTGATCGGGGCCAGCGCGTTTCCCGCCGTTGCCTTGCTGTCGGCAGGCGCGCGGGCCCAGGCAGCCTGGACGCCGACTCAGCAGGTGCGGGTCGTCGTGCCCGCGGCCCCCGGTGGCGGCACCGACATCATGGGCCGCCTGCTGGCAGCTCATCTCCAGGAGGCCTGGGGCCAGCCTTGCGTGGTCGACAACAAGTCGGGTGCGGGCGGCGTCATCGGCTCAACCGAGGTGGTGAAGTCCAAGCCCGACGGCACCACGATCCTGATGGGCAACATCGGCCCGCAGGCGATCGCCTACTCGCTCTACCGCAACATGCCCTATACGCCGGCCAGCCTGATCCCGGTGTCCAACGCCATCACCGCGCCCAACGTGCTGGTCGTTCATCCTTCGGTGCCGGCCAAGACCGTGCCCGAGTTCGTCGCGTGGCTGAAGGCGCAGAACGGCAAGGCATCCTATGCCTCGTCCGGCACCGGGCAGTCGCCGCATCTCAGCGCCGCCTGGTTCCTGCAGCTGACCGGGACCAAGGCGGAGCACGTGCCCTATCGCGGTGCGGCGCCGGCGCTGAACGACCTGACGGCTGGCGTGACGCAGTTCTTCTTCGACAATCTCACGACCTCGATCGAGTTCATCCGCGCCAATAAGCTCCGCGGGCTCGGTGTCACGTCGGCGCAGCGCAGCCCGGCCGCGCCGGATCTGGTCCCGATCTGCGAGACCATGCCGGAACTGAAGCCATTCGACGTCTCGACCTGGTTCGGTGTCTTCCTGCCGGCCGGCACGCCCAAGCCCATCGTCGACTCCCTGAACGCACAGATGAAGATCTGGCTCGACAGCCCCAAGACCAAGGAACGCATCGCCGCCATGGCGAGCGTACCGGCCTACGGCACGCCCGAGCAGTTCAATCAGTTCGTCAACGCCCAGATCGCGCAGTGGAAGAGCGTGATCGACAAGGAGGGCCTGAAGCTCGACGTTAACTGATCGCTGCAAAGGGATTGGTCAAATGACGAGCAAGGATGTCCTGGTCGAACGCAACGGACCGGTGACGACGGTGATCATCAACCGGCCGCAGGCGCGCAACGCCTGCCTGGTCTCGACGGTGAAGGCGTTGCACGACGCCTTCATGGACTTCGAAGCCGACGACACGGCCAAGGTTGCGGTGCTCACCGGCCAGGGCGGCACGTTCTGCGCCGGCGCCGACCTCAAGGAACTGGCGAGCGGCGCCGCGCTCGGCTTCTGCTGGGCGGGCGACGACAAGGGCGTCACCCAGCGCGCCTTGAAGAAGCCGGTCATCGCCGGTGTCTCGGGCCATGCCGTCGCCGCAGGCCTGGCGCTTGCCGTATGGTGCGACCTGCGCGTCGCCGACGAAACCGCGGTGTTCGGCGTGTTCTGCCGCCGCTATGGCGGGCCGATGCCGAACGGCTGCACCGTGCGCCTGCCGCGCCTGATCGGCCAGAGCCGCGCGCTCGACATGATGATGACCGGCCGCGCCGTCGATGCGCAGGAAGCCTACGCCATCGGCCTCGCCAATCGCCTGGTGAAGGCGGGCGAGGCGCGACGCGAAGCTGAGAAGCTCGCGCACGATCTCGCCGGACTGCCACAGATCGCGATGCTCTCAGATCGCCATTCGCTGCTGAAGCAGTGGGACCTGCCGGAGGACGCCGCCATTCGCCTCGAGATCGAAGGCAGCAAGGCCGCGTTCGCCCAGGGCTTCCAGGCCGGCGCCGGACGCTTCGTGCAGGGCGTCGGCCGCCACGGCGAGGCCGTCAGCCAATAACCGTCAGCGCGTCGGCCAGTTCCAGGACGGCCGCGCGTCGTCTTCGACAACCGTCTCGCCAAGATGCTTGGCGAGAACGATCTGGTGAGCGCCTGCTTTGCGCAGGGCCGCGACCAGGCTGGCGGCATGCGAGACGACGACGACCTGGGACGTCTTGGACGCCTTGGCGATCAGCCGGGCGAGCGGCGCCAGCAGGTCGGGATGCAGGCTGGTTTCGGGCTCGTTCAGGATCATGAGCGGCGCCGGCCGCGGCGAGAGCAGCGCCGCCACCAGAAGCAGGTAGCGCAGCGTGCCGTCGGAGAGCTCCGAGGTCCGGAGTTGTCGCAGCAGTCCCTGCTGGTGCATCTCGACCTCGAACAGGCCTTCGCTGTCGCGCACGTCGATCGCGCCACCCGGGAAGGCATCGCCGATCGCCGCAGCGAGCTCGCCGGGTGCGCCCACCTCCTGAATGGTCGCGATGGCGGCGGCGAGATCGGCGCCGTCGGCCGCCAGCACCGGCGTGCGCGTGCCGATCTGGGGTCGCCGCGCCGGCGCCTCGCTGTCGGTGCGGAAGTGATCGTAGAAGCGCCAGGTTCGCAGATGTTCGCGCATCAGCAGCAGCTCGGCGCCATCGTCGGGGTTGCTGCAATGGGTCAGCATGCTGTCGTAGGAGGCGAGCTTGTCGTAGGCGGCGCGCCACGACCCTTCCTGATCGCGCAGGCTGACATACGGGCCCTTGCGCTGCGCGAAGACGTTGGCGCGGCCCAGCACCAGGCCGGTCCACAGGCTTTCCACCTTGATCTCGGGATCGCGCCCGAAGCGGGCGCCGTTCACCGGCAGGCCGAGATCGACGGCGTAGCCGTACGCGTCCGACGAGAAGCCGAGCTTCAGGCTGATCGGCCCTTTGCGCACCAGCCCCTCGACGCGCTGCGTTCCCGCTTTCATCGCCCGCGAGAAGGCCTCCGGTCCCGCCCACAGCGCCGAGGGCAGCCCGCCCTCGATCGCCAGCGACTGGATGATCCGCCCCTGCGCAACATCCGCCAGCAGCCGCAACGCCCGATAGAGGCTCGACTTGCCGCTGCCGTTGGCGCCAGTCACGACGGTGAGCGCCCCCAGTTCCAGCCGTACGTCGCGCAGCGAGCGATAGCCCGCCACACAGAGACGCTGGATCATGGTCATCGCTGCCGCGCGAAGAGCTTGCCGGCGATGAGGGGTGCCGCAAACAGCAAAAGCTCCAGCAGAAGATAGGGCGCGCCCCACCAGAAGGCGAAGCGGTCGAGAAAGACCGCCGGTTCCTCGTCGAAGGTCACGCGGGCATAGAGAAAGTCGACCAGCACCGTCGAGACCGGCCACAGCAGCGCCGCGAGAAGGCCGGCTTCGAACCAGTTCGGCCCCATCGTTCGCCGCGCGTGGATGACAGCCATCATCACGGCATAGGGCGCCGGCACCAGCACCTTGTACCATTCGACCGCCCGCACCGAGAGCGCAGCGGCGATCCAGGTGTCGCCGACGAAGTCGTTCAGCACGACGAAGGCGGCAATCGCCAGCCAGAGCAGGAAGGTGAGACCGGGACGGATCATGACGAAAGAGCTCTCATGACCGGAGAGCCTGGGCACGGCGTTGCAGCTCGGCGAGGCAGGCCGCTCGATCGGCCGTGAAGTCGCCCTCGATCCACCACTGCTCGACCGCTTCGATCAGCGCACCGACCTTGGGGCCGGGCTTCAGGCCGAGCTTCAGCGCATCGCCGCCACTCACCGGCAGTTCCGGCGGCGTCCATTCGCGCGCCACCGCCAGTGCGCCGCGCCAGTCGCCCGGCACCTCGGCCGCCAGCAGCAACCGGTCGGCATAGAGGCCACCGCCCAGGCGATAGATGCCGGCCCGCCAGGCCTTGGGGCCGCCCGCAACATCGATCACCGGCTCCGCGGCCAGCATCACATCGAGCCTGAGCGAATCCTGCGTGGAAAGCTTCAGCCGCTTGCCGATTGCCGTGGCATCGATGCCCGCTGGGAGCAGGGCCGCGAGCCGACGCAAGGGATCGGGCCGGTCCTCTCGGGCGATCAGCGTGCGCAAGGCGGCAGCACCTGTGCATTCCGGCA
The DNA here is from genome assembly GCA_001897995.1 of Alphaproteobacteria bacterium 65-37. GTDB lineage: Bacteria > Pseudomonadota > Alphaproteobacteria > Reyranellales > Reyranellaceae > Reyranella. The sequence goes on along the minus strand of MKRV01000192.1, from coordinate 13,733 downwards.
GCCATTGATCGAGGATCGCCGCTTCGACCATGGCCGCAATCGTATCGGCCGGATCGGGTGCCGCCAGAAGACGCAGCAGTTCCTTTGCCACACGCTCGGCCGACAGGCCGCGCAAGGTGCCGGCATTGCGCCGGCAGGCTTCGAAGCCCGCCGCATCGAAAGGCGGCCGACCGTACCAGGCATGGAATCGGAAGAAGCGCAGCACGCGCAGCCGGTCCTCGGCGATGCGCATCTCGGCGTCGCCGATGAAGCGCACCCGCGCCTCGGCGAGATCGCGGCGGCCGTTGAAAAGATCGTAAAGCGTGCCGTCGCGATCGGCGTAGAGCGCATTGAAGGTAAAGTCGCGGCGGCCGGCATCCTCCAGCCAGTCGTCGGTGAAGGCGACCACCGCGCGCCGGCCGTCGGTCTCGACGTCGCGCCGCAAGGTCGTGAGCTCGAACGGACGGCCCTCGATCACCGCCGTCACCGTGCCGTGCTTGAGGCCGGTCGGCACGACCTTGACCTTAGCGGCCTGCAAGGCCTGCATGACGAGCTCGGGCCGCGTATCGACTGCCAGGTCGTAGTCGCCGATCGCCTGGCCAAGCACGCTGTTGCGCACACAGCCGCCGACGAAGCGCGCGACGATGCCCGCGCCGTCGAGCGCGGCGAAGAGTACGCGCACTGCCGGATCGTCCGACCACGGCACCGCGTCGAGACGGCCCACTGATTTCATGGAGCTGATTTCATAGAGCTGATTTCATGGCGCGAAGAGGCCGCCGTACCCCTGGTCCTGCGAGAAGAACATCACGATGAAACCGGCAATGGCGCAGGTGAAGCCCGCGATGCCGAGCCAGGTCATCGGCAGGTCCTGCCACGACGGGAGGGTGCCGGAGAGCCGCCGCTCCTGCTTGATCTTGACGGCCCAGGCCCACAAGAAAAACGCGACGGTCGGCGCCAGCACGAAGCCCAGGACCAGAAGAACAATGCGCATGACAGCTCCAGCCCGGCGTCAGTCCGCGGCGGTCAGGACGAACTGCAGGTTCTTCAGCATACCGGCCGTCGCGCCCCAGATGTAGCGCTCGCCGTAGGGCATGGCGTAGTAGCGCCGTTCGCGGCCCTGCCAGACCCGGCTGTCGATGCGATGATTGCGTTCGTCGAGAAAATGCTCGAGCGGTACCTCGAAGACGTCGGCAACCTCGCGCGGATCCGCACGGGTCGTGAATCCCGGCGAGACGATGCCGACGATCGGCGTGATCTCGTAGCCCGTGCCTGTCCGATAATGATCGATCGGACCGATCACCTGGACGAAATCGCGCGTCAGGCCGACTTCTTCCTCGGTTTCGCGCAGCGCGGTTGCGATTTCGTCGATGTCGTCGGCCTGCCGGCGACCGCCCGGAAAGGCGATCTGGCCGGCATGGCTCGGCATGTCCTCGGTGCGTTGGGTCAGCAGCACGGTCAGTCCCGGGTCGCGACGGACCAGCGGCACCAGCACGGCCGCCGGCCGCCAGGTTTCCGGCAAAGGCACTACACCGCTTAAGGAGAAGTCGCTGCCGAGCGGTGCATGGGCAACAGGCAAGCCGGATGCCAGTCGCCGGCTGCGTTCGCCGACCCGCCGCACAATTTCGTCAACCGTCATGCCCTTGTTCCGGCCTCAATTCTGGGCTTCCCTCAACCAAATTCCCCTGACGACAGGAGCGCCCTGGTGGCCCCCGACACATCCACTGCTACCGACGCCGACGCCCAGGCTGCCCTCGCCGATATCGAACGGTTGGGCGGACAACTCCGAGCTGCCCGCGCCGCCATTGGTCAGGTCATATATGGCCAGCAGGACGTCATCGATCAAACTCTGGTTGCGCTGCTCTCCGGCGGCCACCTTCTGCTGATCGGCGTTCCCGGCCTCGCCAAGACCAAGCTGGTCGATACGCTGGGCGTCGTTCTGGGCATGGATGCCAAGCGCATCCAGTTCACCCCCGACCTGATGCCGGCCGACATTCTCGGCTCCGAAGTGCTGGAGGAAAGCGACGCCGGCCGCCGGTCCTTCCGCTTCCTGCAGGGCCCGGTCTTCGCGCAGCTTCTGATGGCCGACGAAATCAACCGCGCCAGCCCGCGCACCCAGTCGGCGCTCCTGCAGAGCATGCAGGAGAAGCACGTGACCGTGGCCGGCAAGCGCTACGACCTGCCGGCGCCTTTCCACGTGCTGGCGACGCAGAATCCGCTGGAGCAGGAAGGCACCTACCCACTGCCCGAAGCCCAGCTCGACCGTTTCCTGCTGCAGGTCGATGTCGGCTATCCCGATGAGGCGGCGGAACGGCAGATCATGATCGGCACCACCGGCGCCGTTCAGCCGACCGCCGTGCAGGCGCTGACGCCGGCCGACCTGATGGCCGCGCAGGCGCTGGTGCGCAGGCTGCCGATCGGCGAGAGCGTGGTCGATGCCATCCTGAAGCTGGTGCGCGCCGGCCGGCCCGAGCACACCGACCTCGATATCGTCCGCCAGCGCGTCGCCTGGGGCCCCGGCCCGCGCGCCAGTCAGGCCTTCATGCTGGCCTGCCGCGCCCGTGCCATCATCCAGGGTCGCCTCGCGCCGTCGGTCGACGACGTTGTCGCCCTGGCCGGGCCGATCCTTCGGCATCGCATGGCGGTGAACTTCTCGGCCCGCGCCGAGGGGGTGACCGTGGAGTCGGTGATCGCCCAGATGTGCGCGCGTCTCGCCTGACGCCGCTCTGCGTCGTTCTCGTCGCTGTATTGTACTGTCGGAGCCGATGGCCGCCCCCTCAACCCTCAACCGATCGCTCGAACTCGCCGGAACGCTGCCCGCTCTGATGGTGGCGGCCGATCGCGTTGCCGCGACCGTCATCCAGGGCGTGCACGGCCGCCGCCGCGTCGGCCAGGGCGACGCCTTCTGGCAGTACCGCCCCTATCGGGACGGCGACAGCGCCAGCCAGATCGACTGGCGCCAGAGCGCGCGAAGCCGCAACCTCTTCGTGCGCGAGACCGAATGGGAAGCCGCCGCCAGCGTCTGGCTGTGGCGCGACGCCTCGCCCTCCATGCAGTACGCCTCGCTGCGCAATCTCGAGACCAAGGCCGTCCGCGCCGAGCTGATCACGCTCGCATTGGCCAGCCTGCTGACCGACGCGGCTGAGCGGATTGCCGTGCTGGGCACCGGCATGCGGCCGATCACCGGGCGCGTTGGCGTGCGGCGTGTCGCCGAAACCCTTTACGATGAGACGCGCGATGGCCAGCGTCCCCCGCCCAGCCTGCCTCCAATGGTGCCGCTGCCCGCGCACGGCACCGTGGTGCTGGTCTCCGACTGGCTCGACCCGCTCGACAAGATCGAGGACGTCATCCGTTACTATGCGAGCGTCGGCGTGCGCGGCCATCTCGTACAGGTGCTCGATCCGGCCGAGGAAGACCTGCCGTTCGATGGCCACGTGAAGTTCGAAGGGCTGGAAGCCGAGGGACAGCACACGATCCGCCGCGTCGAAACCGTCCGCACGGCCTACGGCGCGCGCCTCGCCGCCCAGAAGGAAGGGCTGCAGCGCCTGGCGCGTCCCGCCAATTGGACGGTACATCTGCATCGCACCGATCGGCCGGCTCAGACCGTGCTTCTTTCTCTCTATCTCGCGATGGCCGACCTGCGTCGGCTGTCGATGGCGTGATGACGATGGCGCTTTTTTTCGGACCGCGGGCCTCCAGGCCCGCTCAAGCGTTTTCGTCGTTGCGTATGACACATGAAGCGGGCCTGGAGGCCCGCGGTCCGGTGAGCCGCCAGTCATGCTGAGTCTCGGCGCTTTCGCGTTTGCCGCCCCGGGGATGCTGGCCCTGCTGCTGGCCCTGCCGGTGATCTACTGGCTGCTGCGGCTGATCCCGCCGCTGCCCAAGCTGGTGCGCTTCCCTGCCATCCGCCTGCTGATCGGCCTGGAGCCCAGCGAGCAGACGCCGATGAAGATGCCGTGGTGGCTGCTGCTGCTGCGCCTGCTGCTGGCGGCGGCACTGATCCTCGCGGTGGCGCGCCCGATCCTCAATCCGCAGGCCGACCTGCCGGGCCGTGGCCCGCTGATGCTGGTGATCGACGACGGCTGGTCGTCGGCGCCGGGCTGGTCGACCCGCATCGCCCATGCCGAACGCCTGATCCAGCGCGCTGAGCGCGCCAATCGCCCGATCGTGCTGACCGGCACGGCACCGGCACCGCTCGACGCGCCGGCGGTACGGCGCGGCGCGATGCGGCCGGACGAAGCGCGCACGCTCCTGCGCGCCTTCCGACCCAAGCCCTGGCCGACCGACCGCGCTGCGGCGGTGACCGCCATCGACCAGATGCAGGTCGATGCGAGCGCCCATGTCGTGTGGCTGAGCGACGGCCTCGAAGACGAAGGCACGCCCAAGCTCACGGAACGGCTGCGCCGCTTCGACGGGCTGCAGGTGCTGCTGCCCGACCAGGCGGCGACACCTCTCCTGCTCCTGCCGCCGGCGGCTGAAGGCCGCGACCTCAAGGTCCGCGCGCTGCGGCCGGTGGCCGACGGACCGCGCAAGACGGCGATCCAGGCGTCCGACGAGCAGGGCCGTGTCGTGGCCCGTATCGATCTCGATTTCGCCGCCTCCGCCACCGAGGGCACCGGCGTGCTGGCCGCCCCTGCCGAGCTGCGCAACCGCATGGCGCGGCTCGACATCGAAACCCAGGGCGGCGCCGGCAGCACCATCCTGCTCGACGAGCGCAACCGCCGCCGGCCTGTCGCCATTCTGGGTGAACGTGCCACCGCCGGCGGCCAGCCGCTGCTGCAGGAAATCTACTTCCTCGAACGCGCGCTCGATCCCTATGTGAGCCTCAGCATCGGCGATCGCGAATCGGTGCTGACGCGCAACACTGCCGTGCTGCTCATTCCCGACGGCGCCTCGCCCTCGACCAATGACCGCGAGGAGATCGCCAAGTGGATCGAGCGCGGCGGCATTGCCGTGCGCTTCGCCGGCCCCAACCTCGCCCAGGGGCACGACAATCTCGTGCCGACGCCGCTGCGCCTCGGCGACCGGGCGCTGGGCGGCGTGATGAGCTGGGGTGAGCCGAGCGCGCTGGCCGAGTTCCCCTCCAACAGCCCCTTCCTCGGTATTCCCATCCCCAAGGACGTGCGCATCTCCCAGCAGGTGCTGGCCGAACCGACGCCGGACCTCGCCGAAAAGACCTGGGCGCGCCTGGCGGACGGCACGCCGCTGGTGACCGGAGAGAAGCGCGGCCAGGGTTATCTCGTGCTGATCCACACCACCGCGAACACCGGCTGGAGCAACATGGCGCTGTCGGGTCTGTTCGTGAACATGCTGCAGCGGCTGGTGACCCTGTCGCGCGGCGTGGCCGGCGACGGCGTCAACAAGGCGCTGAAGCCCTGGCGCACGCTCGACGGCTTCGGCCGGCTCGGTGCCCCGCCGGCCGGCATCCAGATGCTGCCGGCCGACGCCGCCGAGACCTTCACGCCCAAGCCCGCCTCGCCGCCGGGCCTCTATGGTGACGAGAACGCCCAGGTCGCCTTCAATATCGGCGGCCACATCCAGCCGCCCAAGCCCTTGGCCTTGCCGAGCGGTGTCGCCACTGACCGGCTGTCGGAAGGCGGCGAGACCGACCTCTCGCGCTGGTTCCTGCTGAGCGCGCTGGCACTCCTGCTCGCCGACCTGCTGCTGTCGCTGTGGCTGCGCGGCCTGCTGCCGCGCGCCCTGAAGCTCGGCCGCGCCGCCCCGGCAGCGCTGCTGCTGGCAGCCACCCTGGTCGGCTTTTCCATCGGCGGCGCGCGCGACGTCCATGCCCAACAGGTGCAGCCGCCGCAACGTACGGCGCCACAGGTGACTCAGGCGGCCTCGCCCGACAAGCCGGGGCCGCCGCCGCTCACCGAAGAGCAGGCGCTGAAGGGCTCGCTCGACATGCGGCTGGCCTACATCGTCACCGGCGACAAGGAAGTCGACGACATCAGCAAGGCGGGCCTCGAAGGCCTGAGTGAAATCCTGCGCAACCGTACCTCGGTCGAGCCGGCCGATCCGGTGGGCCTCGACCTCGAGCGCGATGAACCGCGGCTCTACCCGCTGATCTACTGGCCCGTGACCTCGACGCAACCGGCGCTGTCGCCGCGCGCCCAGGCCGCGCTCGACCGCTACCTGCGCACCGGCGGCATCATCTTCATCGATACGCGCGACCAGCATCTCAGCTTCGATCGTCCCGCCGGTGGCAATCCCGACCTCAAGCGCCTGCTGGCCGGCGTCGAGACGCCGCCGCTGCAGGTCATGCCGCCGGACCATGTGCTGACCAAGGCGTTCTATCTGCTGTCCGATGCGCCCGGCCGCTGGCAGGGCGGCAAGCTCTGGATCGAGTCGGGCAGCGGACGCGTCAATGACGGCGTCACGACGATCGTGATCGGCTCCAACGACTATGCCGGTGCCTGGGCCGTCGATCAGCGCGGGCGTGGCATCATGCCGGTCTCGCCGGGCGGCGAGACACAGCGCGAGATGGCGTTCCGCTTCGGCGTGAACCTTGTGATGCATGCGCTGACCGGCAACTACAAGGACGACCAGGTCCATCTGCCCGACATCATGCAGAGGCTCCGGCGATGAACATGACTTCAGCCGTTTCCGTCGCTTTCGATCCGCTGCTGCCGTGGTGGGTGCTCGCGGTGCTGGGCGGCATCGGCTTCGTGCTGGTGCTGCTCGGCCTGCGGGCGCAGGCGCGCGGCACGTGGTGGCGGCTGGGTTCGCTGCTGGTGGTGCTGGCGGCACTCAGCAATCCGTCGCTGATCGAGGAGCAGCGCAAGCCGATCGCCGACGTGGCGCTGATCGTGGTCGACGACAGCGACTCCATGGCGATCGGCGAACGGCACCAGCAGGTCCAGATGGCGCGGGAAGCGCTGAAGCGCAAACTCGGCCAGCAGGAAGGCCTCGAGATCCGCGAGACCGTGCTGCCTCCCTCGCACATCCAGCTCGGCAGCGAACGGCCGGGCGGCACACGCCTGATCGAAGCCATGCGCCAGGCCCTCGTCGAAGTGCCGCCGGAGCGGCTGGCCGCCGTCGTGCTGCTGAGCGACGGTCAGGTCCACGACGTGCCGGCCGGCGTCCCGCCGGAGCTGGGCGGCGCCCCGGTGCATGCGATGATCGCCGGCAAGAAGAACGAACGCGACCGGCTGATCGTGCTGGAACAGTCACCGCGCTTCGGCGTGGTCGGCCGCCAGGTGACGGCCAAGTTCCGGATCGAGGATCCCGCCGGCGGCACCGCGCCGGTCACCCTGTCGGTTGGCGGTGACGTCGTGCGGCGCATCGACGTGCCGGTCGGCCGCTCGGTCGAGCTGCCCATCACCGTCGGTAATCCCGGCGCCAACGTCGTGGAACTCGAGGTCGGCGCCGGCCAGAACGAGCTCACCCTCGACAACAACCGCGCGCTATTCACCATCAACGGCGTGCGCGATCGGCTGCGCGTGCTGCTGGTGTCGGGCGAGCCCTATCAGGGCGAGCGGGCGTGGCGGAACCTGCTGAAGAGCGACCCGGCCGTCGACCTGGTGCATTTCACCATCCTGCGCACACCGCAGAAGGACGACTTCACGCCGGTGCGCGAGCTGTCGCTGATCGTCTTCCCGATGCGTGAGCTGTTCGAGCAGAAGCTGAAGGAATTCGACCTGATCATCTTCGACCGCTACGAGTCGGGGAACCTGATCACGCGCGACTACTTCCGCAACATCGCCGAGTATGTGAAGGGTGGCGGCGCCCTGCTGGTTTCGGTCGGTCCGATCTTCGCCACCCAGCGATCGCTCTACCGCACGCCGCTCGGCGCCGTGCTGCCGGCTGCCCCTCTGGGCGACGTGCTGGAAACGCCGTTCAAGCCCAAGGTCACCGATATCGGCCAACGCCACCCCGTGACGGCGAACCTGCCGCAGGCCGGTGGGCCGGACAAGGAACCCGACTGGGGTCGCTGGTTCCGCCTCGTCACCTCGCGCACCGAACGCGGCAATGCCGTGTTGTCCGGCGCCGAGGACCGTCCGCTGGTCATCCTCGATCGCGTCGGCGAAGGCCGCGTGGCGCAGTTGATGTCGGACCACCTGTGGCTGTGGAACCGCGGCATCGACGGCGGCGGGCCGCAGCCCGAGCTGGTGCGCCGCGTGGCGCACTGGCTGATGAAGGAGCCCGACCTCGAGGAGGAGGCGCTGCGCGCCACGGCGGTCGGCGGCCGCATCGAGGTGACGCGCCGCACGCTCGCCAACACCTTCCCGCAGGTCGCGATGACCAACCCGGGGACACCGCCCAACGGCGGCGAGACCCGCACGCTCGACCTCAAGCAGAGCGCACCGGGCCTGGGCGTCGCCGTGGTCGATGTCGACAAGCCCGGCCTCTATCGCTTCGACGACGGCACCCTGCGTACCGTTGCGGCGGTCGGCAGCCCCGATCCGCTGGAATTCTCCGACGTACGGGCGACCGACGCCAAGCTGAAGCCGCTGGTCGACGCGACCAACGGTGTGCTGATGTGGCTGACCGATCAGACTGATCCCGACATCCGCGCCGTGCGACCCGGTCGCGCCGCCGGCGGCTCCGACTGGATCGGCGTCCGCCGCAACGAAGGCTACACCGTCGCCGGCATCAACCAGCTGCCGCTGCTGCCCGGCATCCTGGTGGCACTGGCCTTCCTGATGGCCATCGGCAGCGCCTGGTGGCGCGAGGGGCGGTAGAGAGACGAGTTCCTCCCCCGCAAAGTCGGGGGAGGAGACATAATCTGCCGTTACCAATCAGAAACTTGATCCCCTGCCTCCTGGCGCCATTTTGGGGCCAAGAGGTAAGTCCCATGATCGAACTCAGACCATTCGAGAAGCTCGGCAAGTCGAACCACGGCTGGCTCAACGCCAACTTCCACTTCGCCTTTGCCGAATACCGCAACCCGTCGCGTGTCCATTGGGGCGCGCTGCGTGTGTGGAACAACGACCGCATCGCGCCGCAGTCCGGCTTTCCGCCGCACCCGCATCGCGACATGGAGATCGTGACCTACGTCATCAAAGGCGCGATCACGCACAAGGATCATCTGGGCAACCAGGGCCGCACCGAAGCGGGACAGATCCAGGTGATGAGCGCAGGCAACGGCATCCAGCACGCCGAATACAACATGGAGCAGGACGAGACCGAGCTGTTCCAGATCTGGATCCTGCCCAACAAGCAGGGCGTGCCGGCACGCTGGGAGACCGTTCAATTCCCGGCCGAGGGGCGCGACGGCAAGTTGGTGCCGCTGGCCTCGGGGCGCGGCGACGACGGGGCGATCCCTCTCTATGCCGACGGCTCGTTGCTTGCAGGCACCCTGAAGGCGGGGCAGACGATTCGTCAGAAGCTCGCCGGCAAGCCCGCCTATCTCGTCCCCGCCAAGGGCAAGATCGAGGTGCGCGGCAGCGACAGCAAGCCGGTGACCGCCAACGCGCGCGACGGTGTTGCCGTGGTCGACCAGGACGAAATCGAGCTGACTGCGCTCGAGGACGCCGAGATTGTGCTGGTCGAAACCGACGCGCTGAACTGATCTCGACGGATCACTCCTTTCATGGTCATTCTCCTCTCCCCTCGGAAACGGGGGAGAGGAACATGAAGGGGAGCACGCGATGGCCTACAAGGGCTTCGATCTGACGGGCAAGGTGGCGCTGGTGACCGGCGGCAATGGCGGCATCGGCCTCGGCATGGCCGATGCGATGGCGGAGGCCGGCGCCGACATCTGCATCTGGGGCACCCGCAAGGAGAAGAACGACGCGGCCGTGGCGCAGCTCAAGAAGCACGGCCGCAAGGTCCATGCCCAGATCGTCGATGTCGGCGACGAGAAGCAGGTGCAGGACGCCTTCGCCGAAACGGTGAAGGTAATGGGCCATGTCGATAACTGCGTCGCCAACGCCGGCGTCTCCGGCCGCGGCAAGGGCTCGATCCTGGAGATGGACTACGAGGAATGGCGCCGCGTTCTGCGCATCAACCTCGACGGCGTCTTCTTCACCTTCCGGGCGGCGGCCAAGCACATGGTCGAACGCGGCCAGGGCGGCTCGCTGGTCGCCATGGCCAGCACCGCGGCGATCGAGGGCGCGGCCCGCTCCAGCCACTATGGGGCCAGCAAGGGCGGCGTCACCGCCATGGTCCGGGCGCTGTCCGTCGAGCTGGCGCGCTACAAGATCACAGTGAATTCCATCCTGCCGGGCTGGATCGAAACGGAGATGACGGCCAATGCCGTCGCCAATCCGAAGTTCGCCGGCAACGTCCTGCCGCGCATTCCGCACCGGCGCTGGGGCACCGGCGCCGATTTCGGCCCGATCGCCGTCTACCTGGCGAGCAGTGCGTCCAGCTACACGACGGGGCGCGACTTCGTCATCGATGGTGGCTATACGTTGTTCTAGCCTCGACCGGGCTCACCATAACGTTCGTATCCGCACATGCATCCGTACCCTGGGGGATCCACAACCATGAATCGGTTCGCCGCCTGTCTCGCTGCCGTCGTCGCGTTCAGTGCCCTGCCGGCGCTTGCCCAGCCGCAACCCAAGCCCGTCTCGGCGCCGGCCAAGCATGCAGCGGCGCCGGCCGGCGAGGACCGCTACGTCGGCTACTACTATCCGAAGCCGACCTCGACCGAGGAATACAAGTCCCCAATGGACACGATCGCCGGCGTCGACCGGGCGCAGCGCGTGCAGTTCGTGACCGTCGTCTCCCAGGGCACGATCCAGTCGGCCTACCGCGTCCCCTATGCCGTCTTCGTCAAGGGCGAGAAGGCCGACAAGATGATCATCGTCGGCCTGCAGCCCGGTGAGCTCGGCACGGTCTATCGCATGCGCGCAGTGCTCGCGAACATGACCACCATGTCCCGCCTCTCGCCCTTCTTCCAGGAGCGCACCGTGGCGGAAGACGCGAACTTCTTCGACCTGCTGAAGATGCTGGGCTTCCAGCAGATCACCATCACCGACGGCGACAAGGTCGCCCATCAGGTGACCATCAAGTAGGCGCCTCTTCGCGTTTCTCTCGTCTGTCCTCTCCCCCACTTCGTGGGCGGAGAGGACGCCGTCACCGCCATCCCGCCGCCAGCGCCGCGTCGATCTCGCGGTGGTACCAGCCCAACGCTTTTTCGAACTTGCCGAAGGTCTGCTGCGTGTTGGCGCCGCTGCGGAAGTTGCGCTGGATCGCATCGCCGATCGCGAAGTCTTCGCCCACGGCAGCCTGCAGCAGCTCGGCATTGGCCTTCCAATAGCCCTCCGTCTTCTTGGCCCGTTCCACGGGATCGACCAGTACCGCCAGGTGCATGACCGACTCGTCGGGCGATACCGGAAAGCTGGTGAAGATGCCGCAATGGTCCTCGGTATAGGCCAGCACGGTGTTGGGAAAGAGCTCGTAGAGCACGATCGCATGGTCGAGGATGCGCCAGGCCTCACGCGGCCGGTCCTCGAGCTCGACGATCGTACGCTTGGCGGCAGCCAGGCGGATGTGGCGGTCCATCTGTTCGTAGGTCGCGATATTGTCCAGGAACAGCGGATAGACGCTGCCGGTGTGGGCATACCGAAAGTGATAGAGCTCGAGGAAAGTGTCGACCACGAGCTTCCAGTTCATGTGTGGCCGGATCGGCACCGAGCTGTGCAGCTCCCAGCCCTGCATGCTCCAGCTCGCGAGATCGGGCGCGATGGCGCCGAGATAGGCGTCGATGTCGAGTGCCGCCTCCGCGCCCTCTTCCAGCGCCGTCGGCACGACCCAGACCAGGCCGTATTTCTCCGCGACCGCCAACCGGCGCAGGCTGTGACGGCTGCGGTCGAGATCCCCAAACGCCGTGCCGTCGGTGATGCCGACCAGCCGGCCGGTGAGGTCGTAGCTCCAGCCGTGATACGGACAGACGAAGGCCCGCTTGTTGGCGCCGCAGGGTTTCGTTTCGACGGTGGCGCTGCGATGGCGACAGACATTCAGGAAGGCGCGTAGCACACCGTCGGTGCCGCGCGTCACCAGGATCGGCTGGCCGGTGTCGTTGTGAACGACGAAGTCGCCCGCCTTGCGCAGCTGGCAGGAATAGCCGACCACGATGGGGTAGTGCCGGAACAGCAGCGACACTTCGCGCTGGTAGCGGCCGGGATCGTAATACTCCTCGACCGACGTGTGGCTGAGGCCTGGGCCATCGTCGCGCGTGTTGGTGCGGACCATGCCCAGCATGCGTTCGAGGTAGGCAACCTGATCGGTTTGACGCATTGCAGCCCTCTTCCCCTCTTTAGATCGCGTTCATGCCCCCATCGATCACCAGCTCGGCGCCAGTGACGTAGCGTGACTCGTCAGAGATCAGGTAGAGCACCCCATAAGCGATGTCCTCGGGGGCCCCGAGCTCGCCCGCCGGCACGCGCTGGCGCATGCGCTCGCGAGCCTTGTCGCTCGGCAGGATGCTGTCGCCCATCGGCGTGGCGATGATGCCGGGATGCACCGAATTGCAGCGCACCTTGTAGCCCTTGCGCGCGCAGTCGATCGCCACGGTCTTGGTGAACTGCCGCACCGCGCCCTTGCTGGCGCCATAGGCCGACAGGTCGGGCGTGCCCAGGAAGGCCGCCAGCGACGAGAGGTTGACGATCGAGCCGCCGCCCGAGCCGCGCAGCGCCGGCACGCCGTATTTGCAGCCGAGGAACACGCCCTCGACATTGATCGACAGGATCCGCCGCCATTGCTCCAGGCTCTCGCCCTCGAAGCTCGACGGGAAGGGGCCGGCGATACCGGCATTGTTGACCAGGCCGTTGAGCCGTCCCTCGCGCGCCAGGATATCGTCGATGATGCGTTTCCAGTCGGCTTCCTTCGAAGTGTCCTGCTCCTCGAAGCGGGCCTTGCCGCCGATCTGCTGCACCGTCTCGAGGCCGCCGGGACGATTGACGTCGGTGACGATCACCGTGGCCCCCTCGGCAGCCAGCAGCTTGGCCGTGGCCCGGCCGATCCCCGATCCGGCACCGGTCACGAGCACCACCTTGTCCGCAACGCGGCCCATCCTGTCCTCCCTCGATTTCTTTCCCGTCCTTTGAGAGAACGCTAGAAGCAGGAGAAGCTCACGACAAGCAGGGAGGAATGGATGGCTCGCACCTTGGAATTCTTCTTCGACTACGGCAGCCCCTACAGCTACCTGGCCGACACCCAGGTCGAAGCGATCGCAAAGCGCGCCGGCGCCACCCTGGTCCGCCGGCCGATGCTGATCGGCGGCGTGTTCAAGGCGACGGGCAATGCCTCGCCGATGACCGTGCCGGCGAAGTCCAAATGGGCGGCGGCCGACATGCCGATGTGGGCTCGACACTACGGCGTGGCCTTCCGGGCCAACCCGCACTTTCCGGTCAACACGCTCGCTTTGATGCGCGGCGCTGCCGCGGCCGAGCTCGATGGCCTGTTCGAGCGCTATCACCCGGCCGTCTTCAGGGCCATGTGGGTCGACGGACGCAATCTCAACGACATGAACGAAGTCGCCGCCGTACTGACGGCCGCCGGCCTCGATGCCGCTGCGTTCGGCAAGCGCCTCCAGGATCAGGACGCCAAGGACCGACTCAAGGCCACCACCGACGAGGCCGTAGCGCGCGGCGTGTTCGGGGCGCCGACCTGCTTCGTGGACGGCGCGATGTACTTCGGCAACGACCGTCTGCCCTTCGTCGAGAAAGCGCTCAAAGGGGAGCTCGCGTGAAGCTGCTCGCAACGCTTACTGCCGCCGGCGCGCTCCTGGCGGGTCTCCCTGCCGTCGCCCAGACGGTCGGCACCTGCCCGCGCGGTGGCGGCGGCAGCCAGCCGCAACCGGTCCG
>MKRV01000191.1 GCA_001897995.1 Alphaproteobacteria bacterium 65-37 | reverse complement strand
AAGCGCCCGGTATCCTCGAACTTCTTCTCGGTGCCGCGCACCACGATGCCGTCGCGCGGCTTGCGCTCGCCGAGCAGGTGCACGGTCGCCACGCCGCCGGAATAGAGCCAGTAGCCGGGAAAGCCGAGCGGCGGCCGGTCGCCGTTCTCGAGGCCGAGCACGTCGCAGTAGAAGTCCTTGGTGGCTTCGAGGTTTGAGGGTTCGATCGTGTAATGCTGCAGGATGCCCAGAGGCATGGTGCGTCTCCTTGAGCTGTGATCAGACGAAGGTGAGGTCGGCGTCGACGCCCATCATCCAGGCGCCCACTGTTTCGAAATGGGAAAGTCGGCCCTGCAGTTGCTGGGTCACGGTGTGGATGTCACGGAAGCGCCGCTCCAGCGGATGATTCTCGAAGATTGCCGTGGCGCCGGCGGCATTGTAGGCGAAGTCGACGGCATCCTTGGCCTTGTGGATGGCGTGGGTCGCGGCCATGCGCACCGTGACGCGCTGCTCGACCGAGATGGTGGCGCCGGCCGAGAGGTCCTTCCAGATGCCGGCCATCGACTGCAGTACATAGGCGCGTGCCGAGCGCAGGCCGACCTCGGCCTGGGCGAGGCCCGCCTGCACCACGGCGTTGTCGCGGATCGGACTCTTCATGCCGCGCGGCACCTTGTTGCGGGCGACGTCGACGAAGCTGTCGAGCGCACCGCGGGCGATGCCGCAGGCCACTCCTGCGAAGCCAACCTGGTAGCAGGTGCCGGCGCCCATGCGGTAGAGCGGGCCGGGCTCGCGGCACTCCTTCTCGAAGTCGCGCGTGATCGAATGATCGGTGCGCACGAAGAAGTCGGTGAGGGCGAACTGGTCGCTGGCCGTGCCGCGCAGGCCGACCGTGTTCCAGATGTCGGTCCACTGCACGTCTTCGGTGCGCACCAGCATGGTGCGTTCCTGCTGCACGCCGCTCGAATCGAGCCGCGGCGCGCCGTCGGCCTGGTAGATCGGGCAGTGGGCGCCGAGCCAGGTCGCATGCCGGCCGCCCGAGGCGAAGGCCCAGACGCCGGTAACCTTGTAGCCGCCCTCGCATTCGATCGCCTTGACCCGGGGGCCGGGGCCCCAGGCCAGCACGGCCCGCGGGTCGTCGCCGAAGATCGACTGGGCGACCGGCAGGTCGAGATAGGCCGCCGACATGGCGCAGCCGCCGGCCTGGCTGAGGCACCAGGCCGTCGAGGCATCGCCGCGCGCGATCGTTTCGATGACGTGGAAGAAGGTAACGGGATCGGTCTCGATCCCTCGGGAGGACCGTGGCAGCAGCAGGCGGAACAGCTCCGCCTCGTGCAGTCTGTCGAGCAGGGCCGGCGGCAGGCGCCGCTTCTCCTCGATCTCGTTCGACGCCGCCTCGACGGCCGGCCGCACGGCCTCGGCGCGGGAGATCACGGCCTGATCGCCCGCCAAACCATTGGCCAGATCGGAAGTGGTCGGGATGTAGGTGTCCACGATAGTCCTCGTCGAGCGCTGTTGGATCAGGTGGTCGCCAGTTCCTTGTCGATCTGCTCGATCGACTTGCCCTTCGTTTCCAGCCCCAGGAAATAATAGACCATGCCGGCCATCAGGAACCAGCAGCCGAGATAGAGGAAGGCCGTCGGGATCTGCGGCAGCGGCACGTCGGGCTTCAGGTAGTTGTTCGAGCCGACGATCAGCGCCAGGCCAAGCGGCCCGATGATCTTGCCGATGCCGCCGAAGCCGTAGGCCGAGCCCATGCCGGTGGTGCGCAGGTGCGAGGGCCAGACCTCGGCAGCGTAGGGGCCGACGATGGCGAAGCCGCCATCGGCGAAGAAGAAGGTGAGCGCCAGCAGCAGCCAGAAGGCCGACACGCCGAACAGCACCGTGTCGTAGTTGTAGCCGGCGATGATGGTGAGCACGCCGGCGCCGATGCCCAGCAGGCCGCCGCCGGCGCGCCGGCCGATCTTGTCCGAAAGATAGGAGAAGGAAAGCCGGCCGATGAAGCCCATGACGGTGAGCAGGATCATCATCTTGGCGGCTTCCTGCGGCGTCACCTTCAGGAGCAGCACGAACAGCGACGGCGCCCAGAGCGTGATGCCATAGACGCCGGTCTGTGCGCCGGCATTGCCCAGCCACGAAACCAGCAGGCTGCGCGGATACTTGAAGAGTTCGAGCCAGCTCGCCTTGGGCGGCTCGACCGGCGGCGCCTTGGGAAGGGGCAGGTCGCTGGGCTTCATCTGAAGGGCCCAGGCCAGCGACTTGCGGGCCTCCTCGTAGCGGCCCTGGCGCACCAGCCAGACCGGCGATTCCGGCACCCACAGGCGCACCAGCAGGACCAGCAGCGACGGCAGCACGCCGATGGCGAACAGCAGGCGCCACTGGTCGGCGCCCATGAAGGCGCCCAGCACCGCACCGAGACCGACGCCGAGCGGGATCACGCAGGTCACCAGACCGCCGACCCAGCCGCGCTTACGCGCCGGCACGAACTCCTGCACCAGCGGCAGGTCCACGCAATAGAGGCCGCCGACACCGAAGCCGACGAAGAAGCGCATGATGGTGATGTAGATCCAGCCGTTCTCCGGCGTGAAGTAGAGCAGGCCGGTGGCGATCGAGAAGTTCAGCACCGTGCCGATGAAGACCTTGCGGCGGCCGATGCGGTCGGCCAGCCAGCCCCAGATATAGGCGCCGAGGATCGCACCGACGCCTGACGACAGCAGCACGATGGCCGACTGGCCGAAGGTGAGCTTCCAGGGGCCGATCAGGAAGGCCAGCACGAAGCCGATCAGGAAGTAGTCGAAGAATTCCAGCGCGTCGCCGATCACCGCCGCGGCGATGATCTTCTTCTGGTTGCCGGTCAGCTTGGTCTGCCGGTCGAGAACGTCGAACATTACGCGTTTCCCCAGGCGTGCACTTTTTAAACTACGCTTCGTGTTGGGAGCGGATGGGCGCACGATCCATCACGGCCCTGTAGGTGCAGGCTACGCGCTCGTTATCGGCAGCGACAAGCATCGCAGCCTTTTGTGTTTGCCCGTCGAAACAAGCCGCTGCAGGGCGGTGGCTCGCTTTGCTACAAGGGGAGCGAAGAGGGGGAGTTTCGCCATGCATTGGACCGATCGCCGGAAGCGCTTCCGGGCGCTGCTAACCGGATCGCGCTGCGTTCATCCGGGGTCGGTGTTCGACCCGATCTCCGCGCGCATCGCCGAGGATCTCGGTTTCGAGATCGGCATGTTTGCCGGCTCCGTCGCCTCGATGACGGTGCTGGGCGCGCCTGACCTGATCGTGCTGACCTTGAGCGAGTTCGCGGGCCAGGCCTATCGCATCAACCGCGCCGGCAAGCTGCCGCTGATGGTCGATGCCGATCACGGTTACGGCAATGCACTCAATGCGCGCCGTACCGTCGAGGAGCTCGAGACGGCGGGCGTCGCAGGCCTCAGCCTCGAAGATACCGAGCTGCCCACGCCCTATGGCACGACGGCGCCGCGACTGATCTCGATCGAGGAAGGCGTGGGCAAGATGAAGGCCGCGCTCGCCGGCCGGCAGGACCCCGATCTCTGCATCGCCGGCCGCACCAGCGCCGTCGCCATCACCGGCCTCGACGACGCCGTCGCACGCGGTAGAGCCTATGAAGCGGCGGGCGTCGATGCGCTGTTCTTCGTCGGTGTGCGCACCCGCGCCGAGCTCGATGCGCTTGCCGAGGCGACCACCCTGCCGATCATCCTGGGCGGCGTCTCGGGCGACCTGACCGATCTTTCCTATCTCTCGGCGCGCCGGGTGCGCATCGCGCTGCAGGGCCATCAGCCCTTCGCCGCTGCCGTCAAGGCGGTCTACGAAACGCTGAAGGCCCTGCGTGACGGCACGCCGCCGTCCAAGCTGCAGGGTGTGGCGGGCGCAGAGCTGATGAAGCGGGTGACGCGCGACGACGACTATGCGCGCTGGACCAAGGACTTTCTCGGCGGCTGAGACGAGAATGTATATCTGTCCTCTCCCACAAAGTGGGAGAGGAAGGGGACCCATGCGTAGCATGGGGGAGGTGAGGGTACGCGCAACGGGAGATTGCGTGTGTGTTGAGCGGTCCCCCTCACCCAGCCTCTCCCCCAATGGGGGAGAGGAGAATGAGGTCCGAGCAGGATCGATAGCTGAAGCCGATCGTTCCGCGTCAGCCGGTCGGCACGAGCGTGACGGCGACGCCGTAGGAGTGCGAATCGCCGCCCAGGATGACGCCGCGCAGTGGGCTCACGTCGGAGAAGTCGCGGCCCCAGGCGACGGCGACATGGTCCTCGTGCGCCACGAGATCGTTGGTCGGATCGAGATGGACCCAGCCCGCCTCCTCGCCGCACCAGACGGCGACCCAGGCGTGGCTGGCATCGGCACCGCGCAGCGCGATCTCGTCCGGGGTGTGGACGGTGCGGATGTATCCCGAGACATAGGCGGCGGCGAGACCGTGGGCGCGAAGCGCCGCGATCTCGACATGGGCGAAGTCCTGGCAGACGCCCGCCTTGCCGGCGAAGACGGTGGCGAGCGGCGTGCTGATGTCGGTGGCGCCCGGGTGATACTCGAAATCGGCCTTGATGCGCGAGGTGAGCTCGCGGGCGACTTCGAGGATCGGCCGGCCCGGCGTGAAGGACGGCGCACCGTAGTCGCGCAGGGCGGTGACCGACGGCACCAGCGGCGAGTCGTGCACGAACTCGCTGGCCTCGACGGGCACGGGAAAGCCATCGCCGTTCAAGGCGGCACGGATCTCCTCCCAAGGCGGCGTCGTGGCCATGGGCGGCGGCGCGGGAAAGCACACATCGACTTCGGCGCGCACCTCGATGTCGAACCGCGTGTGCGGCTTGTCGATGCGGTAGATGTCGATGAGATTGCCGAAGTGGTCGATGTGCTGGGCGGCGAGCGCCGGTGCCGGATCGGTCTCGATGCCGATCGCACTCACGGTCTGGCCGGGGAAGTCGCGGGCGCGCAGATGGGCGATGTGGTGCGCGGAATCGACGGTGCTGGCGTAGGTGTAGGTGGTGCGGTGCGAGAGCAGATAGCGCATGCCGTTCTCCGCCTCAGCCGCCGAACGAGCCGACGGCCTGGGCCGCCGGCACATGGCTGAAATAGGCGCGGGTGATCGCTTCGGAGATCTGATCCAGCCGCTGATCGGCATCCGCCGTCACGTCGCGCAGCATGGCGAGCGCCAGGCCTTCGTGACGCCAGGCCTGTTCGTCGCCGGTGAACTGGCGCACGACTGCTTCGAAATCCTTCTCGAGCGAGGGCGGCAGGAACGGCACACGGACGCTGGAGGCGCGCGCCAGGTGGTTGAGATGGCCGGCCATGGCGTGAAGCTGGAACATCAAGGCCCGCGGATTGCTGTCGTCCAGGACGACCAGGTCGAGCACCGGGGCGGGCTGGAGCTGGCCGAGGTAGCGCGTGCGGTAGGTGATGGTGCTGTCGCAGAGTTCCAGAGCGAGCCGCATCGCCGCGTCCCAGTCGATCGGCGACTGGGCGAACGGATTGAGCGCGCTGGTCAGCACGTGTTGCGCCCGTTCGAGGCGTCGGCCGAGGTCGAGGAAGCGCCAGCCGGTGCCGCGGGTCATGTTCTCCTGTGCAAGGCCCGAGAGCGTGGCGACGAAGCGCACGATCTCGTCGAGGGCCGCCAGCAACGGATCGAGATTGCCGCGGGCCGCCAGCAGGCGGTGGCGCACCTCCGTCATCAAGGGGCCAGCCGCTGTCGTCATGTCGGCCGAGAAGCGGTCGCGCATGGTGGCGGCGAGTCGCTGGATGGCGTCGAGCACGCCGGCCAGGCCGCGATCATCCGCGGCGACCGCCGCGATGCCCTGCTGGAAGGCCGCACTGTCGGGGGCGGCCAGCGCGGTCGTATGGTCCATGAGGTTGGCGCGCTCGAGCAGGCGACCGAGCAGGCGCAGCTCGACGGCGTCGCGCGGACTCACCGTGCCCTGGGCCATGCGCACCGCGGTGGTGCGCAGCAGGCGGGCGTCGTTGTCGAGGCGCTCGATGTAGCGGCCCAGCCAGAAGAGATTGTCGGCGACGCGGCTCTGCAGATCGGCGCCGCCGCGCTCGACGGCGAGCTGGTGGAAGCGCCGCGTCGGCGGGATCTGCACGTCGGCCGCATCCTCGGCCAGCACCCAGACATCCTTCAGCGTGCCGCTGAGGCGGCCCAGCGAGCGCAACGCCGTATCGCCGGCGGGCTCGCGCACCAGGCCGCCCGGCAGGACGCGGTAGCCGTCGGCGCTGGCGACGACGAATGTCCGCAGCACGACGGCTGACGGCGCGAGGGTCTGGCCATCCCATTTCGGCGTCAGCGACGGCGTCA
>MKRV01000190.1 GCA_001897995.1 Alphaproteobacteria bacterium 65-37 | reverse complement strand
ACGGCAAGGCGCAGATGCTGGCGTTCCAGGACACGTTCATCATCGTGGGCGTGGTGGCGCTGGTGGCGCTGATCCCGGCGGCGATGCTGTCGCGGTCGCAGAGGAGGGGGCGGCAGAGTTTGCTGCTTCACTCCCGTTAGCAGAAGGGGCTACGAATCGCGAGTTCGTCGAAAGATTGCCCGGACATTGATGGACATTGGGTAAACGTATGTTCTCTTGACCATACCCGGGATGCAGCGCGGCTGAAATTTGAACGAAACATTCAAAACACTCAGCCGGTCACCAATCCGCCGTAAGCGGATTCCCATTCAGGATCGAACTTAAGATTGCCAATAGTGACACGGCATTCCCGCGCCGCTCATGCCCCGTGCGAACAAGGTCAGAATGACGATGGCAGACGGCGACCCGGGGTCTGCTGCTTGTCCAGCTACTTGGCTCCGATTGCGCAATTGAATCCGCACGAGCGGTAGCGATCCCCCTTCATAGGCACCGCCGATAGGTGCCCATTGCCAAGCAAGTGAGCGATCGGGTGAATCCGGCATTTGGCCCCGAAATCCCATGGCGTCCCCTCTTGACGTCCTGGGTCATCAAACATATTTATTACCCAATAGGTAACACCGGTTGGGGATACAGAATTACCAAACGGGGAATAAATGGAAATCCGTGCCAAAGGGAAGCTGAAGGCAGCTCTCGAAAGCGAAGCGGAATGTAAAAGGCAGTACGGCAGCGACATGACCAAGAAAATCATGTTGCGGCAGAACGTGCTCCGCGCTGCCGGATCACTCGCTGATTTCTGGCCGCCAAATTCGGGGCCCGAGCGTTGCCACGAACTCAAGGGGGACCTAGCGGGTACCTTCTCAATCGACCTAAAGCAGCCCTTTCGGTTGCTGTTTGTGCCGATTGAGGAATCTCCCCCCAGTGATCGCTCGGACGAGCAGTCACGCTGGACGTCGATAACCAAGGTCGAGATTGTAGGCATTGAGGACACTCATGGATAGCGAACAAGCTACTGCCCTTAAGGCGACAGCTGTGCCGCATCCCGGCGAGGTTGTAGCCGACTATCTAGATTTTCACGATTGGACGCAGCGTGACCTGTCACGACGCACGGGCCTTACGCCAAAGACCATCAGTGAGATCTGCAACGGCAAGGCGCCGATAACGGCGCCGACGGCGCTCGCTTTGGAGAAGGTTCTTCAAAGGCCGGCACACTTTTGGCTGAACCTTCAGCGTCAATTTGATGAGGCACAAGCTCGACAAGCTGAGCTTGCAAAGTCGACTCAGTGGGCCGGCTGGGCGCGCAAATTTCCTCTAAAGGAAATGCGAAAGTTCCGCTTCTTGCCGGAAGGCAAGTCGGAGGTGGAAACCCTTCTGCATTTCTTGGGAGTCTCCTCTCCTGATAGTTGGAATGCGGTGTGGCAAGCATCTGATGTGGCATTCAGACAAACGCGGAAGTTCACGACGAGCGTTGAGTCTATTTCCGCATGGATTCGCGAAACGGAACTGGTGGCAGCAGAACTTCAAACCGCTGATTTTAGTGAGCAGCTGCTTCGCTCTTCTATTGAAGAACTTCGGCGTCTCACTAGAGCTAGAGCCGACACTGTCATGGAGCCAATCCAGAGTATTTGTGCTGCGGCCGGAGTAGCTGTGGTTTGGGTACCTGAACTCCCACATTGTGGAATAAGCGGTTGCGCACGATGGCTTTCGGACAAGAGAGCCCTTATTGCCCTGACGCTTCGTTACAAAACAGATGACCAAATGTGGTTTACGTTCTTCCACGAACTTGGCCATGTGCTCCTTCATAAGAAGAAGCGATCGTTCGTCCTCGACAACGCAGCTGGTGATCTATCGGATCAGGTGGTTGATCCTGAGATGCGGCAGTACGAAGGCGAAGCCAATCTATTTGCCGCGGATACACTCATTCCGCCAGCTGCCCTTGGCGATTTCGTCCGGAAGAAGTCGTTTACGAACGACGACATTCATAACTTCGCCGAAGAGGTTGGAGTAGGCCCTGGCATTGTCGTTGGTCGCTTGCAGCATGAGCGCTTGTTGGCACGTCACCAAGGGAACGCACTTAAACAGACCTTACATTGGAAATTCGCGGAAGGTGCATAGACAGCTTCGGAGGCGAAGATGATTGGCAAGATCTTCATCACCAGTACAGGGTATGATCCTCAACTCGGTAAACACATTAAGGATCCCTTTCTCGGCCCCAATGCGAGTCTGGGCGCTTGTCGGCCAGACCTTCGGCGCATGGTGGGCGAAGGTGATCATGTGTTCGCAATCTCTGGAAAGCTTCGCAACATCCGCCAGTTCGTCATGGGGGGCTTCGAAGTCGAAAGAAAGATCAGCGCGGCCGAAGCTTATGACTTGTTTCCAGAACAGCGCCTTCACTTAAGAGAAGACGGTCAACTGAGCGGAAACGTCGTGGTTGATGCAGATGGTCGACAGCATGAGCTTGACGGTCACGACCCGAAGACCTTCGAGAAGCGCACTCCCAACTACCTCGTAGGCACCAATTGCATCGCCCTGGACAAGCCCGCGGAGATTGCAGTCGCGCGCGAACAAACGCTAGATATGCTGCGAGAGCTGTTCAAGAAGAATGGCGAGTCGCCCTTTGACATAGTAGGTCACTACGGCGCATCGCTGACCGATGAGCAAGTTTGGCAGCTTCGCGAATGGCTGTTGTCCCTAAAGAAGATGGCCAAAGCGGCCTAGAAAAATCGAATGACCAAATTGAGTTCTCATCAAACTGAGTTGTTCGGCACGCTCGCCAAAAAGGCGCAAAAGCATGCGACCGCCTGCGACATCAATCCTGTCGGCAAGCGCCGAGATGGGGGCACGCGATATTGGTGCCTTGCTCATCAAGCGGATGCCACTGCGAAATACGGAAGGCCCGCGAAGATCTGCCGAGCGGCACATCTTCCTCCGATTTTGCCTGCGGACATTCTCGAATTAGATCTCGACCAGTATGACGGTGGCGTCGCACTATGGGGCGCCGTTCCTCCAGTCTATGATACAACTCGCCTACCGCTCGACTTTGGCATTCATGTTCACGCACGCGAATCGACGGGTGGCCGGAAGGCGATTGACCAAACGCATCGCGCAGTAAGACTCAAAGGTCATCAACTTCCGGAACCGGGGTTGCTCGTCTCTGAGATCGATGCAGTATATTACATGGTGAGTAGCGTGTTTGGATTTGAGACACGCACTGTGAAGTGCACTCTTTGTGGTTACTCACACCTCGACAAAGATTGGTTCAGCGTCCACCCTCATCGTCGCCATTTGTGCGCTGGCTGTGGCAGAAATTTTCGCGACACTGTTATTGGCATTGGCAATCCAATTCGCGCAACGCAAGAAATCTCGGGTCTACTGCCTAAAAAGCCGGTAAAGGCAACTAAACCGCCACTCTCACTCAGGCAGTGCGATTATCCAGGCGGCACTCAAATTTGGGGCTCCAATCCCGCGATTATCTGGTCAGCGCAGAAGCCTGAAGAAGAGGGCATCCATGTTCACGCATACCTGCGAGACAGCGAGCTTCCAGATATTGATGATACTTTTCCTGCCGTCGAGATTGATGGCGTAAAGTTGAATCCGGCAATGGTTCGGACCTTGATGGCGCAGAATTCGCTACCACACCTGGAACGCAGAGTGGTTTCATTGAGGTGCGAGGCTTGCGGGCACTTAGAGTTTCATGATGGTGAGAGTGCTTTCACCCCCATGGTCGGAAGCAGGTGCTCGAAGTGCAGCAAGTCGCTCAGTAGCCCGACCAGATTGCGAAGGACGATTGGCAACCCATTGATAGCGACGCTGGAGCGCATAGCTCAATATGCGCCTCGCCCTCCTCAGACACATGCCACCGGCTTGCTACCAGAGACACTTTAGCTTTTGGTTCACATCCTATTGCCGTCAGGTACTAACACCTATCGAGGCGCTTTCTTGAAGCGACCGATGTCGGCAGCTACCGGGTCGAAAGGCAGTTAGTTCAGCACACCCGGTTGACTAACCAGGCCATCGTGATCGACTCTGGCTTACCGATGGTGGTGGGTATAGGCGGGAGCTGGAGGCCGAAGGGTTGTCCAATATCAATTGTAGTTTCAGCAATTCCTTCTAAAATGCGTCCAGGTACAATGCCGGCCGTATTTGGCATCACTGTTCAAGCAGTTTAGCCGCGATCTGGAAGTTCAGATGAAGGCCTACCGACGTGATCCTCTCAGCAGCCTATGATCAAATGGTGCCGCCATCCAAGTGAGCCGTGAGCTAATAGAAATGCACTTTCTTCAAAGTGCCTTGAGCTTGACAATTTCTCGCAACGCAGCTCGCTCAAAGCGTTTCACCTGCCGGGTAATTTTCTCATTTGGGCCAAAAGCTTCAGCACTGCGCCTTCCATAGGATGAGAAATTACGAAGCGTTCGGAGTGCGAGGCCATCGTCGACCTTGATGTGTGAAAAGCGGCGATAAAGCTTCTTGGTGTGGACTTTGCCGGACAGACCTGCTTTCGCGCGCCACAAGGCAGACTTCTGAGCACGTCTTACCGCACGTCGCATTTTGCGCCACTGCCGAGCGAGAGAGCTTTCTCGGATAGCCGCGCCGGATTCGTCGAAAGTAAAGCCTAAGTATTGGGCTGCCTTGGTGGTGTAAGGAAAAGCATGTTCCTTCCCGAAAAGCGTCTTCTCGGTTTTGTGCGGAGCGATCTCCAATCTTTCAGCTGCAATCAGACGCAAAATCTCCGCTTCAATCGCCGCTGCATCGTCGGGTTTGCAAATGATCAGAATGTCATCGGAGTAACGACGGTAGAACGCGCCGACCTGGTCGCAACAAGTCCTGGCAGCTGCATCGAATTCCATCATGTAGAGGTTGGAAGCCGCGGCGCTGATTGGCGTCCCTTGGGGGATTCCGCGGCGATGACCCTTGGCCAGCTCTGGGTTGACACGGAAGGTAATTCCTTCCGCCTTGAGTTCCCCCACGCTGGCGATCCGGCTGCTTGTTCTCTCTTTTAGGCGCGGTGCAAACACCGGATGGGCCTTCAGGTCGTCAAGCTCGATGTAGTGAAACTGGGTAATGAAACGGAACACCTTGTACCAGTCATCTGGTAGCTCCTGGACTCCAAGCAGAGACTTCAGGCGCCGCTTAAGAAGGCAATGATCGAGGGTATCGAAAAAGCTCGTGATGTCGAAGGCCATGACTACGACGGGCGCCGTTGCCTGCGCGAAGGCCATAGCCTCCGCTGCAAAATCGAAATTGGCCCGTTTGAGCGCCCGATAGGCGATCACGTTGTCTGAGAGGCCCATCTCTTTGTATCGGGCATCGAGTGCCTGATTTACTTGATGAGCGTAGTAAGAAAGGATGCAAGCGTCCCGATGCGCGGCATACTTAATGGGGCGTTGTTTTTGGACGATTGTCCGTGTGCCGGTTTCGGGACACTTTTTGTAGCGCGTTTCTATCTTGGTGTAGTGGATGAGTGGTGAGAAAGCGTGCCGCGATACCATGGCAGGGGTCATCGCCTTCAGCGCGAAAGCTTCATTGACAGGTAGGTCCAGGTGCCGATAGCGGCGCGGCTTTAGCCAATCTAGTGGCACGCGCGTCTCCAGTCGCAGAGTTCGGGGGACTGACCCTGACCCTGGGTTCCGGCCGAAACCGGGCGTCCCCCGAACGCACGCCACCTTCTGTCAGCCATTGCGTTCAGCGTCTCTACTCCGAACGCCTCGCCGACACGGGTCTCTAAACGCGAGGTGGTATAATGTAACTGTGGAGGTCCAAGCAATGCTCGATGTCTCTCTCAATCTGGTCGCTGTCGCGGCGGTGCTATTCAGCATCGTCGTCCCTGGTCTCCATATCGAGGTTGACGGTCTCAACAGTCCAACCACCAGGCCAATTCCTGGCGGCCGAGAGGAAATGGGAACGAGCTATGCGATTTTCAAGGGCTAACAGATGATTAGCCCCAGCATTTGGCGGCGCGGGACCGAGAAGCATCTTACTAACTCAAAACGACAATTGTGATGTCGCTTGCTGGAGCAGCCTCACACAATCCGACTCGTCTTGTTCCCCCAATACCGATCCCGTAGCAGCCGCTTGTAGAGCTTCCCCGTCGGCAACCTTGGCAGCTCGGCCTCGAAGTCGATCGAGCGCGGGACCTTCTGGCGGGCGAGGTGCTGGCCGCAGAAGGCGATCAGCTCCTCGGCGGTCTTCGGGCTCTGCGGCACGTCGGGCATGAGCTGGACCACGGCCTTCACCTCCTCGCCGAGGTCGG
>MKRV01000189.1:2851-14414 GCA_001897995.1 Alphaproteobacteria bacterium 65-37 | reverse complement strand
CCACGGCGGCATCGAAGGCCGCCCGCGCCATGCCCAGCGCATTGGCGGCGACGCCGACACGGTTCTCGCTGAGCGAATCCAGGATCACCGGATAAGTGCCCAGGCGCTCGCCGAGCACGCGGTCGTCGGGAACGAATACGTCCTCGATATGGATCAGCCCGGTTTCCGAGGCGCGGATGCCCTCTTTCTTCAGCTTGTGGATCTCCATGCCCTTGGCCGGCAGTTCGACGATGAACAGGCTGATCGCCTCGCCGCGCAGTTCGGGCGCCGTGCGGGCCGCGACCAGCAGGAAATCGGCAATCGGGGCGTTGGTGATGTAGAGCTTGCTGCCGTTGAGCTTCCAGCCGCCTGCGGTGCGTTCGGCGCGGGTCTTCAGCGCCCGGATATTCGAGCCGCCGTCGGGTTCGCTGAGAGCAAAGCCCGCAATCTTCTTCCCCTGCAGTGCGGGCACGAAGAAGCGCTGGCGCTGTTCATCAGTGCCCGCCTTCCAGATCGGCCAGATCCCGAGATGACTGTGCGCCGACCAGCTCGAGGCGAAGCCCTGGCTCATGTAGCTCAGTTCCTCGCGCACGATACAGTCGCTGATCTTGTCGAGGCCGCTGCCGCCGTCCTTCTCCGGATAGCGGACGCCGAGCAGGCCGAGCTCGCCCCAGCGCGCGAACACCTCACGCGGCAGAGCTTCATTTTCCTCGGCCGCCGTGACCAACTGCTGATGCTCCGTCTGGCACAGACGCTTGACGGTATCGCGCACGGCCAGGTGTTGTTCGGAGAATGAGAAATCCATGATCGCGCTATCTCTTGTTATTCTCTATAGTGAATACCGTTCTTCATAAAGAAGACTGCCCAGTTTCAGCCTATTGGTCAACGCGGGAAGGCCCCGACTGCCGCCTGGCGATTTCATTTGAGGTCCCGGAGCGACGTGGGAGATAAGAAACACCCCCTAATCAGCGCTGGGGGATCTACGGATTGTCCTCACCTCCCCATTCAAATGGGGAGGTGTCGTCGTCACGCGGCTTGTAACCAAGCCGCCAGACGACGGAGGGGTCATATGCGGCCTTCGCGGCAGATGACCCCTCCGCCCACGACGACGTGGGCACCTCCCCATTTGAATGGGGAGGTGAAAACGATCCGAGGATCCTCTGGCCAATCAGCGAGGTCGGCTCGGGAATGAAGATCGCCACCTGGAACGTAAACTCCGTCCGCAAGCGGACCGGGAATCTGGTCTCCTGGCTCGAGCGCGCCAAGCCGGACGTGGTCGTCCTGCAGGAAATCAAGGCGCAGGAAGCGCAGTTTCCCACGCTCGAAATCGAGGCCGCCGGCTACAAGATGGCGATCGTGGGCCAGAAGGGCTTCAATGGCGTCGCCCTCCTCTCTCTCCATCCGTTCGACGTCACGGCGCGTGCGCTGCCCGGCAACGGCGAGGACGAACAGGCGCGCTACGTCGAAGGCAGAATCCAGACGCCGCATGGGCCGCTCACCGTCGGCGGCATCTACCTGCCCAACGGCAATCCGATCGGCACAGAGAAGTTCAGCTACAAGCTCGCCTGGATGCAGCGGCTGTACGAGCATGCGCAGAGCCTGCTGGCCCGCGGGGAGATGTTCGTGCTGGGCGGCGACTACAATGTCTGCCCCACCGATATCGACGTCTTCAGCCCGACGGCCTTCGCGGGCGACGCGCTCTGCCAGCCCGAATCGCGTGCCGCGTTGCGCAAGCTGATCAATCTCGGCCTGACCGACGCCCTGCGCGCGTTTCATCCCGACGAGGTACTCTACACATTCTGGGACTATCAGGCCGGCGCCTGGCAGAAGGACAACGGCCTGCGCATCGACCATCTGCTGCTCTCGCCGCAGGCAGCCGACCGGCTGACCGCCGTCGGCATCGACAAGGCCGAGCGCGGCAAGACGGAACCGTCGGACCATGTGCCGGTGTGGTGCGAGCTCAACGTCGCGGCTTGAGAGGCGGCCTGAAGGCCGGCCAGAAAGCCAGCTCGTCGACATGATACTGAAACGGCATGTCCTCGACGGCATTGCGGACGGCTCGATCTCGCTCGTCTTCCGGCGCTGGCGCAAGCCGACAGTCAAGGCTGGCGGCAGCCTGAAAACAGCGATCGGGTTGCTCGCAATCGATGCCGTCGAGATCGTCATGCTGCCGTCGATCAAGCCTGTAGACGCAAGGCGGGCGGGCTATGCAACGCTCGACGACCTTCGGAAGGAACTCGCCCGATACGGCGACGGCGAGGTCTATCGCATCAAGGTGCGGCACGCCGGCGCCGATCCAAGAGTGGCGCTGCGGGCGCAATCGCGGCTCGACAACGAGGAGTTCGCGGCGCTTCAGGATCGCTTGAAGCGCCTGGACCGCGTCGCGCCCTGGACCCGGCAAGCCCTCGGCCTGATCGCAGGCCACCCAGGCCGGCGCGCCGCCGAATTGGCAGCGGAGCTTGGCCAGGAGACCGCGCCTTTCAAGATCAATGTTCGCAAGCTCAAGGCACTCGGCCTGACCGAGAGCCTCGAGGTCGGCTACCGCCTGTCGCCGCGTGGCCGGGCGGTGCTGATGCGGCTTGGGTCGGCGGCGCCTTCCCACAAAACCTCACCCTGAGGAGGCCGCGCAGCGGCCGTCTCGAAGGGTAGGCAACGGACACCGTGCCTGAGGCCCATCCTTCGAGACGCGGCCTGCGGCCGCTCCTCAGGATGAGGCATTAAGGCAAATCACTCTGCGCCGGCACCGATCACGCCGCCATCGGCGATGATGCACTGGCCGCAGACGAAGTTGCCGGCCTTGGAGGCCAGGAACACCGCGACGCCGCCGATATCGTCGGGCTGGCCGATGCGCTTCAGGGCGGCCTTGTTCTCCTGGGCCGAGCGGATCTGCGGATTGTCCCACAGCGCCTTGGCGAAGTCGGTCTGGATCAAGCCCGGCGCAATAGCGTTGACGCGGATATTGTGCTTGCCCCACTCCATGGCGAGGGACTTCACCAGCGACAGGTCCGCGGCCTTGCTCATGTTGTAGGCCGCGATATGGGCCGAGCCGACCAGCGCGCCGATCGACGAAACGATGATGAAGGCGCCGTCCTTGCGCTCCGCCATCTCCGGGCCGACCATATTCATCAGCCAGAGGTTGGACATGACGTTGTTCTGCATGATCTTCTGGAAGACGTCCTCTTTCAGGCCGGTGAGCGGACCGAAGTAGGGATTGGACGCGGCATTGCAGACCATGATGTCGATCTTGCCGTAGGCCTTGCGTGCCGCCGCGACCAGGTTCTCCAGCTGCGCCTTGTCGGAAATGCTCGCAGCCACCGCCGTCGCCTCGCCGCCCTTGGCCTTGATGGCCTGCACGACCTCCTCGCAGGCCGGCAGCTTGCGGCTGGAGACCACCACCTTGGCGCCGTGGGCGGCCATCTGCTCGCAGATCGAGCGGCCGATGCCGCGGCTGCCGCCGGTCACGACGGCTACTTTGCCGGAAAGGTCGAACATCATCGGTCGTCTCCTCGACTTACTTTTTCAGAAAGGCCACCAGCTCAACATGCGACGACCAGAGGAACTGGTCGATAGGCATGAGTTTCTCCAGACGGTACCCGCCTTCCTGCAGGGTGCGGACGTCGCGGGCGAAGCTGCCGGGATCGCAGGATCCGTAGACGACCCGGCCTATCCGGGAGCGCGCGAGTTCCGCGCACTGTGCCGCCGCACCGGCGCGCGGTGGATCGAGCACCAGGCCGTCGAACCGGTCGAGCTCGGAAACCGTCAGCGCATTGCGGAAGAGATCGCGCCGCTCCGAAACCACTCGATTGCCGCCGATCTTGCGCGCCGCCGCGTCGACGGCAGCGACCGCCGCCTTGTCGCTCTCGAACAGGGAAAGCTTGGCTGGCCGCCCCAGAGACAAGGCGCCAATGCCGGCAAACAGGTCGACAATCCGCTCGGCACCGTCCAGCCAGGCGGTGACGGCGGCGCGCATCACGAGCTCGGCGCGCTTGGTCGCCTGCAGGAAAGCGCCGGGCGGCGGTTCGACCGTCGTATCCCCCAGGACCAGGAGCGGCGTCCGCCGCATCACCACGGGCTCCGGCGCCGCACGATCGCCCCAGCTCACGCGGGCAAAGTCGGCGCGTTCCGCCAGCGCCACCAGCGCCTCGCGCATTTCCAGCGACAGCTTGAGCCGCTTGTGCGGCCGGATCAGGACGTCGAGGCCGTTGTCGGTCTCGTTGGCAATGGCATCGGCCGCGGCGCCGTCGGGCAGGATGCCCGCCATGGCGTCGCGCAGCACCTCTATGGCAGCGTCCAGCGCGGGCCGCAGCACGACGCAGGTGCCGACAACGACGATGCGCTGGCTCGCCCGCTCATGGAAGCCGGCCAGCACGCGCTTTCCCTGGCGGCGCAGAACGATATCGGCCCGACGGCGCTCACCCGGCTCGCCGACGAGCGGCGGCTCGAACGACGGCGCCGCGACGCCGTGCTGACTGAGCGCTCGCGCGATCAGGTCGACCTTCCAGGAAGTATAGATGTCGCGGCGCCAATGCTGCAGGGCGCATCCCCCGCACACACCGAAATGACGGCAGGGCGGCACCTCGCGGTGACGCGACGGCGCCAGCACCTCGATCAGGTCGCAGGCGATCCCGTCGCCGCGCTTGTCGCGCGGCTCGGCTTCGACGGTTTCCGCCGGCAAGGTGAAGGGCACGAAGTAACGCCGGCCATCGAGTTCGGCGATGCCGTCCCCCCTGCCGCCGATCTCGAGGATGTCGAGCGTCAGACTCAAAGTCGGCCCCGTGGACTACGCGTGGACTACTTGTGGGCTACACTGGGGGGCGGGACTCAGCCCAGCCAGCTCTTTGCCGGCCGCATCTCGCCGACCAGCAGGCCGACCACGTTCTTCACCGGCGGGTGCAGGGCCTCGTCGCGCTGGCCTGCCGGCAGGACGCCGAGATGATGCAGCAAGGTCGCCATGGCGATTTCCGAGGCCCGGGCCGCGCCGTCCCACATCTTGACCGCCACGCCGAGGCCGAGCGTGGGCAGCATGCCGCAGAACACGCCTTCGGCGCCGGTCTTGACCTGGATGACTCCGGGCGCCGCTTCGTTGATGCGGGTGCAGAAACGACCGCTGCCCGCCACCATGAACGGCTCGGCATTCATCGCCGCACGGATGCGCTGGGCGGCATCGGCATGCTTGGCAGAGAGCCCCGAGGGATCGGCCATGGCCGCCATCGCCTGGGCCAGACGCTTGAGCGGTGTCGCCAGGGTGGGAATGCCGCAGCCGTCGATCCCGTGCGGGAAATCGTCGGCCTTCAGGCCGCACAGGTCGCTCATCACCGCACGCAGCCGCTGCTGCACCGGATGGTCGTACTTGATGTAGCCCTTGGTCGGCTCGCCGTAGGTCACCGCTGTCGTCAGGAAGCCACTGTGCTTGCCCGAGCAGTTGTTGTAGGCGGCGGTCGGCAGCTTGTTCTCGCGGGCCAGCGCCTCGACCGTCGTCTGCAGGCGCGGCGCATGGGTGCCGCATTCGAGATCGGCTTCGCTCAAGCCCACTTTCTTCAGCCAGGCGCGCACCGTCTCGACATGGCGCGGCTCGCCGCTGTGCGAAGCGCAGGCGAGCGCGATATGTTCGTTGCCGAGCCCGAAACGCTCGACGGCGCCGCTTTCCACGAAGGCCATGGCCTGGATCGGCTTGTTGGCCGAGCGCGGCAGGATCGCGGCATCGATGTCGCCCCAGGCCTCGACGACGGTGCCGTCGGCCTTCACCACCGCGGCAATGCCCTCGTGCCGGCTCTCGACGACGGGCCCTCGCGTGACCTCGATCACCACCGGTCCCCTGCTCATCGCCGTCATCGTGCACGCTCCAGCTTCACCACCGTGACATTGTCCTGATGTTCCTTGGCCGCCGCCAGCACGGCCTGGACGATCCCCTCGGCCGGGCGGCCGATCTGCCCCAGGATCTGCTCCATCGTCAGGCTCTGGGCGCCGTCGCTGCAGACCAGCAGGCGGGCATCGGGACCGAGTCGGCGCGTGCCCTTGTCGATCAGGGTCAGCGGGTCGCCCATCACGGCTTCGCGCAAGGTGTGCCGGCCGGGATGGTGCTCGGCCTCGTCTTCGGTCAGCAGGCCGCGCGCCACCATGGCGTCGATCTGCGGCGCCATCGAATGATCGGCATTCAGCCGCTCGATCCGGCCGGCCTCGATCAGGAAGAACGGCGAATCGCCGACGCTGATCCAGCGCAGCTCGTCGCCGCGCAACTGCACGGCAACCAGGGTCGCGCCCATGCCGGCAAGCTGCGGCTTGCCGACGGCGCCCTTGCCGACTGCGGCGTTGGCGCCGTTCAGCCCATCGGCCAATCCGCCGCCTTGTTCGATGGCATGCACGAAGGCCTCGACCGCGAGCTTGCTGGCGACCGCGCCGCCGGCGTGGCCGCCCATGCCATCGGCCACGACCGCGACCAGCGATCCATCGCCCAGCGTGATCAGGCGCCAACTGTCTTCCTGATAAGGGCGGGCGCCCTGATGCTGGGCACCTTCTCCCCGCCAACGTGTCGTCATGTCTAGCGCCACACCGCCGGCAGTTTGCTGAGCCCCCGCAGGGTGAAGCTGCGCCGCCAGGCAGGTTTGTCCTTCTCCGGCAATTCCAGAGTCGGCATGCGCTCGATCAGGGCGGCGAAGACCAGCTCGGCCTCGAGCCGGGCGAGCTGTGCGCCCAGGCAGAAGTGAATCCCGCCGCCGAACGACAGGGGCCGCACGTTCGCGCGGCCGACATCGAGACGATCGGGATCCGGGTACTGCGCCGGATCGCGGTTGGCCGCTCCCAGCAGCATGATCACGCTTTCCTCGGCCCCCAGCGTGACGCCGCCGATCTCGACCTCGGCATGAGTGACGCGGCCGGTGAGCTGCACCGACGAATCGAAGCGCAGCAGCTCCTCGACGGCGTTGGGGATCAGCGACGGGTCGGCCTTGAGCCGCTCCCATTGATCGCGCTGGCGATGGAGCGCCAGCAGGCCGTTGCCGATCAGGTTGGTCGTCGTCTCGTGGCCGGCCCCGAACAGCAGGCCCATATTGGCCTCGAGCTCCTCGGCCGACAGCTTGTCGCCCGCCTCCTCGGCACGCACCAGCTCGGTGGTCAGGTCGTCCTGCGGATCGCGGCGGCGCAGGTCGCAGAGCTGGCGGAAGTAGAGGCCGGACGCCTGGGTATTGAAGTTGGCCTGGTCCAGTTCCTCGCGGCTCATCGGCACCGGCTCGAGGATGCGGCCGTTGACGTTGCTGCCGCCCAGGAACGGCGCGCGGTGCTCTTCCGGGATGCCGAGCAGATCGCAGATCACGATCACCGGCAGGCGGTGCGCAAGGTCGCGCATGACGTCCATTTCGCCCTTGTCGGCCACGCGGTCGAGCTGCTGGTCGACGAGCGCCTTGATGCGCGGCCGCATGTCGGCGACGCGCCGGGCCGTGAAGGCCTTGGTGACCAGGCCGCGCAGGCGCGTATGGTCGGGCGGGTCCTGCACCAGCATGGTCCGGGCAAGGCTTGCAACCGCCGGCTCCTCCATGCGGTTTTCGCCATAGCGCCGCTTCATGTTGCCGACGAAATCCTTGCCGAAGCGCTTGTCGCGCAGCGAGAAAGCGACGTCCTCGTAGCGCGTCAACAGCCAGAATCCCTGCTGCGCCTTGAACACCGGCGCGGCCTCGCGCAGCTGCCGATAGAACGGATACGGATCGGCAATGAAGGCCGGGTCGAGCGGATTGAATTCGATCGGCGCGCCCCTTCCGGCGGGCGGAGTCATGTCGTTCATGTCCCCTCCCTTAGCACGAACCCTCTTGCCGCGCGAACGAACGCGCCCGTAGCATCTGCGGATGTTTGCACTCGCACCGGGACCAAACCGCATCGCCGCAGGGCTATCCGCATCAGCCCTGCGTCACGTCGACCGGGTCGCGGCGAGGCCATCCCTCTTTATTTGCCGCCCGCTGGCGGCGCTTTAGCAAGGCGGCGAACCGAGATGCCCACCATTCCCTACTACGACTGGATCACCCATCACGCCGGGCGGCGGCCCGGGACGCTCGCCATTCACGACCTGCAGACCGGCCGCAAGCTCACCTACCGGGAGCTCGACCGGCGCACCGGCCAGCTCACGGCGGCGCTGGCAGCCCGCGGCATCGGCAAGGGCGACCGCGTGGCGCTGCTGGCGCCCAACTGCCCGGAATACTTCGAGCTGCAATTCGCCTGCGGCCGGCTCGGCGCCATCATGCTGCCGCTCAACTGGCGCCTCACGGTGCCCGAGCTGGAATACATCCTGGGCGATTCGACGCCGAAGCTCCTGGTGCACGATCGCAGCTTCGCCGCTCAGGCCGAGGCGCTTTCGAAAAACCGGCTGGAGATCGATCCCGAGCGCCCCGACAGCGGCTATGAGCGCGCCCTCGCCGCGGCCGGCGCACCGCCTGCGCCGGTGCCGCTCACTCACGATGACATCGGCATGGTGATGTACACGTCCGGCACCACGGGCCATCCCAAGGGCGCCATCATCACCCACGGCATGGTCTTCTGGAATTGCGTGAACCTCGGCATTCCGGCCCTGATCACGCCGGAGACGGTGCAGCTCGTGGTGCTGCCGCTGTTCCATACCGGCGGCCTCAACTGCTACGCCAATCCGGTGCTGCATGCCGGCGGCACGATCCTGATCATGCGGACTTTCGATCCCGGCCAGGCGCTCGATGCGATCGCCGACCCCGCCCTCGGCATCACCCACTTCTTCGCCGTGCCCGCGCCCTACCAGTTCATGATGCAGCACCCGAAGTTTCAAAGCGCCGATCTCTCGCGACTGCGGGTGGCCGGCGTCGGCGGCGCCCCCTGTGCGCTGTCGATCCTGGAAACCTGGACGGGGCGCGGCGTTCCGCTCGTGCAAGGCTGGGGCATGACGGAGACCAGCCCCGCCGGCACGATGCTCGACGCCGCCGATGCCATCCGCAAGCTGGGATCGGCCGGCAAGGCCATGATGCACACGGCCATCCGCATCGTCGACGACGAGGGCCGCGACGTGGCGCCGGACAGCATCGGCGAACTGCTGATCAAGGGCCCCAACATCACGCCCGGCTACTGGAACAAGCCCGAGGCGACCGAGAGCGCCTTCACCGACGGCTGGCTGCATACCGGCGATGCCGCCCGTCAGGACGAGGAAGGCTTCATCTATATCGTCGACCGCTGGAAGGACATGTACATCTCCGGCGGTGAGAACGTGTATCCCGCCGAGGTCGAGAACGTCCTCTTCCAGCTGCCGCAGGTCGCCGACGCCGCGATCATCGGCGTGCCCAACGAACGCTGGGGCGAAGTCGGCATGGCGATCATCGTGCGCAAGCCCGACCAGCCGCTGGTCGAGGCCGACGTGATCCAGCACTGCCTGGGCCGGCTCGCCAAATTCAAGGTCCCGCAATCGGTCGCCTTCGTCGACGTGCTGCCGCGCAACGCCACCGGCAAGGTGCTGAAGCGCGAGCTGCGCACCCAGTTCGTCGGCAAGAACGCGCCGGCGATTAGTTAGTGGGTCAGAACACCTCATCCTGAGGAGCGAGCGCAGCGAGCGTCTCGAAGGATGGGCCTCAGACGTGGTGCGCGTTCCCATCCTTCGAGACGGCCCCCAATGAATGATGAGGGGGCCTCCTCAGGATGAGGACATTGCTGGCGCGCCAGCCCTCAAACCAACGGCACGTAATCGTACTCGCCCACGCCTTGCATGATCAGGAAGGTGAGCGAAGTCTGGCCGCCGTTAGTGACGAGATGCGGCCGACCTATCGCGGCGACGAAGCTCTCGCCGGGCTGCAGGATCACCTCCTGCTTGGGCTCCTGCAGGAAGAGCCGCATCGTGCCCTGCAGCACATAGAACGTGTCGCTGATGTTGGAATGAGAGTGCCATGGCACTTTCTGCGTCGGCGACAGCTGCAATTCGGCGATGCGGAAGCCCGGTCGTTCCAGATGGTAGGCGCGGCGCTCGACTTCGTAGAGATGGCTGGCATCCTTGACGGGCTCGCGCTTTCTCTCGGCTTTCATGAGACACCTCTATCGTCTCCGGCAGGAAGACTTTAGAAGCGTGAGCCGGGCCAGGACAAAAATCCAGCCGGCGTTACAGGAAAGTGAACATGCTTACGATTTACGGCGTCTATCGTTCGCGGGCCTCCCGCAATATCTGGCTGGCCGAGGAGCTCGGCATCCCCTTCAAGGTCGTGCCGGTGATCCAGCATTACCGCGAACCGAAACCGGCCGGCATGCTTCACACCCGCTCTCCGGAATTCCTCGCCGTCAATCCTAACGGCCACATTCCCTCGATCGACGACGACGGTCTGGTCCTGCACGAATCGCTCGCCATCAACCTCTATCTCGCGCGCAAGCATGGCGGCCCGCTGGCGCCGAAGACGGTCGGCGAAGACGGCCAGATGACCATGTGGGCGCTGTGGGCGGCCACCGAGATCGAGGAACGCGCCCTCACCGTCCTCTACAATCGCGTCGGCAATCCCTCGGGCACGAAGGACGAAAAGGCGGCCAACGCAGCCGTCGAAGCCTTGAAGGGACCGTTCTCGGTGCTCGATCGCGCGCTGGCCGACGGCTTCCTGGTCGGCGGCCGTTTCACCGTGGCGGACATCAATACCGCCGAGGTCGCGCGCTACGCTCTTGCAGCTCCCGAGCTGTTCGAGACGGCACCCAAGGTCAAGGCCTGGCTGACCGCCTGCCAGGCGCGGCCCGCCTTCAAGAAGATGTGGGCCGACCGCGACAAGGAACCGGCGTAACCGACAGTCAAGGTTCAGTCGACTTGAAGGGCGCCTCCTCGAGGAGGCGCCGTGCGAGCGCAAACAAGTTCGGCATCGTCGCCGCTGTGTCGATGCCGATGCCGCGCGCCAGGCGCTCGGCAACGAAGGCGGTGATGTCGGCCTGGGTCAAACGGTCGAGCAGCAAATATCGCGAACCATCCGCCGCCTGGCTATCGACCGAAGCGAGCGCCATCGTCATCTGCGCCAGGCAGTCGTCGATCCAGGGCTGATGACGCTTCTCGGCCGGCACATGATTGCGATGGTACGCAGCCTGGAGGCCCTTGTCGCAGGCGCCCATCATCAGGGCCGCGATCCGGAGCACGGCCCGCCGCTCGGCGCCCAGCCGCGGCGTCAGCGGCCGATCGCCGCCATGGACCTCGTCGAGGTGATCGACAATGGCGGCGCTGTCGACCAAGGTTTCGCCGCCGTCCAGCACCAGCGCAGGGATACGACCCAGCGGATTGGCGGTCCGCACCTCGTCGCGGTTGCCAAAGCCGGAGAGGTCACGCTGCTCGTAGCGCACGTCGTAGGCTGCCAGCGTGATCGCGACGCGACGGGTATAGGGCGAGCGGTTGACGCCGATCAGGATCATGCCGCCATCATCAACCGATCGATCGAGCGGGCAAAGCCGAACCGTTCGTAGAAGCGGCGGGCCTCGCTATTGAAGGCATGGACCCCGACCTCGATATGGCTCGCCCCTTGGGCGCGCGCCCATCGTCGGGTCTCGGCCAGCAGCCGCTCCCCGACTCCGCAATTGCGACGGTCGGCGCGGACTACGAGATTGTCGAGCTCGATCACCTTGCGCGGCACCG
>MKRV01000189.1:0-2787 GCA_001897995.1 Alphaproteobacteria bacterium 65-37 | reverse complement strand
CTGGTCGCGCGGGCGCACCGGGCCAGCGAAAGCCCGAAACAATTCGGGCCGCCCCTTGCGATAGAAGGCATCCAGCTCCTCGAACAAGGCGCACAGCGCCGCGTGCTCCTCGAGCCGGGCCGGGCGGACGACGATCGTCGTCACGCCGCCAGCACCAGCCGATCCTCGGCGACGGCGAAGCCGAAATTCTCGTAGAAGCGCTTGGCCGCCCCCTCGCCCACCACGGCCTCAACCTGCACCGCACGGCGCTGCCGCGACCATTCGACGGTGGCCGCCAGCAGGCGCCGACCGACGCGCCGGCCGCGCTGGTCGCTGCGCACCACCAGATTGTCGACCTCGATCACCTTGCGGGCGCCGCCGCCTTCCAGCGGCACCAGCCGTGTCACCAGCACGGCGACAGCCAGCACACCCAGCTCGCTTTGTGCCACGAGCAAGGTCGTGCCCGGCGTCTCCAGCCAGGTCAGCACCTGCTCGCGCGCATGGGCGCGGTCGTCCAGCAACTCGCACAGCTCGCCGAGATCGCGTGGTCCGGCAAGGCGCACGCGGATAGACAGCGGTGCGGCCGCCGGCTCCAGTTCTGCTTCGATGATCGACATTTCGTCCTCCGGTTTGCGGTCCCGCCGCGCCCGGAGGCCAGATCCAAAAACGAAGAAGCCGCCGGGAGCGGCGGCTTTCGTCAGGTCATAACCATTCGCGCCGCCTATGTGAGCGACGTAAAGTACCAACCCTTTCGGAGCAGGTTCATGGTCATGGCCATCATATAGTCGCTGAGATCGACCGCTGTCAATTCCCGCCTGCCGGACATCTCTTCGCCTTCGACAGTCTATCGATACGATCGCGTCTGGACTGCAGTTCGTCGAGCGCCTTCTTGGCGTCCTCGTCGGTGCGTACAGCCAGATAGGCTGGCGGAAAGATCACGCCCCCGAAGTACATGGCCGCCTGATTACGCCCCCGGTTCGATGCGATTGCCTGTTCGAACCTGTCGATATCGACGCGCGATTGCGTTGCCGCCTGCTGCAACTCCGGGCAATCCATCCGACCTTCGGCACTCTCTGCGTCACCGACCAGGAGGCGCTGGTTGGGCGGTAAATGGCCGAGATCCGGAGGGAGCGCCGGCGCGTTGCGCGCGCAAGCGCCAAGCACAAAGGCGACCGCCAGAACGGCGAGCTTACGGCTGGTCGTAGACAATGGCCCGGCCCTTGCCGTCCAGCGACCCCCAGCTCAGCGCCGAGACGCCGACAGTTCCATAGCGGACCTGGATCACCGCATCAGCACCAAGCTTGGCCGCTTCGTTCTGCAGCCGCTTGTTGACCATCTCACGCGTCGGATCGGCGTTGAATATCGTCGTCTTGTTGACGGTGACCGATACGTCGCCGAGCGACTTGTAGGGTTTGTCCGTCACATCGCCTTCGATGATCTGGATATTGGCCGCCGGTGTCGCCGGTCGGCCAGCGGCACTTGCCTGAGGCGACACCTGCGATGTCGACCAACCGTCGGCGCAGGCTCCGAGAAGACCCGCGATCCCGATCACGCATACGCCCTTGAAAATACGCACCACGCTCATCCCCCCGCCACGACTATTGTCATTGGTTGTTACAGTAGCTGCGTCATCGGGAGAGCTTCAAGGGAAAACGCAATCTATGATTGCATCAATCGATCAACCTTACACGGCGGGCACGCGGACCGACGTCAAATTATCCGGCGACATCGTTGACGCAACTGGCATGCTGAGCCGATGAGCGACGATCCGGAGCCTTCACCGGCGCCCGCCCTCGAATGGCGCGGCGCCTTCACGAACGACGAGCTGAACGCCCTGCATGCCGAGGGCTTCGGCCATCGGCTGCTGCACGACGACTGGCTGGCGCAGGTCCAGCGTCACAGCCTGGGCTGGGTGTGCGTGCGCCAGAGCGGCCGTCTGGCCGGCTTCGTCAATGTCGCCTGGGACGGCGGCGTGCATGCCTTCGTGCTCGACACGGTGGTGGCCGAGCCGTTGCGCCGGCAGGGCATCGCCCGCGCCATGGTCGCGGAGGCTGTCCGGCAGGCGAAGGCCCAAGGCCGCGAATGGCTGCATGTCGACTTCGATCCGCATCTCCGCGACTTCTACTTCGACGCCTGCGGCTTTCGCCCGACCGATGCCGGCGTCATTCAGCTTCGGGGGTGAGATCGACCGGATGGTCGTTGTGGAGGAGTTGATGGGCTAAGCGCGCGCCTACTCTCAATGATACTGTCGGCAGTCGCTTTCCCTCATTCTCCTCTCCCCCTTGGGGGAGAGGCTGGGTGAGGGGGACTTCTCAACGCACACACCTTCTCAATCGCTCGCACCCTCACCTCCCCGTTGCTGCGCAACGGGTCCCTTCCTCTCCCACTGCGTGGGAGAGGACTGATGAGCGATGCGTGTTTGCGATTGTACCGCGCCGTTGCCCCCTCACCCTTCCTGGGGGAACATGTGGAAGTAGGGTTTCGCTTCTTCGAGCACCCTTGCAATGGAAGGGCGCTGCGACAGGCGCTCGAGGTAGCGCATCAAGGCGGGATGGCTGCTCGCGAAGGGCTGGACCTTGTTGGCGTAGAACAGGCCCGGCAGGGCCGCGCAGTCGGCCATGGTGAAGCTCTCTCCCGCGGCCCAGGCCTTGTTGACCATCTCGCGCTCGAGAACGTCGTAAGCCGTGGCCAGACGTGCCTTCGCGGCTGCCAGTCCGTGCGGATCCTTGCCGTCGGCCGGCCGCAGCCGCTCCTCCACGATCCGCTGCATCGGCATGGACACGTAGAGATCGTAGAAGCGATCCCACA
>MKRV01000188.1 GCA_001897995.1 Alphaproteobacteria bacterium 65-37 | reverse complement strand
CACTGCCCGCTGACATAGTCGCTGTCCGGGCTGCAGAAGAGATAGACCGAGCCCGCGGCTTCTTCCGGCAGGCCGCCGCGGCCGAGCGGGATCATCTGGTTCATGGCGGCGATGCGGCCGCCCTGGACGCCGATCTTGACCTTGCGGCCCTGCACCTCGATCTCGCCCTCTTCGCCCTGGTTGAGCGGCTTGGTGAGACGGGTCTGGATGTAGCCGAAGGCCACGGCGTTCACCGTGACGTCGTAGCGGCCGAATTCCTTGGCCAGCGTCTTGGTGAGGCCGACGATGCCCGCCTTGCCCGCCGAGTAGTTCGACTGGCCGGCATTGCCGTTGACGCCCGAGGTCGAGGAGATGTTCACGACCTTGCGCACGATGCGCTTGCCGGCGGCGCGCTCCTTCTCGACGGCCGTGCGGAAGTGCTGCTGGAAGGCGCGCAGGACGCGGAACGGCGCCGTCAGATGAACGTCGAGGATGGCGTACCACTGCTCGTCGCTCATCTTCTGGATGACCGAGTCCCAGGTGTAGCCGGCATTGTTCACCACGACATGGCAGTCGCCGAAAGCATCGACCGCTGTCTTGATGATGCGGTCGCCGAAGTCGGGCTTGGCGACGTCGCCGTTGCAGGCCACCGCCTTGCCGCCCATCTTCTCGATCTCGGCGATCACTTCCTTGGCCGGCGCGTCGTCGATGTCGTTGATCACCACCTTGGCGCCGTCGCGCACCAGGCGCAGCGCGATCTCACGGCCGATGCCGCGCCCCGAACCGGTGACGATCGCCACCTTGCCATCCATCTGACCCATGTCTCTTCTCTCCTTCACGGAAGCCTCACCCTGAGGAGCGCCCGCAGGGCGCGTCTCGAAGGGTCGGCTACAGCACGACTGGTTCCCACCCTTCGAGACGGGCGCTTCGCGCCCTCCTCAGGGTGAGGTGAATGTGTCAGCGACTTAGTTCAACGCCACCGTGGCGTTGCCCTGCAGCGTGTCCTGACCGTTCTGGTTGGTGCACTTGACCTCGAGGTCGACCAACTTCTGGCCGCCCTCTTCGCGCTTGCCGGTGACCTTGCCGCTCACGGTGATGACGTCGCCCACCCAGGTGATCGAGGTGAAGCGCGTGCCGAGCACACGGACCTGCGACTGCGGCACCCACGAGGTGACGATGCGGCCGAGGAAAGCCATCGACAGCATGCCGTGGGCAAAGACGTCCTTGAAACCGAACTTCTTGGCGAAGTCGATATCGACATGGATCGGGTTGTGGTCGCCCGAGCCGCCGCAATAGAGCGCGAGCTGGTGGCGGCTGATCGGCGGCAGCACGATCGGCTTGATCTCGTCGCCGACCTTGACCTGATCGAACTTCGGAGCGGTTGTCATGTTGCCCTCCCTCACTTCTTGGCCGCGTCGGGGTTGCGCACGACGGTGATGCCCTTGGCCTTGGCCACGAGCTTGCCCGCCTGGTCCTTGAGCTCGGTCTCCGAGGCCACGAACCACAGGGCGCCGCCCTTCTTGTCGTAGATGTCGACCACCTTCTGCTGGCAGGTGATCTTGTCGCCGACATGGACCGGCGCGAGATACTCGTAGTGCTGCTCGCCGTGCAGGATCAGGCCGATATCGACGTTCAGCAGGCGCAGCAGGCCACCCTTGTCGGGATCGTCGTTGGTGACGGCGGTGAGATAGGTCGGCGGCGCCGGAATGGCGCGATAGCCTGCCTTCTTGGCGGCCTCTTCGTCGACATAGATGGGATTTTCTTCGCCGATGGCCTTGCAGAACAGGCGGATCTTGCCGGCTTCGACGGTGGTGGTGAACGCCTTGAACGTATGACCGACGAGCTTCTTATCGAGCTGCATGGGCCGCTTCCTCCTATGGTCCGAAAGAAACGCCCTCACCCGTTACCGGAGAGGGCGCGATGACAACCGTGTCGTCCGGCGC
The DNA here is from genome assembly GCA_001897995.1 of Alphaproteobacteria bacterium 65-37. Classification (GTDB taxonomy): domain Bacteria; phylum Pseudomonadota; class Alphaproteobacteria; order Reyranellales; family Reyranellaceae; genus Reyranella. The sequence goes on along the minus strand of MKRV01000188.1, from coordinate 11,444 downwards.
GGCCGCAGCCGCGCCGGACGAAACCGGTTTCGTTACTCGTAGCGGCCGACGATGGCGACGCTCGAGACGTTCTCGCGCGGCGCGCCGCCGAGATTGTGCGTCATGCCGATCTTCGGGTCCTTGAGCTGGCGGGCGCCGGCACGGCCCTGCAGCTGCAGGTACATCTCGTAGAGCATGCGCAGGCCCGACGCGCCGATCGGATGACCGAAGCACTTCAGGCCGCCGTCGATCTGGCAGGGGATCTTGCCGTCGGCGTCGTAGAAGCCGTCGAGCACGTCCTTCCAGCCCTTGCCCGTCTCCGAAATGTGCAGGTCTTCCATGGTGACGAGCTCGGTCACCGAGAAGCAGTCGTGCACTTCGAACATCGAGACTTCGTTGCGCGGGTTCTTGATGCCGGCCTCTTCATAGGCCTTCTTCGAAGCGATGCGCGTGGTGTGGAAGTAGCTGCCGTCCCACGAGTTGTGACCCGACTCGGAGCCATTCGACACCGAGAGCTGCAGCGCCTTGACGCTGACGATGTTGGCCTTGCCCAGCGCCTTGGCGATCTCCGGCGTGGTCACGATGGCCGCGGCCGCACCGTCCGACACGCCGCAGCAGTCGAACAGGCCGAGCGGCGAGGCGATCATCGGCGCGTTCAGGATGGTGTCCATCTCGACGGCCTTCTGCAGATGGGCCTTCGGGTTCTTGGCACCGTTCTGATGGCTCTTCCACGAAACGTGGCCGATCGCCTTCTTGAGGTCGTCGGCACTCACGCCGTGCGCCGTCATGTAAGCGGTGGCGAGCTGGGCAAAGTTGCCCGGCGCCGTACCGCTGGCGCTCCATAGCGCCTGCAGCGGACCGCCGCGGCCACCCGGCAGACCGCCGTAGCCGGTGTCCTTCAGCTTCTCGACGCCCAGCGCCAGCGCGAAGTCGGCCGCGCCTGAAGCAACGGCGTAGCACGCGCCGCGGAAAGCCTCGGTGCCCGAGGCGCACATGTTCTCGACATGCGTCACCGGGATGTTGGGCAGACGCAGCGTCGTCGAGAGCGGAATGCCGGACTTGCCGACATGGACCTCGTCGATCGCGGTCGAGAACCAGGCAGCGTTGAGCTGCTTTGCGTCGATGCCGGCGTCGGCGATGGCTTCCTTGTACGCCTCGAGCATCAGCTCCTCGGCGCCGCTGTCCCAGCGTTCGCCGAACTTGGAGCAACCCATGCCGAGAATGGCGACCTTGTCTTTGATACCACGAGCCATTGCAGGTCTCCTTGGTGTTGACGGTTGAACTCTAGACCCTTGACCGGAGAAAGGCGATCAGACCGGAGCCGCCTTCCAGAAGTAACGCTTGAAGCCGCCGCGCATCGTATCGTTATCGCGGATGCGGAAGGTCATGCGCATCTTGGCGCCGACCTTCACCTGTTCCTTGTCGCTGTCGGTGAAGTCGGCCATGAAGCGACCGCCTTCGGGGAAAGTGATCATGCCGTAATATCCCGGCGGGTCCGGCGAATAGACCAGCGAATCGGCGGTGAACGACATCACGTTCGCCTCCAGCCCTGCCATGGCGTAGGGATCCTGGCTGTCGATGGCATGGCAGTTGGGATTGACGCAGACTTGGCTGCGCGGGAACTGCACCGTGCCGCACACCTTGCACTTGCCGCCGACCAGTCCGTAGATCATGTCGCGCTTGCGCCACAGCACCGAGAGCGCGGTCTTCTTGTCGAACTCGGCGCGCATGCCCTTGTCGATCGGCAGCATCTCGTTGAAAGCGAGGAACTTCATGTAGTTCTTCTCTTCCTTGCGACGCGCCAGCCAGCCCGACAGGCCCTTGCGCTTCGCCAGCTTGGCGTTCTCGGCCGTGACCTCGAACACCAGCACGTCGACGCCCTGCCCGAAGGCCACGACCATGATCTTGTCGCCTGCCTTGGCGGTCTCCAGCGCATCGACCAGCATGACCAGCGCATGCGCCGAGCCGGTGTCGCCGAGGTTGGCGCCGAGGAGATCACGCACCGCCCCTTCGGCGACGCCGCAGATCTTGGCCATCTGCTTCGGCACGGCCGGCATCGGGCTCGGCATGATGAAGTGGGTGACGTCGCTGCCCTTCAGCTTGCAGGCGGCGAGCGCGGCCTTGATCGCCGGCGGGACGATCTTCGAGTAGCCCTCGTCGCGGATCCAGCGCTCTTCCCAGCCATAGTCGAACTCGGCGTCCTCGCCGCGGAAATGGTCGACGAAGTCCATCGATACCGAATGGTGGCCGACCAGCTTGGCGATCACGTTCTCGGTGCCGCAGAGCAGCGCTGCCGCGCCATCGCCGTAGTTCAGCTCGTTCGCGGAGGCGACGCGGGCCATGCGCTTGTCGGCAGCGGCGACCAGGGTAGCGTCGCCGCTCTTGGACGCGTTGAGGCCGGCGATCAGCGCCGACGTGCCCGCCTTCAGCGAGCCGGCGACGTCGGACGCCAGCAGGTTCTGTTCGATGTTGAGCGCCGTGCCGATCACGCCGGCATTCTGGCGGTCCTTGAAGGGATGCGTCGTCGAGGCAAAGTAGATGTTCCGAACGTCCTCGGCCTTGTGGCTGGTGAGGCAGTCGCGCGAGGCCTCGACGGCCATGGTGATGGAATCCTCGTCCCAGTTGGCCATCGAGCGCTCGCCCTTGGCGAGGCCGCGCAGGCCCGCGGCGAACCACTTGTTGGCGTCGTACACCGCCTGACGGTTGAGCCGCAGGCGCGGCACATAGGCCCCGTAGGCCACGATTCCGACCATCGCTTCTTCCTCCAACTGGTTCGACGAACCGTCGGCCCAGCGCCGACGGCGATCCATGAATGAGCGTTTATGCTTCGCTCTTAGCGCGCTCGCCTGTGAGGTGCGAGCCGCATTTGATCATACGAGCTTCTCTTGCAGAACTACCTTCCGGCCTGCGGAACCCCTCCTGCCGCCGGCATCTCGCGCACCAGGTTGCGATAGCCCGCCCCCTCGGGGATGTGCAGGAAGCGCTTGCCCTCGCGCGTCTCGACCCAGGGCTGCACCGTGACGATCGTGCGCTTGGCGGCCTGGGCGATGGCGCCGGCAACGGTACCGCCCTCGGCCAGCAGCTCGAGGTTCTTCTGCGTGGCATGCACCAGGGTGCGCTTGCCGGCGGTCGCTTCGTCGATTGCCTCCTGCGCGCCGATCCACACCGAGTCGACCGACTCCGAACCGTCATGCAGGGCCACCTGGTCCGACGGCGCTTCGGCGAGGAAGAACCAGGTGTCGAAACGCTTCGGCACGAAGGTCGGCGTGATCCAGTGCGCGTAGGGCACCATCAGGTCGGTGGCGATCTCGAGATCCTCGGCCTCGACCAGATCGACGATGCTCGCCTCGTCCTTGGCGAGCTTGGCGCGCCAGCGCTCCTCGATGCCCTTGAGATCGGCGGCGGCGATCAGCGCCTTCTGGCCGCGCTTGCGGGCGAGCAGCACGCCGCATTCCTCGAACGCTTCGCGCACGCCCGCGACACGGAACTTGAGCTCGGCATCGCCGATCTTGTCGGCGCCGGCACAGCGGCCGCGCAGTGACGCTGCACCGTCGGCCTCCTCGAGCTTGCCGCCGGGAAACACCAATGCGCCGGAGAAGGAATCGATCTGGTGATGGCGTACCACCATGAAGACCTCGAGCGGCGAGGCCGTATCGCCGGTCTTCGAGGGGCGCAGCAGCAGCACGGTGGTCGCGGGGCGCGGCGGCGCCGCCTCTTTTTTCTGTTCGCTCATCCTTGATTCTTTCTTGGCCTGCATTCTTGTGACGCCAGACTGTCCCACACTCGTCGCGACAGTGCCAACCGCACGGTGTATCCTGACATTGTCCATTCCGCTCTGAAGGAGCAGCGCCATGACCAACACGGCAAGTACTTCCGGCCCCTCCTCGTCCGGTCCCCCTTCCCTGGCCGACGGCCTGAAGGTCCTGCGCGACAAGTGGGGCTGGATCGTCGCCCTTGGCGTCGTCTTCGTGCTTGCCGGCGTCGTGGCGCTGGGCAGCGTCGTCGCCGCCACCGCCTCGGCGGTGATGATCGTCGGCATCATGATGATCATGGGCGGTGCCGCCGAGCTGATCGCCGCCTTCGGCGTGAAGGACTGGAAGCGCGCCGCGTTCTGGGGCCTGCTCGGCGTGCTCTATGTCGCCGCCGGCATCATCGCCATCCTCAACCCCTTCGCCGCTGCCAGCATCCTCACCTTGATGCTGGGCGCCGCGCTGGTGGTGGGCGGCGTGCTGCGCATCTTCCTCGCCTTCGCGATGCGCAGCGCCGGCAAGCCCTGGGGCTGGGTCGTCCTCTCCGGCCTGGTCTCGCTGCTGCTCGGCTTCATGATCATCGCGCAGTGGCCGGCGTCCAGCTTCTTCGTGCTGGGCATCTTCCTCGGCATCGACCTGATCTTCATCGGCTCCGGCTGGATCAGCATGGGCCTCGCCCTGAAGCGTCGGACCTAGAGCATAAGGACACTCCGAGATGCGCAAGGTGTGGATCGAGGTCGCGCTGAACGGTGCCTGGGGCCGCGCGCTCCAGCCCGGCATTCCCGAGACGGTCGAGGAGATCGTGGCCGACGGGATCGCCTGCGCCCGCGCCGGCGCGGCCATCGTCCACACCCATGCCTATACCGACGATCGCCGCCAGACCTCCGACTGGCAGGTCTATGCGCGGATCATCGAAGGGATCCGCGCCGAGATCGACGTTCCGGTCTATCCCTCCTACCCGCCGATCCCGCGTGGCGGCCTGGAGGCTGCAGCACGTTTTGCCCATGTCGAGGCGCTGGCCACGCGCGGCCTGCTCGAGTTCGCCGTCGTCGATCCCGGCAGCGTCAATCTCACGACCACACGCACGAAGCCCACGGCGAAGCCCGCCTCGACCTACCTCAATCCTGAAGACCATGTGCGCCACGCGCTGGCTTTCGCGGCCCAGCAGGGCCTGCCGCCGGCCTTCGCGATTTACGAGCCCGGCTTCACGCGCGCCGGCGCTGCGCTGGCCCGCGCCGCCGGCGTCAGGACGCCGGTCTATCGCTTCATGTTCTCCGAGCGCTTCGCCTTCGGCTTTCCGCCCAAGCCTTATGCGCTGGCCGCCCACGTCGCCCTGCTCGACGACGTCGCCGCCGGCGCGCCCTGGATGATCGCCGGCCTCGCCGTCGATATCCGGCCGCTGATCGCCGAGACGGTGGCGCTGGGCGGTCATGTCCGCGTCGGCCTGGAGGATGCGCCGCTCGGCTCGACCATGAGCAACCTCGCCTGGGTCGAAGAGGCTGTGCAGCTGGTGCGCGCCGCCGGTGCCGAGCCGGCATCCGGCACCGATGTGCGGAAGGCCTTGCGCGCGCTGCCGCTGGCCGCCTGAATAGGGCCGTGGATCAGGTCGGGATCATTGTCGGCATCATTGCCGGCATCGCCGCTTCTGTCCTGCTCGGCCGACGGCCGGCCGCGGCAGGGGCCAGCCTAGGGAGCCGTGTCGGACGGCTTGCCGTCATCGTCCTCGCGGCGGCGGTGGCAGGCGGTGTGACCAGCGGCGCGATGCACTATTTCCTGGCGACGTCGTCCGGCAATCCCGCCGACCGCGCCGTGAAGGAGCTTCTCGCCACCCCGCTGCTGCGGCTCGTGGCCACCGAGCATCCGGAGATCCAGGTGCGCATGCGCGAGGCCATCGAGGCGGAGCTCAAGTCACCGACCAAGACGGGGCCGAAGCGGCCCTTCCTGCTCGGCCAGAAGATCCGCCAGCAATACATCAATCCGGTGCTGATGCGCGCCGACGATCGCTCCGCGCTCGCGGCCATCCGCAAGTCGTACGACCTTGCCGCCCATCTGCAGAAGACGAACGTCGCGCTCTGCCGCGATTTCGGTGTCACCGGCATGCAGCAATGGGACAAGCTCGACCGGATCGGCCAGGACATCTACCAGCAGATGCTGAGTGCTCAGGAAGACGCCTACAAGAACGGCAAGACGGGTGCGGCCAAGCCAGCGCCCCCCGACGAAGAGATCGGCAAGGCGCTCACCGAAGCGGGCTATTCGCCGGCCGAGATCGAGAAGCTCGCAAAGATCGAGACCCTGCCGGCCGCAGAGGCCTGCGCCGCCACCGTCAGGCTCTACGGCGCGCCCGCCAACCTGCCCGTTCCGCGTGGCGCTCTCCTGGCCCGCGCCCTGCTCACCGTGGATTCGTAGGGCCTCTTCCGTCGACGAGCTGTCATCACCTCTTTCATTCTCCTCTCCCCCGCTTCGGGGGAGAGGTTGGGTGAGGGGGAAGTGAAGAACGCCTCGATCACACGTGCGTGCGGTTGCGAACGCCCCCTCACCTCGCCTCTCCCCCAAAAAAGGGGGAGAGGAACATGCTCTGCGCATTTTGCATGCGCCGAGCGACGCGCCGGCGTGTAGCGTCGAGCCCAACGATTTCCGGGAGGGCAGGATGAGCTACGATCTCGTCATCAGGAACGGCCTCGTCGTCGACGGCACGGGCAAGGCGCGCTACCAGGCCGACGTCGCGGTCGCAGGCGGCAAGGTTGCCGAAATCGGCAAGGTGAGCGAGAGCGGCAAGCGCACCATCGACGCGCACGGCCTCGTCGTGACGCCAGGCTTCGTCGATCCGCATACGCATTACGACGCGCAGATCTGCTGGGACGGCGCAGTGACGCCCTCCTCCTGGCACGGCGTCACCTCGGTGGTGATGGGCAATTGCGGCGTCGGCATCGCGCCCTGCAAGCCGGCGGCGCGCGAGATCGCCATGAAGGATCTGGTGAACGTCGAAGGCATCCCCTTCGATGTGCTGAACCAGGGCATCACCTGGGACTGGGAAACCTTCCCCGAGTTCATGGACGCCGCGGCCAACCGCCAGCCGTCGCTCAACCTCGCCTTCCTGGCGCCGCTCACGCCCTTCCGCCACTACGTGATGGGCGAGGCTTCTATGGAGCGCGCGGCGACGGCCGAGGAAACGGCGTGGATCGCCGGGCTGATCGGCGAGGCCATGGACAAGGGCGCGCTGGGCTTCTCCTCGACCACGCTCAACCAGCATATGGGCTTCGAGGGCAAGCCGCTGGCCTGCCGCAACGCCAGCCGCGAGGAGATGAAGGCCTACGCCAATGTGCTGAAGGCCAAGGGCAAGGGCGCCATCGAGATCGCGCTGACCCGCCAGGTCGGCGTACTGGAGCAGGATCAGTGCGAGCTGCTCGACTTCCTCCTGGAGGAGAGCGGCCGGCCGGTCACTTTCATCGCCTTGTTCGACCGCGACGACATTCCCGAAGCGGTGCGCGACACCTTGCGCCGCGCCGCGCCGATGATCGCCAAGGGCGCGCGGCCGCAGACCTCGCCGCTGCCGCTGACGCGCGAATGCAACATGGACAACCCCTTCGCCTTCGCCGCCTTCCCGTCGTGGAAGCGTGTCTTCGCCGACACCTCGAAGGCCGCCCAAAGACAAGTCTATGCCGACCCGACGTTCCGCGCCCAGTTCCGCCACGATCTCAAGAGCCCGACCGGCTTCAGCGACTGGCGCCGCATGGTGGTGCACAACGTCGCCAATCCGGCGCTGAAGCAGTGGGAGCGCCAGTCGATCGCCGAGATCGGCCAGGCGCAGAACAAGGACGGCGTCGACGCCTTCCTCGACCTGGTGCTGGCCGACGATCTCGACCTCGAGCTCACCATTTCCTCGTGGAACACGCGCGAGGACCGCATGCGCGAGCTCCTGAACAATCCGGCGATCCTGATGGCGCTGGGCGACGGCGGCGCGCATGTCGACATGTTGTGCGACGCCGGTTACCCGACTTATCTCCTGGGCACCTGGGTGCGCGAGAAGCAGGCCATCACCCTCGAAGAGGGCGTGCGCAAGCTCACCTCCGATCCTGCCGATCTGTTCGGCCTGGCCGACCGCGGCCGCCTCGCCGTGGGCGCGCCGGCCGACATCGCGATCTTCGATCCCGACCGCATCGGCTCGACCAACCACGGCGAGCGTCGCCACGACCTGCCGGGCGGCGCCAAGCGCATCGTCATGCCGTCCAAGGGCGTCGAATACACGGTCGTCAACGGTGCCGTGACCTGGGAACAGGGCAAGCTCACCGAGGCCAAGGCCGGCAAGGTGCTGAGGGCCTGACAGACTGCGAGCTCGCATTTCGTCTCGCCACCTCATTCATATCTGTTGGACTCACACATCGCGCTCATCTGTCCTCTCCCGCTTCGCGGGAGAGGAAGGGGCCCCATGCGAAGCATGGGGAAGGTGAGGGTGTGCGCGACGGAGAAGGTGTGTGGGTAGAGAAATCCCCCTCACCCAGCCTCTCCCCCGACGCGGGGGAGAGGAGAATGAGAGAGCGCGCCCAGGAGACCGTTGAGTAACCCACGTCACACAACAGGGCGATTGCACCTTGCTACCATTGCGGTTGGAGGAACGGCATGGCGAGGGAACATCATTCAGGTTCAGCCAAGCTGACCGCACACCTGCAGGCCGGGGCGCTGGCCGGCCTTTCCCTGCTTCTTCCTCTCCTCGCCGAACCCGTCCGGGCCGAGACCTGGATCGCGGACATGAAGCTCGAGCGGCAGCGTTCCGCCGGCCTTTGCCTCAAGGGCGTCGAGAGTGCCTACACGATGGAACTGACGGGCAGCACCCTCGTCGGCAAGGCCCGCAACAATCCCTTCCGTGCCCGGGTCGCCGCCGACGGAACGGTGCGCGACGATTTCCTCGCCGAGCTCGACCCGGGACTGAACCAGAGCGTGTCGACCAAGCTGCAGAAGTTCACGATCACCGGGAATGCCCGGACGCGCGACCTCGAGCTGGCCTGGCCGGCCAGCGCCTGCATCTGGAAGCTCGCGCCGCGCGGCGCCTGACCGCATCGAGAAGGACCGCACCGGACGTGATCGCGGCAAGGACCCTTGCTACGATCGCCTCTCACGATCCCATCCTCGACGGAGACAAAGTGCAGACGACCCCGCTTTCGGACGACCTCAAGCAGGCCCTCGCCAAGGTGACGACGGCCAGCATCACGACGATCCTGCTGAAGAAGGGCCTGCGCAATGTCTGGCTGCGCGGCACGCGGCCGATCAAGGCCGGCCAGGGCCGCCTGGTGGGCCGCGCTTTCACCCTGCGCTTCGTGCCGGCCCGCGAGGACCTCGCCACGCCGGAAAGCTGGGGCTCGCCGATCTCGACCCGCGCCGCCATTGAAGCCATGCCCGAGGGCGCCATCGTCGTGGCCGATTCCATGGGCACCACCGACGCCGGCATCTTCGGCGACATCCTGTGCGCCCGCATGGCCAAGAAGAAGGTCGCGGGTCTCGTCACCGACGGCGTGATGCGCGACATGGCCGGCGTGCTCGCCACCGGCCTGCCCGTCTGGTGCCAGGGCGCCGCGGCGCCGCCCTCGGTCGCCGGCCTCACCTTCGTCGCCTGGCAGGAGTCGATCGGCTGCGGCGGCGTCGCCGTCTTCCCCGACGACGTGATCGTGGTCGACGACGACGGCGCGGTGCTGATCCCCAAGGCGCTGGTCGAGACCGTCGCCAAGGAAGGCCAGGAGCAGGAGCGCCTCGAAGGCTGGATCATGTCCGAAGTCGAACGCGGCGTGCCGCTGCCCGGCCTCTATCCGCCCAACGACGAAGCCAAGGCCCGCTACGCCGCCTTCAAGGACAAGAAGTAGCGGCACGTCTCTCCCTTTCATTCTCCTCTCCCCCGCTTCGGGGGAGAGGCCGGGTGAGGGGGAAATGAAGGACGCAGGATCACACGAGCACGCGGTCGCAGCCGCCCCTCACCTAACCTTTCCCCCAACGGGGGGAGAGGAACATGAATGCGAAACTCTGCCCTGCGGCTCGCCTGCCTTGCCAAGGCCGGCGAGCCCCACCGAGACTCCGGGATAACGCGACCGCGAAGCGTCGCCCTGGAGGAACGTTCATGAAGAAAGCTCGACCGCTGCGTCGCCGCAGCGTGCTGGCGGCGGGAGCCGCTGCAGGTGCCGCCGCCATCGTGTCCGCGCCCGCACTGCTCAGCGCCGACACCTATCCCTCGAAACCCGTGCGCGTGGTCAATGCCTACAGTCCCGGCGGCACCGCCGACGTCGTCTGCCGGCTCTACTGCGCGGCGCTCTCCTTGCGCCTCGGCCAGACCTTCGCGGTCGACAACAAGCCGGGCGCGGCCGGCACCTTGGCGGCACAGATCGTCGCCCGCGCCCCGCACGACGGCTACACGCTGCTCTATGACGCCACCGCCCATTCGGTGAACCCGTCGCTGTTCGCCGGCCGCCTGCCCTACGATACCCAGCGCGACCTGCTGCCGGTGTTCCTCACCATGCAGACGCCCAACACCCTGATGCGCAATTCCAAGTTCGAGGCGCAGACGGTGGCCGAGCTGATCGAGCTGGCCAGGAAGAAGCCCGGTGCGCTCGACTGCGCCTCGACCGGCGTCGGCACGGTGCAGCACGTCTCGCTGGAACTGCTGAATCAGCGCGCCGGCCTGCGCATCAATCACGTGCCCTACAAGGAGTTCGGTACGGCGCGCAACGACCTGTTCGCCGGCCGCGTGCCGCTGCAGTTCAGCAACGTGCCCGGCACCGTCGCGGTGCGGAGCGCCAGCGAAGTCACCTGCATGGCGCATACCGGTCCGAAACCGGTCGAGGTGCTGGCGGGCGTGCCGGCGATCTCCGAGGTGCTGCCGGGCTTCGAGACCTGGGAATGGAACGGCCTGTTCGCGCCGGCCGGCACCGACCCCGCCTTGATCGCAAAACTCAACACCGAGCTGAACGAGGTGATCAAGGTGCAAGCGACGTTGCAGCGGCTGAGCGAACTGGGCGCGCTCTCCCGCGCCAACACCGTCGCCGAGTTCGCCGCCTTCCGCGAACAGCAGATCGCGTTCTTCGCCGACATCACCAAGACCGCCAACATCCGGATCGAGTAAGCGATGTCAGATCCTCTGCTCGATCCGGCCTCGCGCCAGATCGTCGTGCGTCCCGACTGGCTCGCCCAACTGCAGGAGCCGATCCTCGAACCCGGCCTGCCGATCGTCGATCCGCATCATCATCTCTGGGAACGCGCGCACGGCGACTACCTGCTGGCCGACCTGCTGGCGGACACCGGCAGCGGCCACGACGTGCGCGGCACGGTGTTCGTGCAGTGCGGCGAGATGTATCGCGCCAGCGGTCCCGACGCGGAGCGCTCGCTCGGCGAGACCGAGTTCGTGACCGGCGTCGCGGCGGTGAGCGCCAGCGGCCGCCATGGCCGGACGCGTGCCTGCGCCGGCATCATCGGCATGGTCGATCTCACCTTGGGCGATCGTGTGACGCCGCTCCTGGAGAGGCATGCGGCGACAGCGGGCGGCCGTTTCTGCGGCGTGCGCAACCGCACCGCCTGGCATGCCTCGCCCGAGATCACGACCAATCTCGTCTCGCCGCCGCCCGGTCCGCTGCAGCATCCCGCCTTCGCCGACGGCGCGCGCCGCCTCGCCGCCTTCGGCCTGCCGCTCGATATCTGGGCCTATCACACGCAGCTTGCGCACGTCGCAGCCCTCGCCCG
>MKRV01000187.1 GCA_001897995.1 Alphaproteobacteria bacterium 65-37 | reverse complement strand
CTGGGTCTATGTCCTGCTGGGCAAGGTCCCGCTGGTCCAGGGCCTGTTCTTCGGCCTGAAGGCCGCCGTGCTGGTGATCGTGGTCGAAGCGGTGCTGCGCGTCGGCAAGCGGGCGCTCCGCAACAACGTGCTGCGGGCGCTGGCGGCGGCGGCCTTCATCGCGATCTTCTTCTACGGCGTGCCGTTTCCGCTGATCATCCTGGTCGCCGGCTTGATCGGCTTCGTGGGCGCCCGACTTGGCTGGGCGCCATTCCTGACCGGCGGCGGCCGTGGCGCGGCCGCCGCCGGACAGCTCAGCGACGCGCAGTCGCTGCTGGGCGAGGAGACGCCGCCGCATGCGCGGCCCAACCTCCGATGGACGCTCGGCATCGGCACGCTGTTCCTGGTCCTGTGGCTGGTGCCGGTGGCCTGGCTCTGGTTCACCGGCGGCCCCGACGATGTCTTTGCCCAGATCGCCGTGTTCTTCAGCAAGATGGCGGTGGTCACCTTCGGCGGCGCCTATGCGGTGCTGGCCTATGTCGCCCAGCAGGCGGTCGACAATTGCGGCTGGGTCACGGCCGGCGAGATGCTGGATGGGCTCGGCATGGCGGAGTCGACGCCGGGCCCCTTGATCATGGTCACGCAGTTCGTGGGCTTCCTCGGCGCCTGGCGCGATCATGGCGGGCTCAATCCGCTGCTGGCCGGCACCTTGGGCGGCCTGCTCACCACCTGGGTCACCTTCACGCCCTGCTTCCTCTGGATCTTCGTCGGCGCGCCTTTCGTCGAAGCGCTGCGCGCCAACAAGGCGCTGGCCGGCGCGCTGGGCGCCATCACCGCGGCTGTCGTGGGCGTGATCCTGAACCTCGCCGTGTGGTTCGGCCTGCAGGTCCTGTTCGCCGACCTGCAGCCCGTGAGCCTGCTCGGCACCACCTTCGATCTGCCGGTCCTGGCCTCCGCCAACTGGCCGTCGCTGGCGCTGGCAGCCTGTTGCGCCGTCGGCATCTTTCGCTTCAGGTTCGGGATGGTGGCGGTTCTGCTGGCCAGTTCGGTAGCCGGTATCGTCTACGCATTGATGCTATAGAAGGGGCATCATGACCGACACACTCCCCGATCGCCTGTCCACCAATCCCAAGAGCCCCTTCTACGACGAGAAGCTGCTTCAGCAGGGCGTCGGCATAAAGTTCGACGGCCAGGAGAAGACCAACGTCGAAGAATACTGCGTGAGCGAGGGGTGGATCCGGGTCGCCGTGGGCAAGACCGTCGACCGCCACGGCAATCCGCTCACCATCAAGCTCAAAGGCAAGGTCGAGCCCTACCTCGAGAAAAAGGCATGAGCCATGCATAGTCATACGTTAGGTGACTGGCAGCACGAGCACGTCTTTCTGGGTGCCGCCCACGAGCGCAACGAGCGGCGCACCTGGGCCGTCGTCGCCCTGACCGCCGGCATGACCGTGATCGAGATCGCGGGCGGCATGTGGTTCGGGTCGATGGCGCTCCTGGCCGACGGCTGGCACATGTCGACCCATGCCGGGGCACTTGCCATCGCCGCCTTCGCCTATCGCTATGCCCGGCGGCACGCCCACGATCCGCGCTTTGCCTTCGGCACCGGCAAGCTCGGCGATCTTGCGGGCTTCGCCAGCGCCATCGTGCTGGCTGTCATCGCCATCGGGATCGGCGTCGAATCGGTCCTGCGCTTCTTCCAGCCGGTCAGCATTCACTACCCCGAGGCGACGGCGATCGCCGTGGTCGGCCTGATCGTCAATCTGCTGAGCGCCTGGATGCTGGGTGGCGACCATGCCCACGATCACGGCCATGCGCACGACCATGATCACGATCATGACCACGATCACCATCATGATCACGTCGTTCATCACGGTCACGCCGATCACAACATGCGCGCCGCTTTCGTCCATGTGCTGGCCGATGCGCTGACCTCGGTGCTGGCGATTGCCGGTCTGCTGGCCGCCTGGGCCTATGGCTGGACCTGGCTCGATCCCGCGGTCGGCATCCTGGGCGCGATCGTGATCGCCCAATGGTCGTGGCGCCTGATCCGCGACGCCGGCGCCGTGCTGCTCGATGCCGCGCCCGATGCCGCCCTGGTGCAGGCGATCCGCGGCCGACTGGAGCAGGGCCACGACAGTATCGCCGACCTTCATGTCTGGCGGCTGGGGCCCGGCCATCATGGCGCGATCGTCTCCCTGGTCGTCGACGAGCCGCAGCCTGTCGACACCTACAAGGCACGACTTGCCGACATTGCCGGCCTCTCGCACGTCACCGTCGAGGTCCATCGATGCCACGGCGCGCATTGAGCAGTCGATGCGTGCCTCGTCCCTGCGTAGTTCGAGACGCCTGGTGCTCGCTGCGGCTCTCTTCGCGCCGGCCGTCGCGCGGGCGCAGCCGGTGAAGATCAGGCTCGGCACGGCAACGCCGGGCGGTGGCTTCCCGGTCTACGGCGCGGCCTTCGTCGAAGCGGTGCGCCGCGGCGATCCCGAGCTCGAGATCGACGCCATCAACACCAAGGGCAGCACCGAGAACGTGCCCCGGCTGGAGGCGGGCACCTTGGACATCGCCCTGGTGCAGGGCGAGGTGGTGCACGAGGCGCTGCAGGGCATTGGCCGGCCGCCGGCCGACCTCAAGGTGTTGACGGCCATGTATCCGACCGCCGGCCTGTTCGTGGTGCGTGCCGATTCTCCCTATCGCACCATTGCCGACCTCAGGGGCAAGCCCGTTGCCTGGGGTGCGCAGGGCTCGGGGCTGGTTATTCTCGGGCGCTACGCCATGGACGGTCTCGGTTTGGACGCCGCGAAGGATTTCCAGCCGGTCTATCTCGAGCGCGCGGGCGACGGCCCGGCCATGGTGCTCGACGGCAGGGTGGCAGCCCTGTGGGGTGGCGGCGCCGGCTGGCCGGGATTTACGGCCGTGACCAGCAGCCCGCAGGGTGGCCGCTTCATTGCGCCCGATGCTGCCGAGATCCAGCGCATCCTCGCCAGACACCCCTTCCTGAAGCCGGTCACGCAGCCTGCCGGTAGCTTTCCTGGCCAGGCGGCTGATATCGCGTCGGTCGGCTCGTGGAGCTTCGTGCTGGCGCGCCCCGGCCTCGACGACATGATCGCCTGGCGTCTTGCCAAAGCGCTGCACGCGGCCGAGGCCCAGCCGTCTCGTCAGCTCATCGACACGACGGCGAAGAATACCCTGGCCGTCACGCCGGCCGGGCGCCTGCATCCTGGCGTGGCGCGCTTCTACGCCGAAGCCGGCCTCTCTCGTTGATCAGGTTTCGCTGATCGGGTTGCCGTGACCGGGCGGCGGCCCGCCAAAAATGTCGACTCTGGAAACCTGTTGCGGATGGCGCCGTTGGCCCGATGAACGGACAACGGAGCGTCATCATGATCGACAAGAACAAGGCCAATCCCGACGGCAAGGTTGAAGGCGAGGGCTCCTACAGCGCCACCGCCGACTACAACCAGCGAACGGCCGACTTCCTGAAGAAGGGCAAGGTCGATGAAGCTGCGCGCGAAGCCGAACGCGCCCTCGACTCCAAGGAAGGTGCCGAACTCAAGGCGGCTGAAGCCAAAGGCAAGGCGGGCGACATCTCGAAACGTCATCGCCCCTGACGTTGTTGCCTGCAACGGCAGCGGATCTATCCAAGCCATCCGGCGCTGATCAGATCGCCGTCAGCCGCTGCAGAAGATGGCGGCGCACATTGTCGATATGCGTCTGCATGGCGACGCGTGCGGCGTCGCCGTTGCCGCTTTCCAGCGCCTCGAGGATCGCCAGATGCTCGTTGCACACCTGGTCGACGCGGTCGGGCAGGCGGCCGAGGCGAAACATCGCCGTGCGCTTGCGCAGATCCTCGATCGATGCCGCCAGCACGGGATTGCCGGAGGCCGTGGCGATGGCGGTGTGGAAGTCGCGATCGTTCTGACGGGCGGTGTCGGCCATGCCGTTGCGGCGCAGCTCGGCGATGCGCTCTCGGGCATGGGCCAGAGCCGCTGGAGCCATTCTGCCGGTGGCGAGATGCGCGGCCTCGCCTTCGAGCAACCGGCGCACGGCCAGGGCGTGCAGGAACTCTTCCAGCGAGTAGGGCCGGACGGTCAGCGCGCCGGTGCGCTGCCGGTCGAGCGTGCCCTCGTTCTCCAGGCGCCGGATCGCCTCGCGCACCGGCGTGCGGGACATGCCGAGCCTAGCCGCAATCTGCCGCTCGGACACCACCTCGCCGCCGGCCAGACCGCCATTCAGGATCATGTCCAGCAGCGCACCATAGGCGACTGTCGAGAGTTTCCGGTCGTCGCCGGCATCAAGCGAATCGGAGGATGGCGGGTTCATAGTGCAGGTGGTATACCACACGGTATTCCATGCGAGGAAGACTCATGTCCGTGCCCGGCAACGACGAAATCCGCATCCTCACCCCCTCCGGCATGCTGGGGTACGGCTTTCCGGTCGATCACTTCCGGCAGGGGCTGGCGCTGCGGCCGCATGCCATCACCATCGACTCCGGTTCGACGGATTCGGGGCCGCAGAAGCTGGGGCTGGGGGAAATGACCTGCAGCCGCGAGGCCTACGTGAAGGACATCGAGGTCCTGCTCGAGGCACAGCACGAGACCCGGATCCCGCTGCTGATCTCGTCGGCCGGCGGCGACGGCACCAATCTCCATGTCGACGTCTTTCGCGAGATCATCGCAGGCATCGCACGCCGTCGTGGCTGGCGCTTCAAGGTCGCCTCGATCTATGCCGACATCGACAAGGACCATATTGGGCGCGAGCTCGGGGCCGGCCGCGTCGAACCGCTGGGGCCGGTGCCGCCGCTCGATCCGCGCGAACTCGAGGCAGCGACCGTCGTGGTCGCGCAGATGGGTGCGGAGCCGTTCCTGAAGGCGCTCGACGAGACGGAAGGCGTCGACGTGATCGTGAGCGGCCGCGCCTACGATCCCTCGCCGACGGCGGCGATGGCGATCCGCGCCGGCTTCGATCCGGCGCTCGCCTGGCACATGGGCAAGATCATGGAGTGCGGCGCGCTCTGCGCCGAGCCGGTCGGCCGCAACGTGATGGGCTATCTGCGGCACGATCATTTCGAGATCGAGCCGCTCAATCCCGAGGAGCGCTGCACCACCGCGTCGGTGGCCGCCCATACGCTCTACGAGAAGACGCATCCTTTCCTGCTGGCCGGACCGGGCGGCACGCTCGACCTCTCGCACTGCCGCTACGAGCAGGTGAGCGATCGTCGCGTGCGGGTCTCGGGCAGCCGGTTCGAGCCGTCGAAGCGCTATACGGTGAAGCTCGAAGGCGCCCGGACCTCGGGCTGGCGCAGCATCTTCATCGCCGGCGCCCGCGATCCGATCTTCATTTCCCAGATCGACGAGATCCTGGCCAAGGTCATCGCCGGCACGCGGGCCTATTTCGCCGAGGTGCCGCCGGAGAGTTATCGCATCATTCCCCATATCTACGGCAAGAACGGCGTCATGGGCGATCTGGAGCCCGTGAAGACGCCGGCCCACGAGCTCTGCATCATCGTCGAGGTCGCTGCGGCCACGCAGTCGCTGGCGACGGCGATCTGCGGCAAGGCGCGCACCAGCCTGATGCATGCGCCCTATCCCGGCCGCATCGCCACCGCCGGCAATCTCGCCTCGCCCTTCACGCCGCTCGAGATTCCGCTGGGCCAGGCCTGCGAATTCAACGTCTATCACCTGATGACGGTCGACAGCCCGACGGCACTCTTTCCCGTGCGCTACGAGGAGGTCGCCTGACATGCCCCCCGATGCCGCCCCCAATGTGGCCCCCAAAATGACCCTCGTGGCGACGCCGCTGCGCGACATCGCCAAGGTGGTGCGCAGCAAGAATGCCGGCCCCTTCGAGATCACCCTCGATATCATCTTCAAGAGCCGCGAAGACTACGACGCGGTGAAGGCGAGCGGCGTCATCACCCGCGAGCTGGTGTCGAGCCTCTACAACGTGCCGACCCAGGCCATCATCACCTTCGGCTTCTTCGATCTCGTGAATGCCGTGAAGATCACCCTGCCGCGTCCGCGCCCCCAGGGTGGCGTCGGCGAGACCGATATGCATGCCGCCCAGCAGCACGTGCCGCTGCAGGAGATCCGCGTGCCGTGGCCCGCCTCATGATGCAGCGGCGCGCCTTGCTGGCCGCGAGCGGCGCGGCGGTCCTCGCCCCGCGAGGGGCTTTTGCACAAGCCTGGCCTGCGCGGCCGCTGCGGCTGATCGCTCCCTTCGCACCGGGCGGTGGGTCGGATTTCACCAGCCGATTGATTGCCGAGAAACTGACGGCGCGCCTCGGCCAGACCATGATCGTCGAGAACAAGCCGGGGGCCGGCGGCAATCTCGGTGCCGAGGCCGCCATCAAGTCGCCTCCCGACGGCTACACTTACCTGACGATCTCCGGCAGCTACACGATCAACGCCATCCTGCACAAACCCTCATTCGACTCGCTGAACGATATCGTGGCGATCGGCCAGTTCACCGACGAGCCGATCGTGCTCACCGTCAATCCTGCGGTGCCGGCCAAGACGCTCGCCGAGCTGGTGGCGCTCTGCAAGCGCGAGCCCGGCAAGCTCACCTACGGGTCGAGTGGACCGGGGGGCTTGCTGCATCTCGGCACCGAGCTCTTCCTCGATGCCGCCGGCATCAAGGCCACGCACGTGCCCTATCGCGGCACGGCGCTGGCCCTTGCCGATCTCCTGGCCGGCAACTTGCAGATGCTGAGCGGCGGCACCACGACCATGCTGCCCTACGTCAAGAGCGGCAAGCTGCGCGCCCTTGCCGTGAGTTCCCGAAAGCGCCTGGTGGCGGCGCCGGACATCCCGTCCTACGGCGAGCAGGGCTATCCCATGCTCGATTTCAACCTGTGGCACGGCATGATCGGCCCCAAGGGCATTCCCGCCAAGATCGTTGCTCGCCTGAACGCCGAGCTCGATGCGGTGCTGAAGAGTTCCGACGTCTCCAGCCGGCTGGCCGAGGACGGCGTGATTGCCGTCGGCGGGACGTCCGACGCCTTCATGGCAACCATCCGCGCCGAGGTGGCGCGCTGGCAGGGCTTCATCCAGCGCACCGGTCTCAAGCTCGAATAGCGTAAAGGCAGAGCGGCCTACTCGGCCTTGAGCAGGCCCTTCTTCGCGAGGTCGCTGACGCTTTCGTCCTCGATCTTCAGGAAGGCCGCGAAGCCTTCGGGTGTCGAGGGCCGCACCGTGGCGCCGAGTTCGACGAACCGCTGCTTGATCGTCGGCTCTTCGAGCGCGGCCACTGTCGCGGTGTTGAGCGCGGCGACCACCGGAGACGGCGTGCCGGCGCGCACGAACAGGCCGAGCGTCGTGCCGCCGTCGAAGGGCGTGCAGCCGGTTTCGGCCAGGGTCGGCACGCTGGGCAGTTCGGGCACGCGCTTTTCTCCCAGGACGACCAGCGGCTTCAGCTTGCCCGACTGGATGTGCGGCAGGGAGCTCGAAAGCTGGTCGACGAAGGAATCGATCTGGCTTGCCAGCACGTCGTTCAGGCCGACACCCGAGCCGCGATAGGGCACGACGCTGAAACGCACCTTCTCGTTCTCCTGCAGGCGCAGGATGTCGATGTGGTTGGGCGTGCCGTTGCCGGCATGGCCGACGCTCACCGTGCCCGGCTTGGCCTTGGCTTCCGCCAGCATCGCCTTCCAGTCGGCGAAGCGGCTGCCCGCCGGCACCACCACGATCATCGGCACGGTGCTCAAGGTGCTGACCGGTGCGAAGGCTGGAACCATGGAGGGCTTGCCGGCCATCAGCGCCGAAACGTAGAGCGAGCTGAACACGCTGATCACCATCGTGTAGCCGTCGGCCGGCGACTGCAGGGCGATCTCCTGGCCGACCACACCACCGGCGCCGGGCCGGTTGTCGACGACGACGGGCTGGTTGAAGCGGCGCGACAGGCCGTCGCCGATCAGGCGTGCGGTGACGTCGGCATTGCCGCCGGCAGCGAAGGGCACGATCAGGCGGATCGGCTTGGACGGAAAGGTGTCGGCCCGGGCCGTCAATGCCGCCGTCGCCGTCGCGATCGAGGACGACAGCCCTGCCAGAAAGAGAGTTCGCCGCTGCAGTGTCACGATGCTTCCTCCACTTGATCCGCCAGCACCTTCTTGGGGCGCGCGTGGCGAAGCATCGGCTGCGCACGATCTATGCGCCAATCAAATCGGAGCGGCCTTTTCGCGGCCCGGAAAGCCTGAAAAGGCACGCGACAGCGCCGGCTCGGCACACGGCCGAGCGGCGCTCTCCGGCAGGTGATCTAGTTGCTGTTCTCGAGGCGCGTGACGACGTAGCGCTTGCCGTTGCGCTCGAGATCGAAGCGCACCTTGTCGCCCGCGCTCAAGCCTTTCAGCGGCACGCTCTTGGCGACGTCGAAAATGCGCGTGCCGCCCTCGAGGAAGTGCTGGGGCGCCGGTCGGAACTCGAGCGTGATCCGGCCGCGCGCGGCATCCACCGCGACGACCTTGCCCGACACCAGCGGCGTCGCGGGTTCTTCGGTGGTGGCCGCGGTAGCGGTGTCGCTGTCGGCGGCATCGCCGAAGAATCCAGGCGACATCGCGCGCGCCGGCGAGACGATCGCCAGCGGCGACGCCACCGTCGTGGCAAGCAGAAGCATTCCAAGACAGAACGCGCGGAAGCGGTAGGTAATGGTCATGGCCTCTCTCCCGCGCTGCAGATGGGAAGCGGGCGGGGTGATTGCCAGAGCGTTTGCTACGAACTCACGTCAAAAAGATGACCGCGTGCTGCCTGCGGCTTCTGCTTTTCTTTTCCCCCACAGGCAGTTGGCGTCAGGCTGCCGCGTCGATCACTTTGGCGAGAGCGATGTCCTTGGCGGACAGGCCGCCGGCATCGTGGGTGGACAACACGATCTCGACCCGGTTGTAGACGTTTGACCATTCGGGATGGTGGTCGGCTTTCTCGGCGGCCAGAGCGACGCGGGTCATGAAGCCCCAGGCTTCGTTGAAGTCGGCGAACTTGAAGCTCTTCTGGATCGCGTCGCGGCCGGTGACCTCCGACCAGCCGGAAAGGGTGGCGAGAGCGGTGTTGCGCGCCGAACCGGTGAGTTTTTCCGTCATCGCTGTCCTCCTGAAGACTGCAGCGTGCTTGCATCATTCCCGATGGGCGGCCTAGGCTCGGCCAACTATCAGGAGGCTTCCGTGAAATCGTTACGTCGTACCCTGTTGATTGCCGCCGCATCCTTCGCGGTGGCCGCACCTGCCTGGGCGCAGAAATCCGCCGACACACTGCGCATCATCTTCACCGACGCGGTGCCCAACGTCGACATGTACTTCAACAGCCAGCGCACCGGCCTGATCCTGGCGCACCAGGCCTGGGACATGCTGGTGCATCGCGACCCCTCGACCTTCGAGATCAAGCCGGCGCTGGCCACCGACTGGAAGTTCGTCGGCGACACGGCGCTCGACCTCACCATCCGGCAGGGCGTGAAGTTCCACGACGGCAGCACGCTCACGCCGGACGACGTGGTCTACACCATCAACATGGCGTCCAACCCGGACAACAAGCTCGCCACGCCGTCCAACTATGCCTGGATCGACAAGGCCGAGAAGACCGGCGACTGGACGGTGCGCATCAATATGAAGCGGCCGACTCCGGCGGCGCTGGAATATCTCGCCATGGTGACGCCGATCCATCCCAAGGCCTACCGCGAGAAGGTCGGTCCTGAAGGGTTCGCCCTCAAGCCGATCGGCGCCGGCCCCTACAAGATCGTGAAGAACGAGGTCGGCAAGGAAGTCGTCTACGAACGCTTCGACGATTATTGGGCGGGCTCGCCCAAGGGCAAGCCGGCGATCAAGAACCTGCACGTGCGCTTCGTGCCCGATCTTGCGACCGCTATGACCGAGCTCCTGGCGCAGCGCACCGACTGGATCTGGAACATCAATCCCGACCAGGCCAAGGACGTGAACCGCATGCCGCACCTGCAGGCCGTGCCGCAGGAATCGATGCGCATCGGCTATCTGTCGATCGACGCGGCGGGCCGCAGCGGGGCCGGCAATCCGCTCACCAACCAGAAGGTGCGGCAGGCGATCTGGCATGCCATCAACCGCCAGGAGATCGCCGACAAGCTGGTGCAGAACGGCAGCCGTGTGCCGCCGGCGCCCTGCTTCCCGACCCAGTTCGGCTGCGACGGCGACGCCGCGGTGAAGTACGCCTACGACCCGGCCAAGGCCAAGGCGCTGCTCGCCGAAGCGGGCTTCCCCAACGGCTTCGAGATCGAGATGGTGACCTACGTGCAGCCGACCTCCTGGAGTGCGGCGATCCAGAACTATCTCCAGGCCGTCGGCATCAAGGCCAAGATCACCCAGCTGCAGGTCGCGCCGGCGATCGCCAAGGCGCAGAAGGGCGAGAATCCGCTCTATCACGGAAGCTGGGGCAGCTACTCGGTCAACGACGTGTCGGCCATCTTCCCCGTGATGTACGGCGGCGGCGGCGACGACTATGCGCGCGATCCCGAGCTGCAGAAGCTGGTGGCCGACGGCGGCGCCACGGCCGATTCGGCGGTGCGCAAGAAGAACTACACCGCTGCGGTCAAGCTGATGACCGAGAAGGCCTACTGGCTGCCACTGTTCACTTACGTGAACATCTATGCCTTCTCCAAGCAGCTCGACATGAAGACCTTCCCCGACGAGCTGCCGCGCTTCTACTTCGCCAAGTGGAAGTGACGCAGAGCGTCACTCCGAGCGGAGGCGCCTTCACTCAATCTCCTCTCCCCCTTGGGGGAGGGGCCGGGTGAG
>MKRV01000186.1 GCA_001897995.1 Alphaproteobacteria bacterium 65-37 | reverse complement strand
GGCGCCGGGCGACGCGCGGCCTACCGATCGACCCGGTAAAGGCGCCACCGCTTCGGCACGCCTTTGAGCTGATGAACGCCGCGATCCTTGAACAAGATCTCCGACGGCGCCATCAGGTCCCTGACCGCGCTCGAGACCAGGACTTCGCCGGGGCGCGCCTTCGCGGCCACGCGCGCACCGATGTGGAAAGCGAGGCCGGCGACATCGGGCCCGCTCACCTTGTACTCGCCGGCATGCAGCCCCACCCTGATCTCCAGCCCCAAGGTGCGCACGGCTTCGCGGATCGCCGTCGCGCACTGGACCGCCGATGCCGGCGCCCGGAATGTGGCGAGCAGGCCGTCCCCCGTCGTCACGACTTCCTTGCCGCGCAGCGTCTTCAGCTCCCGGCGGACGGTCGCGTAGTAGTGATTGATCACCTGCGTCCAACGCGAATCGCCGAGCCGTGCGGCTTTTTCGGTGGACCGGACGATGTCGACGAACAGGATCGTGGCCAGCACCTGTTCGAGCTCGACACCGCGATTGGCGGGCCGACGCTTGAGGACGATGCTGCCGGCCAGCGGTTCATAGCGATGGCTGCGCCGCCGGGTGATCGCATTTTTCACATAGTCTTCGGCGGCTTTCACTGCGCCGCAACGAACGGTTTTCTCGCGCGGTGGAACCGTCCAGTAGACCTTTCGCCTGTCTCCCACGCCATCGACCTCGACGGCTCCCCACTTCAGGAAGACCGTCGAGCCGACCCGGCGAATCCACCAAGCCTTAGACGTGTATCCGGACACGTTCGACTGGTGGACGCCGATGCGAAGGAACTTGGGCATATGCGTGCGGCGCAACTGTTCCGGATGGCCCTTGAAAGGGGAAATGTGATCGTGCGTTCCAGCCTTGGCAACAATCTTCCTGGTCCCACCCGCGCCGGTCAAATCTTGATCTTTTCTTGACGGTCGAGCGCACGGGCTGCCGTGTACCGCTTGCAGTGCATGCATAGCGGTCTCACCGGCTGCCATCGCCTCGCGAGGGGGCTCCGCTGCGGCTGCGGCGCGCATTCCGGGTGGATGTGATCTATACTTGCCTGGGGAGCAGGGAGCCTTGGGGTCGGGGGTATCATGAATTTCAAGCGTCTTTCGCGCCGCCGTCTGCTCGACGGTGGCGTTGCCACGGGTGCGGCCCTGCTGATGGGCGGCAAGGTGGCAGCACAAGGCCACGATCACCATGGCATGAGCGGTACCCTGGGCCTGGTGGCGCGGCCCAAGCTGCCGGCCATGGATCAACCGCTCGTCGAGCCGGAGGTGCGGCGCTCGGCCAACGGCGTGCTGCAAACGTCGCTGCGCTGCGCCTATACCTACCGCGATGTCGGCGGCACCCGGCTCTACGTTCGCTCCTACGAGGGCGGCTCGCCTGGTCCGACCTTGCGCATGAAGCCGGGTGAGACGCTCAAGATCCGCCTGACCAACGACCTTCCGCCCAACCGCGACGGCGCCCCGGCGGACATGTCGCATCCGCACCAGTTCAACAACACCAACTTCCATTTCCACGGCGCCCATGCCAGCCCGAGCGGCATTGCCGACAATGTCATGCGCTCGATGGTGCCGGGCGAGGCCTACGACATCGAGATCGAGCTCCCCAAGGACCACACCAGAGGCACCTACTGGTATCATCCGCATCATCACGGCAGCGCCGACGTGCAGATGGCGAGCGGCATGTTCGGGGCCATCGTCGTCGAGGGTGATTTTGCCGACGTGCCCGAGATCGCCAACGCCAAGGAGCGCCTGCTGGTGCTGACCCAGGTCGTCCACGACGCGCGCGGCATGATCGAGGACTTCGGCACTCTGTTCCCGGAAACCGCCACGCGCTTCCTGACGGTCAACGGCCAGCGCCGCCCGACCATCACCATGCGGCCGGGCGAGGTGCAGCGCTGGCGCCTGCTCCATACCGGATATCAGGACAACCTGCTGCTCGAGCTGGAGAAGCACGAGCTGCATGCCATTGCCTATGATGGGATTCAGCTCGGCGCCGTCGAGACCATGGGCAAGCACCTGATCCTGCCCGGCCAGCGTGCCGACATGCTCATCCAGGCCGGCGCCCCCGGCACCTACGAGCTGCGCGCGCTGCCCTACGACCAGGGCCATCCGTCGCCGGTCGGGCCGCTGGCGCGGGTGGTGGTGGCGGGCGAGCCGATGACCATGAAGCTTCCGGCCTCGCTTCCCAAGCCGCCGCTCGAGACGATCAAGGACTCGGAAATCACTGGCCGGCGCAAGCTGGTGTTCTCGGCGACGGTGCCCGAGTCCGACGCGGCGGGCCACTGGCAGGAATTCGGCTTCTTCATCGACGGCAAGAAGTTCAATCCCAACCGGATCGACCACCGCGTCAAGCTGGGCTCGGTCGAGGAATGGACGATCGAGAACACGCACACGCACGACGACCACGTGTTCCATATTCATACCAACCCGTTCCAGGTCACTCACCTCAACGGCAAGCCACTGGCCACGCCGCAATGGCGCGACACCGCGGTCGTCGAGCGCCAGGGCGGCACGCTCACCTTCCGCACCCGCTTTCTCGACTACACCGGCATCTACATGCTGCATTGCCACATGATGAACCACGAGGAGATGGGCATGATGCAGACGGTCGAGGTCTACGAGTAGCGGCGTGCACGAGCCGCCCGGCTAAGCCGATATCCGCTCGACGATCTCGAAGGTCCATTCGAGATTGCGGCTGGGAAGCTCGAGGCCGCCGGGCTTCAGCCTTTCGATCAGCGCTTTTGCCGCCCAGGCGCCCAGCTCGAAGTCGGGCTGACGGACCGTGGTGAGGCCGAGCAGGCCGGCCGTCGGCACATCGTCGAAGCCGGCGATCGCCATGTCCGAAGGGATCGACAGGCCGGCGTCGCGGGCGGCCCGCATGGCGCCGATTGCCAGGACGTCGTTGGCACCGAACACTGCCGTCGGCCTGGCGTCGCCCTCGGCGAGCAGGGACTCCATGGCGCGAACGCCAGCCTCCGGGGAGGATGTCTGGTCGATGACCAGCCGCGGCTCCAGCCCCGCGTCGCGCATCACGGCCTGGTAGCCGATCGCGCGCCGCCGGCCGGGGCCGAACTCCGTCAGGATCATCGCAATACGGCGATGGCCCTTGCCGATCAGCAGCCTGGTCATCGCCGCGGCCGCTTCGACGTTGTCCATGAACATGTAGTCGACCGGCAGGACGGTGCGCTTGCCCGAGGGCTGGCCGAACAGCACCATCGGAAGCTTGTAGCGCGCCAGGGTCCCGAAGTCCGACGGTCGCAAATGGTAGAACATGCCGACCACACCGTCGGCGCGTCCCTGCTGCAGCCATTTCAGAGCCCGCTGCTCGCCCTCGGGCCTGCCGTCCGTATTGTAGATCAGGACGTCGTAGCCAGCAGGGGCGGCCGTCGTCTGCAGGCCGCGCACCACGCCGGCATAGAACGGGTTGGTGATGTCCGGCACGACGCTGGCCAGGGTCAGCGTGCGCGCGCTGCGCAGCGTCCGGGCGGCATGGTGGGGCTGATAGCCGAGTTCGCCGGCGACTTTCAGGATGCGCTTGCGCGTCTCGCTGGGGACCGACGGCGTCTCCGCCTTGTTGAGCACCATCGACACCGCGGCCTGCGAGACGCCGACGGCGGCCGCGATGTCCTTTTGCGTCGGCCGGACGGAATGGCGCGGCCTGCCCGTCGCATCATGATCGCTCATTAGCGCTGGAATCTCATGATTGACTCGGCGGTGCAAGCGTAGTTATACGTATAACTAACAAAGAATTACTATGGCGATGGGTAGGAACGCCGATGTTCAAGACGGACCAGCTCGAATTGGGAGCGTTCGCAAGTCTCGCTTTCGGTGTCGTGGGCGATGCCATGGGCACGCCGACGGAGAACCTCGAGCCGGCCGAGATCGACGCCAGGTTCGGCTGGGTCGAGACGTTCGAAGGCGACGGCACCGACGACTCCATCATGCGCAACCTGATCGCCGACGCGTTGATCGCGACCGGCGGTTATGCCGACGCTGACGATTGGGCGGCGCAATGGATGCACCAGCACAAGGAGATATTCGGCCAGAAGGTCGGCCGCTTCTTCCCCTCGGTGCTGCACGCGGCGGCCAAGCTGCGCTTCGGCGACCTGCCGCGCACGATCGCCACCGGCAACATGCCGAGCTCGAGCTCGGCAATGGCGATTGCGCCCGTGGGCATCGTCAATGCCGGCCATCCCAGGGCCGCGGCCGCCCAGGCGATGGAGCTCGCCAGCCTCATTCACGTGACCGACGCGGCGTTCTGCCAGGACGGCGCGGCGGCGATCGCCGCTGCCGTCGCGCGGGCGCTCGACGGACGCTCGACGGTCGACCAGGCGATCGAAAGCGCGCTTTCCGCCATCAAGCCGTGGAGCGGCCGCGACATGCGCCAGCTGATCGAGCAGGCGCTCGAGCTGGCGCGCACCGCCAACGACTATCAAGGCTTCCGGGCCGCCTATCACCAGCGCTTCCGCCGCGCCATCGCCTGCGACAGCCGCGAGACCGTGCCCGCCACCCTGGCGATCTGCCGGCTGGCCGGCGGGGATCCCTGGAAGGCCGTGACCTATGGGGCGAATTTCGGCCGCGACGCCGACACCATCGCCTGCATGGCCGGCTATGTGTGCGGCGCCCTCAGTCGCGACGCGACGGCGGTCGACGCAGCTCTCGCGTCGCTCCCCCAGAACATTGCCGATCGGGAGAGGTCGCTGGCGCACAAGCTGGTGTCCGTTGCCCGGGAGAAGGCGCGCAACGAGGTGCAGAACTGGCAGCCGCTGGCCGGCTGACCGCCATCAAGAAGATGAAGCGACGGGAGGGAAACCATGCAGACACCCCGGCTCACGTCAAAGTACACACGCCGCACACTGGTCGCCGGCGCAGCGGCCAGCGCGGTCTTCGGCTCGTCAATCCGCCCCAGCCTGGCGGCGCCCAAGGTCATCAACTGGTGGTATGAAGGCGCGACGCCGGCGCAGCAGGCCGCGCTGGAGCGCTACCTGACGCAGCCCTTCAACGCATCGCAGTCGGACTACAAGCTGGTGATCGAGTATCGCGGGTCGGGGCTGCCCGATCAGCTGCTGGTCGCGCTGGCGGGTGGCCAGGGCCCGGATATCGTGCTGACCAACGGCCCTGCCTGGACCCAGCGCTTCGTCACCAGCAACAAGCTGCTCGACCTCAATGCCTTCGCACAGAAGTTCGGCTGGAAGGAGAAGCTGGCGCCGATCGCGCTGCAGCTCGGCACCTACGACGGCAAGCTGATCGCGCTGGCCAAGACCATCGAGACCCAGGCGCTGTTCTACAATCAGACGCTGTTCAAGCAGAAGTCGTGGACCGCACCCAAGACCCTGCAGGAAACCGAGGCGCTTGCCGACACGATGCTGAAGGCCGGCATCCAGCCCTTCGTCGCCGGCAACTCCGGGCAGCGCTTCGCCAACCGGCATCTGCTGGGCATCGTCTACAACAACTACTGCTCGCCCGATGCCGTCTACAAGGCGCTGTGCGGCGAGCTGCCGTGGAACGCCCCGGTCTTCGTCGAGGCCGTCGAGCTGCTCAACCGCTGGTGGGATAAGGGCTATTTCGGCGGCAAACGCTACTTCTCGCTCAACATGAACCAGTCGTTCGCCGTGCTGGCCACCGGCAAGGCAGGCATGGCGATGCAGGGTACGTGGGCGTTCCAGTGGGTGCCCGACACGTTCGACAAGACCAAGCAGGAGCTGGGGATCACGGCGCTGCCTCAGCTCGCGCCCAACGTACCGTACCCGGTCTTCGTGCTCGGCATCGGCGCCGACCTCGCCATCAACGCCGCCACCCAGGTCGCCGAAGGCTGTGCCATGGTCTTCGACCGGCTGATGGATTACGGCTTCGTCGAGAAGATGTCGCAGGTCTGGGAAGGCGAATGGAACATTCCCTTCGCCAAGGCGCCGCCGTCGGTCGCCACGCCGGACAGGATCCAGGCCGAGGCCGCGCGGCTTCGCGCCGGCGTCACCGAAGCGATGATGAGCGGCCGCTACGGCTACGCCCCATGGACGTTCTGGCCGGCCAAGACCGACGACTACATGAAGGGCGGCATCGAGGAGGTCTGGCTGAAGCAGATCACGCCCAAGCAGTTCAGCGACCGGCTGAACGACACGTTCCAGCAGGAGATGAAGGAAGGCCTCGTCAAGACGCCGCCGCCGAGAAGCTGAGCATGGCCCAGTCGACGGCCGACGCCGTGGCGCTGCCGGCTCCGGCGGGACTTCCGGGCAGCCGGGCAGGCCGGCGCCGCAGGAAGCCCGCCAGCCGCAAGTGGCTGTTCGTGCTGCCCGCGCTCGCGGTGAGCCTGTGCGTCGTGCTGATCCCGGTGGTCACCACGACGCTGCTCGCCTTCACCGACTGGAACGGCTTCAGCCTGCCGCGCTGGGTGGGGCTGTCGAACTTCATCGCGCTCGTGCAGGAGCCGCGCTTCTGGCAGGCATTTCGCAACAACTGCGTCTACACGTTCCTGTTCGCGACCCTGCCGATGATCGGCTCGCTGGTCTTCGCCGTGCTGCTGATGACCGTGCGTACGGGACGGACATTCTTCCAGGTCCTCTACTTCCTGCCCGTGACCATCGCCACGGTCATCCTCGCACTGATCTGGCGCAGCATGATGTTCAGCCCGACCAGCGGGGTCGTCGGCTGGCTGCAATCCGTCGGCATCCCGGCCGACAACCCGCTGGCCCATCCCGACACCTCGCTGCTCGGCGTGCTGTTCGTCGACATGTGGAGCTGGTGGGGCTACCTCACGGTCATCTACTTCGCCGCGCTGCGCCAGGTCGACCGCTCGCTGATCGAGGCGGCCGTGGTCGACGGCGCCTCCCGCTGGCAGACATTCCGGCACATCCTGCTGCCGACCATCCTGCCGACAGTGATGTTCATGCTGCTGATGAGCATCATCTGGTCGTTCAGGGTGTTCGACTGGATCTACGTGCTGACCGAGGGCGGCCCGGGCTTCTCCAGCGAGGTGCTGGCGACGCTCGCCTACAAGACGGCCTTCCAGTCCTTCGAGGTCGGCCGCGCGTCGGCCTATTCGCTGTCGATGAGCCTGCTCGGCCTCGTCGCCATCGTCGTCTATCTGCGCCTGCAGGCGCGGCGCGAGAGGGCCTGACATGGAACTCGGCAAGAGTCTCACCGCCCGCCTGTTCGTCTACGCCCTGCTCGGGGCGGCTGCGTTCTCCGTGGCTTTTCCGCTGGCGCTGATGGTGCTGAACAGCCTGCGCAGCAACTTCGACATCCTGATCACCCCGCTGGGCTGGCCGTCGGAGCCCGACTGGGGCGTCTTCGCCCGCGTCTGGAACGAGGCTGGGCTCGGAAGGGCGATCGTCAACAGCCTGGTCATCGCCGCCGGGACGGTGCTGGTCGTCTGCACCGTCTCGTCGATGGCGGCGTGGGCGATTGCCCGCAAGGACGTGCCGGGCTGGATGCTGATCAGCCTCTACTTCCTGGCGACGACGACCATTCCGGTCCAGATGTTCATGTTCCCGCTGTACTTCGTGATGGCGCAGCTTTCGCTCATCAACAGCCCGGTCGCGGTGATCCTCATCTACTCGGCGATCTTCACGCCGTTCTCGCTCTTCCTGCTGCGCACCTACGTACTGGACGTGCCGATGGAGCTGGAGGAGGCGGCTCGCATCGACGGCGCGTCCGATTTCCGCGTCTTCACCAGCGTCATCCTGCCGCTCATCTCGCCCGGCCTGCTGACCGTGGCGCTGATCGTCTGCCTGAACGTCTGGAACGAGTTCCTGATCGCGATCACGTTCCTGCAG
>MKRV01000185.1 GCA_001897995.1 Alphaproteobacteria bacterium 65-37 | reverse complement strand
CGCACTTTTCACCGCGAACTGGCGAGCCCCTGTCGAATGCCGCGCCTGCTCGCCCTGATCGACGACCTGCAGCTTGCCAATTCACGCATCATCTTTTCGGCGACGCGATCGGCCGGCTGGCAGCCGGGATCGAGCCACGCCCACCGGCGGATCGTGACCGCGCTCAGGAACCGCGAGATCCACAAGGCCGTGGCGATCCTGCAGGCCCATATCCGTGGCCTGGAGCGCGCCAGCCCCGACGACGACAAGAGCGGCTCGGCCACTGACCGAGCCAGTGGCCGAGCTAGTGGCTCAGCCACCCCGGCGAGGCGATGAGATCAGGCGCGCGCCGCCCGCCGCTTCGGCCACAGGCCCAGGAGGAGAAGCACGACGGCGACGATCGCGAAGCCGGTCGACAGCGTGCTGTGAAAGAAGATCGAGGGATCACCGTCGGATATCGCCAGCGCCTGGCGCACCGACCGCTCGAAGATCGGGCCCAGCACATAGGCCAGGATGACGATGCCGAGGTCGAAGCCGTGGCGGCGCAGGCCATAGCCCACGAAGCCGAAGATCACGGCGATCACGACATCGGCGGGATTGCCGCTCGAGGAATAGACGCCGATCAGGCAGACCGCGAGGATCATCGGCGCCAAGTAGGCCCGTGGAATATCGAGGATGCGCACGAACAGGCCGATCAGCGGCAGGTTCAGGACCAGCAGCATCACGTTGCCGATATACATGCTGGCGACGACGCCCCAGAAAATCTCCGGCTGGCGCTCGAGGATGGTCGGGCCCGGCGTGACGCCGTGGATGATGAAGGCACCGAGCAGCAGCGCCGTCACGGCGTTGGACGGGATGCCCATGCAGAGCAGCGGGACGAAGGCGCCGGCGGTGCCGGAATTGTTGGCCGACTCGGGCCCCGCGAGCCCCTCGACCGCCCCCTTGCCGAACTCCTCGGGATGCTTCGAGAGCTTGCGCTCGATGCCGTAGGACAGGAACGAGGCCAGCACCGCACCGCCGCCCGGCAGCAACCCGACCAGGAAGCCCATCACCGTACCGCGCGCCACGGGTCCCACCGAGCGCCTGGCCTCCTCGCGCGACGGCAGGAAGCCCAGCAGGCCCGTTGGCGGCGCCAGCACCTTCATGTCTTCGAGCTTCTGCCGTCCCATGAACAGCACCTCGGAGAGGCCGAACAGACCGATGGCCAGCGGCACCAGGTTCACGCCGTCGCCCAGCGCCAGGATGCCGAAGGTGAGTCGCGGCGTCATGTTGAGAGGGTCGCTGCCGACCGTGCCGAGCAGCAGGCCGAAAGCCGCCATCAGCAGCGACCGCGCCAGCGAGCCGCTCGACATGTAGGTGACCATCGTGAGGCCGGCCAGCATCAGCATGGCGTACTCGGCCGGCCCGAACTTGATGACCAGTTCGGCCAGCGGCGGCGACAGGAAGGAGATGCCGATGACGCCCACGGTGCCGGCCACGAAGGAGCCGATGCCGGCAATGCCGAGCGCGGCGCCGGCGCGGCCTTTGCGCGCCATCTCGTAGCCGTCGAGACAGGTCACGACGGACGAGGCTTCGCCGGGAATGCGCATCAGCACCGACGTCACGGTGCCGCCATAGGCCACGCCGTAGTAGATGCCCGACAACATGATGATCGCCGAGGTGACGTCCATCTTGAAGGTGATCGGCAGCAGGATCGCGATGGTGGTGAGCGGCCCCAGTCCCGGCAGGATGCCGACGACGGTGCCGAGGAATACACCGACGAAGCAGTAGAGCAGATTGTCGAGGGTGAGCGTGACGGCGAATCCGCCCAGCAGCGCTTCCATGCGGCGAGCCTCAGTGAACGAAAGTGTAGAAGGCGCGCTCGATCGGCCCCTCGGGCAGGTCGACCCTGAGCAGCCAGCCGAAACAGACGAGGCCGATGACCGCGCAGGCCACGCCGTAGCCCAGCGCCGCCGTCAAGGAGCGTCGCTCGGCGAAGCGCACGATCACCACCGTGACGGCAATGGTCGTCACAACGAAGCCTGCGTACATGGCGCCCGCGGCGAGCAGGCCGAGGGTGGCGGCGTAGATCGCGAAGCACCTCCGCGTCTCGGCAGTAGCCTCGGCGTCCTCCGTGTCGCCGCCCTCGGTCTCGCCGGCCTTACCCGGAAAGACCAGCACGATCAGCGCAAGCACCACGCAGATGCCCGCCATGAGCTGCGGGAAGAAGCCGGGGCCCGGACCGTCGAACCCCCAGCTCTCCAGCCGCAGGGCTTGCCAGAGGCCGACCGATGCGGCCGCCAGCAGTCCCAGCGTGGCGATGCGCGCGCCGCCGAGCCGGCTCATGCCGGCTTCTTCGCCATGCCGGTTTCCTTGAGGATCGGCACCAGCTCGGTCTCGAGCGATTTCAGGAGCGCGGCATAGTCCTTGCCGTTGCGATAGATCGCCTGAATGCCGAGCTTGGTGATCTGGCTGGTCACCGACTCGTCCTGCATGACGTCGGCCAGCGCCTTGTCCATGCGCTCCTTGATGGCCGGATCGACACCGACCGGGAAGGCGTAGCCGAAAGGTCCGTTGGTGACGGCGTTGTAGCCCATCTCGCGCAGCGTCTTCACGTCGGGATAGTCGGGCCAGCGCGCCTCGGCCGCCGAGGCGAGGAAGCGCAGCTTGCCGGCCTCGATCTGCGGGCGCATCTCGGTGACGGTCTGGATGACGGCGTCGACATGGCCGCCGATCGCCGCCGTCACCGATTCGACGCCGCCGGGGAAGACGACCCAGCGGAACTTGGCGCCGGTCAGCTTGGCGAGCTGGAACATCGCCACGACGTTGGTCACGTTGTTGGAGCTGTAGGTGACCTGCTTCTGCTTGCCCAGGGCAATCAGGTCATCGATCGACTTCAGGGGGCCGTCGGCGCGCGCGCCGATGCCGTACCGCAGGGCGGCGACCTGACCGACGATGTCGAACGCCTTCCATGGCTCATAGGCGACGTTCATCATGTTGGGCACGGCGATATGGCTCGAGATCGCCACCAGGCCGATCGTGTGGCCGTCAGGCGTCGACTGCGCCAGGGTCGTCGGGCCGAGCGCGCCGGCGCCGCCCACCACGTTCTTGACGATGACCGTGGCGTTCAGCCGCTTCTCCAGGGCCTGGGCGATGATGCGCGCCGTGAGATCCGTCGAGGCGCCGGGCGCGTTAGGATTGATCAGCGAGATCTCGCGGCTCGGCCACTTGCTCGATTGCGCGATGGCCGGAGCCGCCACGGTCATGGCGGCGAACGCGGTGCTGCCGCGCAGCAGGCTTCTGCGTTGAATCATTATTACCTCCCTTGTTTGCACAACAGTGCGTGCGCCCGGCGCGGCGGGTCAAGGGAGCCGTACCGGTACGCGAACAGAGCGCGCCCGGAACGGGAGAATGCGTCAGCTTCCGGCGCGGACTTCCGCCGATCGATCCCAGATGTTGGGCTGCTCGCGGTTGGTGTAGCCCGAGACGAACAGCTTGGGCTCGCCCGTCTTCACGTCGTAAGTGTGCCGCCGCACCGCGCCGATATTGCCGCCATAGACATGGATGCTGATCGAGCCGCGATCGGCGAAGGCGTTGGTGACCTGATGGATGTCGCCCACCGCCGGCACCAGCACCTCGACATCGCCGGGTTCGAGCTTGGTGAGCTTGCCCGGCACCAGTGCGCCGGTCTCGGGATGGCGCGAGAAGGCGAGCGAGGTCTCCGAGCCGCGCAGCATGCCGACCAGGCCCCACATCTCGTGATCGTGCACTGGCGTGTTGGCGCTCGGTGCCCAGACGAAGCTCACCACACAGAAGCGCTCGAACGGGTCGCACCACAGGAGGTTCTGCGCATAGCCGTGCGACGGCACCTTTGCCGCAGACTCCGGCAGCCAGTCGTCGTGCTTCACCAGTTCACCCAGGAGCTTGGCGCCGACCTCGACGGTCGCCGCCTCGTCCTTGTCCTGCCAGGCCCCGCCCGTGAGCGAGGTCATGTCGCCGATGAAGCGGCGCAGACGATCAATGCTCATTCCGCAGCCTTTCGCAAAAGAGAAGAACCGAACACGGCTTCCGTATCGGCGCCCAGCGCCGGTGGATCGCGCCGCTTGGCGAGATCGGTACCTAAGATGCGCACGGGACTGCCGAAGGTCCGCGTCTTCACGCCCGACGGCAGCGCCATCTCCTCGACCCAACCCATATGCTGGACCTGCGGATCGGCAAGGATCTGGCTGTAGCTGTTGATGCGGCCCTGCGGCACGCCGGCCTTCTCGAAGGCGGCCAGCCAATGGTCGACACCCTGCTTGGCGAATTCGACTTCGAGCAGATCCTTCAGCACGACCTGATTGGCCGCGCGCGACGTGGTCGTGGCGAACCGCGTGTCGGCCAGCAGGTCGGGACGGCCGACGACCTCGGTCACGGCTTCCCACAGCTTGTTGTTACCCGCCGCGATGACGAAATGGCCATCGGCCGCCTTGAAGGCCTGATAGGGCGCGTTACGCGGATGCGCCGAGCCCAGCTTCTTCGGATCTCGACCGGTGCCGAAGAACTCGCTGGTCTGCAGCGCCGCCATGCCGAGGCTGCAGCCCAGCATCGAGGCATCGATATGGGCGCCCTCGCCGCCGCCGGCGACGCGACGCAGCACCGAGACGATGGTGAAGGCGGCATAGAGGCCGGTGCCGACATCGGAAACCGGTACGCCGCATTTCACCGGCGCGCCGTCGGGCTCGCCGGTCACGCTCATGATGCCGCTCATCGCCTGCACCGTGACGTCGAAGCCACCTTCGCTCGAGCGCGGGCCGCTCTGCCCGAAGGCCGAGATCGAGCAGTAGACCAGGCCGGGCTTCTCCTGGCGGAAGGACTCGTAGCCCAGCCCCAGCCGGTCCATGACGCCCGGCCGGTTGTTTTCCAGCACCACGTCGGCCGACAGGACCAGCTCGCGCGCCGCCGCCTTGTGCGCCGGGTTCTTGAGATCGAGCACGACCGACCGCTTGTTGCGGTTGATCGAGGCGAAGTTCTCGCTGTAACCGCCGTTGGTACCTTCGGTGATCGGCGGCCATTGCCGCATCATGTCGCCGTCCGGCGGCTCGACCTTGATGACCTCGGCGCCAAGATCGGCCAGCAGCATGCCGCAATAGGGACCTGCCAGGACCTGGCAGAACTCGACAACTCTCACACCCGACAGCGGCAGCATTTCCGATCGCTTCTCCCATTCAGCGTCGCGCATCCAGGCGACGCAGTTCCTCCGGCCAGGCCAGCAACGACTGACCTGCCGTCAGCAATATAGCCCCTTCGACCAGTGCCGTCGCAACGATGATGCGATCGAACGGATCGCCGTGCAGCTCGTCGAGCACCACATTGCTCAGTCGCGCTTTACGCCACTTTCATATTCCTCTCCCCCTTGGGGGAGAGGTTAGGTGAGGGGGTGGCAGCGACCGCGTGCTCCCGTGATCTGGAGGACCTTCACTTCCCCCTCACCCGGCCTCTCCCCCGAAGCGGGGGAGAGGAGAATGAAAGCGGTCGCACCTTGGCCTTACTCACCTTCAGAGGACCGGTGATATTTCGCCACTCGCGTTCCTCGTCCCAATCGTCGACAACGGGGCCAACGACATCTCCCACGATCTCGAAGGTGCCCTTCGTCGCGCCCCAGAGCGACTTTCGTTTCTGCCGTACGATAGCGCGATCCGGCCCTGCGCCGGCCACGATTCAGCGACCGTCTTGCGGGGCGTAGCGCGGCCAGTCGTGCGAGGCGATCTGGTCGAGCGACGGCGTCGGCTGGCCCAGCCTGATCTGGTACATCCAGTAGTTGGTGAGCACGCGCTGCACGAAGTCGCGCGTCTCGTGGAGCGGGATCGAGGCGATGTAGAGCAGCGGATCCTGCGAGGCGTTGAGCGAGTTGTCCCAGCGCATCACGTTGCCCGGCCCGCCATTGTAGCCCGCCGCCGTGCGCACGAGGTTGCCATCGACCTCGTTCAGCAGCGAGGAGATATAGGCCTGCCCCAGCGCGACATTGGTCGACGGATCCCAGGGATTGGCGCCGGCGGTTTCCGGCGCATAGCGCGTCGAGACGACCCGCGCCGTCGCCGGCATCAGCTGCATCAGGCCCATGGCGCCGACATAGGAGCGTGCCTTGGGATTGAACGCCGATTCCTGGCGCATGAAGCCGTAGACCAGCGCGCGGTCGACGATGAAGCCGCCGGTCGGCTGCCACGACGGCACCGGATACATCGCCCCGTCATAGCCCTTGATGTTGTGGCGCTGGTCCCAGTTGGCGTTGCCGATGCGCACCGCCAGCGCCGGCAAGTCGGCCTTGAGAGACAGGGCCATCACCGCCTCGATATAGGACGGGTCGGCATCGATGGTGGCGGCAAAGAGCTCGCGCTCGGCGGCGGTCGTGGCGCCGAGCTGCATCAGGCCGAGCGCCCGTCGAGCGGCGCGGTCGTTGCGCAGCACGTCGGACTTGCGACGGTCGAGCGCCGGCACCTCCCAGTCGGCCTGGATCTGCATGCCGAGCGCCTTCTGGGCCACCAGGCCATAGAAGGTGCGGCCGTGCAGCGCGGCGCGCTTGAGATAAGGCGCATATTTCTGCGGATTGCCCGCCAGCAGGTTGGCGCGCGCCGCCCAGAATGACCCTGCGGACAGGGTCCAGGACGAGGCCTGGTCGGGCGAGGCATCGGCCACCAGCTCGAAGCGCCGCGCCGCTTCCGTCATGTTGCCGCGCGTGAAGGCCTGCAGGGCAGCCGTCCAGTTGGCGTCGGGCGGCGCGCCGACTTCGACAGGCACCTGCACGCCGCGCTGCGGGTCGGCCTCGAGCTGGCGGGTCCGCATGCGGCCGCGCCACAGCTCGACTTCCTGCGGCCCCAGAACATCGACCGTCGACTTGCGGTCGAGCAGCACGAAGGCCGCGTTGAAGCCGCCGTCGTCAGCCATCTCCTGCAGGCGGGCCCGGAGCTCGGTCGCCTGGCCGGCATCGGCGCCCCGCACCGTCCGGGCCGCAGCAAACGTCGGCGACGGCTGGGCCTGGCCGACGAAGCTGGCCGGCGTCAGCTCCGGTCCGCCGGGGGTGCGCCGCGCCAGCGCCAGCCGGTAGACCGCCGGCGCGTCGGGATGGTCGTTGTAGTCCTGCAGCCAGGCGGCGAGCTGGTCGTAGCGCGCCTGGTAGCTCGGGGCGAGCAGGCGCTGCGCGCCGACATAGCCCATCAGCAGCTTATCCTTGAGCTGCGCGATCTCGGCATCGGCCTGCGCCCAGTTGCCGGTCGCCTGCGCCTGGAAGATGCGCCGGTAGCGATCGCGGGTCTCGTTGTCGAGGACGGTCGGCAGATCGGCAACGACGGCGCTTTCGTCGAGCTCGATGACCGGCGGCGGCGGCACGAAGACCGGGGCGCGGGCCGCCGCGGGACGGACGACCGGGCGGGCGGCGGGCCGGGCGACGGCCGGTTTGGCCGCGGGCTTGGTCGCCTGCAATTGAGTGGGCTTCTTCACGGGCTGAGCCGTGGCAGGCACCGACATCAAGGCGACGGCGCCGATCACCGCGGCAGAAACGATCGTTTTCATGCCCCACCGTAGTTTGAGTTGCCCAAAGGCCTTCCAAGTTCGGCCGGACTCGGCCGAACTTGGAAGGCCTGAAGCAAGAGATGCTTGTACAACGCGCTTCCGCTCAATTGAAACCGCTAAAGCGCCACCAATTGAGCAGAAGCCGCACTAGGGCGACAAGCGCCAGGGTGGCTATACTGCCCTCCAAACGGAGGAGCAAATGACCCAGCATCTGGAACGCGCCGCAGCCGTGCGGCGCCTGGTCGACGAAGCGCGCCGGATCGAGAAGGACGGTGTCACATCTGCCAATCTCGACAAGATCGGCGGGCTCCTGGCCTCGCTGGCCGGTCGGGCGGAGCTGTTCCCGCAGGACGAGTTCCCGCTGGGCGCCGATGGCGGCATCTATCGCCTGAGCGAAGATCCCGACCACCGCTTCGCCCTCTATGCCTCGGCCGGCGGCGCCGGCAAGAAGGTCCCGCCACATAACCACACGACCTGGGCGATCATTGCCGGCGTCCATGGCGCCGAGCGCAACGTGGTCTACGAGCGCCTCGACAACGGCGCGCGCGAGGGCTTCGTGCAGCTGCGCGAGGCGCCGGCCAAGGAGAAGACCCTGAAGCGCGGCGACGTGATCGCCTACCTGCCTGACGACTTCCACCATATCGAGACGCCGGTCGGCTCCGGGAACGCCCTGCACCTCCATTTCTACGGCCTCAGCCTGGAGGAACTGCCCGAGCGCGTGACCGTCGACCTGGCGAGCGGCACCTCCAAGCGTTTCATGGCCAAGGCCAAGATCCTGACGCCGCTGCTGTCGGCGCAGCAGGTCAAGGACATGCTGAAATCCGGCGAGGTCTTCGCCTTCTTCGACGTGCGCGAGGAAGGCGAGTTTTCGACCCAGGGCCATCCGCTGTTCGCCACGCCGCTGCCGCTGTCGCGGCTGGAGCCGCGGGCCCTGGCGCTGCTGCCCGATCCCGGCACGCGCATCGTGCTGATGGACAGCGGCGACGACGCCCAGGATCCGCAATGGGCCGGCCGCGCCAACCGCGCTGCCGCCAGGCTCTCGCAGCTCGGCTACACCGACCTCGCGGTGATGAAGGGCGGCCTGAAGGCCTGGCGCGAGGCCGGCTATGAGGTGTTCACCGGCGTCAATGTGCCCAGCAAGGCCTTCGGCGAGGTGGTTGAGCACGCAAACGATACGCCGCGCATCGACGCCGCCGACCTGCAGAAGCTGGTCGACGCCAAGACCGACCTGGTGATCCTGGATTCCCGGCCGATGCCGGAATTCAACAACATGTCGATCCCGGGCGGCATCGACTGTCCGGGCGCGGAGCTCGTCTACCGCGTGAAGGATTTCGCCCCCAATCCGGAGACGCTGGTGGTGGTGAACTGCGCCGGGCGCACGCGCTCCATCATCGGCGCGCAGTCGCTGATCAATGCCGGCCTGCCCAACAAGGTGATTGCGCTGAAGAACGGCACGATGGGCTGGCATCTCGCCGGCCTGAAGGTCGCCCGCGGCGAGACCAGGAGCTTCGGCCCGCAGGGGCCGGAGGCCGCCCGCTTCGCCCAGGCGGCCGCGGCCGACATCGCCAAGCGCATGAAGGTGAAGAAGATCGACAAGGCCGGGCTCGACAAGCTCGTGGCCAAAGGCGGCCCTCTCCATCGCCTCGATGTCCGCGATCCGGCCGAATATGCGCAGGGCCACGTCAAGGGGTTCCGCCATGCGGCCGGCGGCCAGGTCGTACAGGCCACCGATCAATATGTCGGCGCGCGCAACGCCACGATCGTGCTGCACGACAATGACGGCGTGCGGGCCACCATGACAGCGCACTGGCTGATGCAGATGGGCTGGGCCGAGACTTATGTCCTCGACCACAAGCCCTCCACCTCCGACCTCACGACCGAGGCCGAGCCGCGCTACCCGGCGGGCTTTGCCATCCCGGAAGTGGCAACCGTGGGTGCCGCCGACCTGCACAAGCAGCTCGCCTCGACCCTGGTGATCGACCTCGACACCAGCCTCAAATATCGCGACGGGCATGTCCCCGGCGCCTGGTTCGCGGTCCGTGCGGGTCTTGGCCGCTCGCTGCCCGAGATGCTGAAGGAGCAGGCCGGCGCGACGCGGATCGTCCTG
The DNA here is from genome assembly GCA_001897995.1 of Alphaproteobacteria bacterium 65-37. Lineage (GTDB taxonomy): Bacteria > Pseudomonadota > Alphaproteobacteria > Reyranellales > Reyranellaceae > Reyranella. The sequence continues at coordinate 3,615 of MKRV01000185.1, read as the reverse complement.
GTCTCGGCCGATGCCGAGATCGCGGCGCTGGCCGCGCCGGAAGCCGCAGCGGCGGCGGGCGGCCTGCCGGTTGCCGTGCTGGAGGGCGGCATGAAGGCCTGGCGCGACGCCAAGCTGCCCGTCGAGACCGGGCACGTCCGCATGGCCGATCCGCCGACCGACGTCTGGTACCGGCCCTACGACTTCAAGGAAGACGTCGAAGCCGCCATGCGGCAGTACCTCGACTGGGAGGTCGACCTGGTTCCCCAGGTGGTCCGCGACGGCGACGCCAGATTCTCGGTTATGGGAGCGTCAAAATAGCCCTAACCGATTGGCTGAAAAGGAAAATCGGCTCCTTGACAGGCGCGGGTGCGGCCCCTATGCATCGCCCCGCCAGAGGGGGACAAGGGCGAAGTCAACGTCACCGTCGTCCGAGGGCAGACGCGTATGGAAAAACCCGATCCGGAAGGCGCTCGCCGGCGTGTCGAGGACCTTGATGCCCGCCTGAAGGCGGCTCGCGAAAAGGTCGAAAAACCTCGACAAAACGACGGGCCGAGATACGGAGTGTCGCACCGGCAGACGGGCGTTGCCTATCGCGTCTTGGCAGATATGATCGCGGGCCTTTTGGTCGGGGGACTCCTTGGCTACTGGCTCGGCCGCTGGATGGACTGGGCACCGTACGCGTTGGTGATCGGTCTGGTTCTGGGGTTTGCTGCAGGCGCCAACAATGCGTGGCGTGCCATCCGGGCCTACTCGGCCGATGCGGCGAACTCCTCCGGAAGCGACGACGACAGTCGTCGCTCATCCTGATGGCGAAAGTTGGACGTCGATTGAGTGGGGAAGGCCGAAATGCATAGCCCGATGGAGCAGTTCGAGATCAAGCGACTGCTCGACTTCAAGTTTGCCGGCCTCGACGTTTCGTTCACCAATTCGTCCCTCTGGATGATAATCGCCGTGATCCTCGCGACCGGCGTGTTCGTCATGGGCATGCGCCAGCGGGCGCTGGTGCCGAGCCGCCTGCAGTCGGTCGCCGAAGTCGGCTACGACTTCATCGCCAACATGGTCCGCGACAATGTCGGCGAGGGCGGCAAGAAGTACTTCCCGTTCATCCTGACGCTCTTCATCTTCATCCTGTTCTGCAACGTGCTGGGCATGGTGCCCTACTCGTTCACGCCGACCAGCCACATCGTCGTCACCTTCGCGATGGCGCTGTTCATCTTCGTCGGCGTCACCGTGATCGGCCTCGCCCGCCACGGCCTGCACTTCTTCTCGCTCTTCGTGCCGAAGGGCGTGCCGTTCGTGCTCCTGCTGCTGCTGGTGCCGATCGAGATCATCTCCTACTTCATCCGCCCCTTCAGCCTGTCGATCCGACTGTTCGCCAACATGCTGGCGGGTCACACCATGCTGAAGGTGTTCGGCGGTTTCGTCGTCATGATGGGCCTGCTCGGCGGTTGGGCGCCGCTCGCGTTCATCGTCGTGTTCACCGGTCTGGAACTGCTGATCGCATTCCTGCAGGCCTATGTGTTCGCGATCCTGACCTGCCTCTATCTCAACGACGCAGTTCACCTCCATCACTGACAATTCTGACTACTGACGAAAGGATAAGTATCATGGACGCTTCTGCAGCCAAGCTCATCGGTGCCGGCCTCGCCACCATCGCTCTCGCCGGCGTCGGCGTCGGCATCGGCAACATCTTCGGCAGCTTCGTCTCGGGCGCGCTCCGCAACCCGGAAGCCGCTCCCCGCGTGTTCGGCAACGTGCTCCTGGGCTTCGCGCTCACCGAGGCGGTCGCGCTGTTCGCGCTGGTCATCGCCTTCATGATCCTGTTCGTGTTCTAAGCCAGCAGGGCTTGGGACCAACGATCATGCGTATACCGGTCTACAGCGCACTCGCGGCGGGCGTCTTCGCGCTCGCCGTGAGCGGCACCGCTGCGGCCGCGTCCGGCGGCATGCCGCAGCTCAACGTTCACGACTTCGTGCCACAGCTCGTGTGGCTCGCGATCGCGTTCTTGTTGCTGTACCTGGTGATGGCGCGGTCCGCGGTTCCGGCGATCGCCGATACGCTGGCCAAGCGGCAGGCCAAGATCCAAGGCGACCTCGACGCGGCCGAGAAGGCCAACGAAGAGACCCGCGCCCTGGTCGTGGCCTACGAGAAGAGCCTGGCGGATTCGCGAGAGAATGCCCGTGGCGTCACCCGCCAGCAGGGCGAAGTGGACGCCACGGCCGCGGCTAAGCGGCTCGGCGAACTCCACGATCGTCTGGCGGCGCAGATTGCCGATGCCGAAAAGCGCATCGCCAAGCAGCGCGACGACGTCATGGCAGGTCTGGAGCAGATGGCCAACGAGATCGGCCAGGGCGCCTATGCCAAGCTCGCCGGCCAGTCGGCCGACGCGGGTCAGCTCGGCGCCAAGATCGCCACGGCGATCAAGGGAGGTAGCCGATGATCGGCACGGCTTGGGCTGCGGGCGCCGAGGGCGCCGGGCACGGCGGCTTGTTCTCCGATCCGGCCTTCTGGGTCGCGGTCGCCTTCGTTCTGTTCTTCGTGCTTGCCGGCAAGGTTCTGTGGAAGCGCATCACCGAGATGCTGGACAAGCGCTCGGCCGACATCGCCAAGGCGTTGGCCGATGCCGACCGCCTGCGCAACGAGGCCCTCAAGGCCAAGCAGGATGCCGAGCGCACGCTCGCCCAGGCGGCGAACGAAGGCGGCGCCATCATCCAGCAGGCCCGCGAGGAAGCCGAGCGGATGAAGGTCAAGGCGGCGGCCAGCCTCGAGACGGCCATTGCGCTGCGCGAGCAGCAGGCCAAGGACCGTATCGCCCAGGCCGAGGCCCAGGCGACCAAGCAGGTCCGCGACACCGCCGTCGACGTGGCCCTCACCGCCACCCGCGCGCTGCTGCGTGATCAGGTCGGTCAGGGCCGCAGCGCGGCGCTGATCGACGAGGCGATCGCCGAGCTGCCGCGCCGTCTGCACTGACTTCTAGAAAATAGGGATTGCCCGCAAACAACAATCGCGGGCTGCCTGACGCCCCCGCCGCAAGGCGGGGGTTTTTCTTTGCGCCGACTAAGCGTAGGCGACCCAGCCGCGCCAGGTGAAGGCGGCATAGAACAGGCTCACCTGCGAGAAGCCGGCGTCGCGCAGGATCGCCTCGTCCTCCTCCGGATCGAACAGGTTCAAGTGAGCTGCCACCGCCGCACGCGCGTTGCGCGCATGCTCGGGGTCGGCGCCGGAGGCAATCGCAAAGGCCGCGTACCGCTGCAGCCACTGATCCCGCCCGCTTTCCGCCTGCGGAAAGCTCGAATGGGCGGCAACGAACGGCGCACCCGGCTTGAGGCGACGACGGATCTCCCCCGCGGTGCGCCGCCGCTCCTCGCGGTCCAGGAAATGAAGGGTCAGCAGGCAGGTCGCCGCGTCGAACGGCCCGCTCGGCGCGTCGTCGACATAGCCTTGATGCAGATGCACGCGGGTCGCCAGTGGCCCCTGGGGCAGTCCCAGCGTCTGCGCGGCAAGTTTCAGCATTTCGGCCGCCGGATCGACGCCATCGAACGACCAGTGCGGATGGGCCTGCGCCAGCGCCTTCAATTCCAGCCCGCCGCCGGCCCCCAGAACGAGGACACGGGCATCCACGGGCGCCCGCTC
>MKRV01000184.1 GCA_001897995.1 Alphaproteobacteria bacterium 65-37 | reverse complement strand
CTCGGCCGTGTGCGGGCAGATTTCCACCGAGGAACTCAGCTTCGAGGCCAATCTGATCCAGAGCCGCAATTTCAGGGCGTTCGAATCGTTCGTCGTCGCGACGGCGATCTATCTCGCGCTCTCGATCGCGCTGCGTCGTCTGCTCAACTGGCTGGGCCCGCGCTTTCTGTTCGGCAGGTCCGCGTGATCGACTTCACCGTCTGGGACATCGTCCGCAACCTGCTCGATGCGGCCCAGTGGACGATCGCCTTGTCGATCGTCGCCTTCCTGGGGGGCGGCACAGTGGGCTTCGCCCTGCTGATCGGGCGCCTGGTCGGCGGCCGCTCCGGCGCGGCCCTGATCGGCGGATATGTCCAGCTCTTCCAGGGCACACCGTTGTTGATGCAGCTGTTCCTGGCCTATTTCGGCCTCGCAATGTTCGGCATCGACACATCGGCATGGCTGGCCGCCGCTCTGGCCCTCACCCTCTATACCAGCGCGTTCCTCACCGAAATCTGGCGCGGCTGCATCGCTGCCGTACCGCGCGGCCAGTGGGAGGCGGCGCAGAGCCTGGCGCTGAGCTTCTCCGAACAGCTGCGTTACGTCATCCTGCCCCAGGCCATCGAGGTTGCGACGCCTCCCACCGTCGGCTTCCTGGTCCAGGTCATCAAGGGCACCGCCCTCGCCTCGGTAATCGGGTTCATCGAGCTGACCAAGGCCGGCACGATGATCACCAATGCGACCTATCAGCCGTTCCTGGTCTACGGCTTCGTCGCCCTGTTCTATTTCGCGATGTGCTTTCCGCTCAGCGTCTGCGCCAGAATCCTCGAGAGGAAGCTGCATGCCGCCCGCCATTGAAATCACCGCATTGCGCAAGTCCTTCGGCGATCACGAGGTCCTCAAGGGGATCGACCTCGCGGTCCAGAAGGGCGAGGTGATCGCGATCGTCGGCAAGAGCGGTTCCGGCAAGAGTACCTTGCTGCGATGCATCAACGGCCTGGAGAGCTTCCAGTCGGGACGGATCGTCGTCGACGGCGACCAGACAGTCGAAAGCGACCCCACGGCCTTGCGCAATCTGCGCCAGCACGTGGGAATGATCTTCCAGAGCTTCAACCTGTTCCCCCACCTGACGGCGGGTCGCAACATCATGCTGGCGCCCCGGCTGGTGAAGAAGAAGGGCCCGGAGCTGGCCGCCGAGCAGGCGCATGCCCTGCTGACGCGCGTGGGACTGGCCGACAAATTCGACGCCATGCCCCACCAGCTCTCCGGCGGCCAGCAGCAGCGCGTGGCGATCGCCCGCGCACTGGCGATGGAACCCGCGATATTGCTTTGCGACGAAATCACCAGCGCCCTCGATCCCGAGCTGGTCGGCGAGGTGCTGCGCGTCGTCGAGAGTCTGGCGGTAGACGGAATGACCCTTCTCATGGTCACCCACGAGATGGCCTTCGCCCGCCGCGTGAGCAACCGCCTGATCTTCATGCATCAAGGCCGGGTCCATGAATCCGGCCCGTCGGAAGAACTGTTCACCTCCCCGAAGACCGTCGAGCTCAGGCAGTTCCTGGGAATGGTGAACTAGCCTGCAATTGCCCCTGCCGAGGCCTCCCGGCTAGTGATCGCCGGCCGACCGCTCGAGCTGACCGTCCAGTTCGCGCAGGTTGCGCCGCATCTGGTCGAGCGAAAAGGAGAGGGCGAAGAAACGCCCGACCATGTCGTCGGGCAGGCTGCGGGTCAGCCCTTCGCTGCGCAAGGCCGCGATCTCCTTCGCCGCGGCGACGAACGCCGCCTCCAGCCGCGCGGACGACGGCGGCGGCCGGCGGGCAACCAGTTCGATGGAACCTGCCCGCAGATATTCGCCACCGGCGCGCCCGACCTCGACCAGCTTCGGCCCCAGCCGTGAATGCAATGGTTCGGGCCAAGGATCGCCGCGCACGACCCGCCGGACCGTGACCACATCCTGGCGCAATCGCGCCAAGGTCTCGCGCAAGGGTCGGATATCGGGCTCCGCGGACAGCCGCGCCTTTCGCTCCTGCTCGCCTTCGGCCGCACAGGTGGCGAGGTCGGTCAGGGCCAGCGCGATCCGCTCGTAGAGCCGCGCCAGCGCCTCTGCCTCGACATCGGCCACCTTGCCGGGCAGCAGACGCGCCAGCACCTCGGCCAGAAGATCCATGACGCGGGCGGCCTCCTGCCGGCCGAGCCGATGTCCTCCGGCCGGCAGCACGAGAAAGGAAACCAGCAGCCCGACCATGACACCCAGGGTCACTTCCAAAACCCGGAAGATCGCAGCCTCGAGCGGACCGCCGGCGTGGGCGATCGCCGGCATCAGCACGATGATGATCGACGACACGGGAACGGCGTTGAGATTGCGTTTCAGCGCCGCCAGCAAGGACAGCGGTGCCACTGCCAGGAACAGGACCAGCAGCAGCGACCATTCGCTCTTGTGCGGAATCAGGATGGCGAGCGCGCCTCCATAGATGGTGCCGCCGATCGTGCTCAACATGTAGTCGATGGAGGTCTTGAGCGACCGGCCGACGCTCATCTGGGTCACAATCAGGGCGGTCAACACCGTCCAGAGCGGCAGCGGTAAGTCGAGAAGCTGCGCCAGGATCAGGCCCAGGATCGCCGCCAGGGTCATACGCAGGGTCAGGGCGAGCTGCACGCGATAGCGACGGATCCGCGAGCGCAGCCAACGGCGGAGGATCCCCAGACGAGAAACGATCATGCGCGGTAAGAACCACGCCGCAATTGCGGCGGAAAGTGGACAAGTGCAACCCCGCCCTTGCCGGCACGTTTCTCCAATACCAAGTCCATTCCATCAGCGTGGGAGGAGTCCATGACTCGCAGCCACCATTGGGCCGGCCTCGCGCTCGGTAGCACGCTGCTGGTCGCTATCGCCGTTGCCACCATCCCGTCCGTCCCCCCTGCCTCGGCACAGAGCCAGGCGGAACGTATTTGCCAGGGGCAGGGAATCGAACGGGCATCCGCCGGCTACGAATACTGCCTGTCACAAACGACGCGTGCCCTGGAGTGGAACAGGCCCGAGCTTGCCTTCGCCTTGGCCCGCATGACCGCGGATTCGCGCGACGCCTGCCGCGACTACGGGCTGGAACCGACGATGACCGACTTTCGCTTCTGTCTCGAACGCGAGACCTACGCCCGCAGCCAGGTAATCTTCAGCGACGAACCGCGCTACGAGCACCAGATTGCCAACCCATGATGCTCAACGAAGCAGCGCGTCTCTGAGATCTAGAACTTGATGCTGACGCTACCGCGGACGGACTGGTCGAGGGCGCCGGAGCCGAACTGTCCGCCGTAGGACAGGCCAAGGCTGGCGTTTGGCGCGAGGCGGACATCGACACCGGCCTCGATCACGGCCGAATCCTGCGCGATCGGTACGCCCAACACGGTGAACGCCCCGCCACCGGCAAAGGCGAAGGTCGCGCCCGGCGTCGTGTCGCCAAAGGCATGCCGCCAGCCGGCGCTCCCCTTCGCCGTCGCCATGACGCCACCCACGGTGAAGTCGGTCGAGGCGCGCAGTCCCAGGGTGGTGAAGGTCGCGTCGTTGACGGCGCCCCAGCTCGTGAGCGCCGCTGCTCCGCCGGTCTCGTTGAACCCGTTGGTCCGCAGACTCACATAGGCCACGTTGCCGAACGGCTCCAAGGCCGCACCGCCAAAGCGCAGACCGTAGCCCAGTTCGCCAAAGACCTGCGTGGTGCCCGCCGTGTAGTTGCCCTTGGCCGTATCGGCGAAACCCTGGAACGCAATGGACCGCACCGTGGACAGGGTGTGCCACGTGTAGGCAAAGCCTCCGCGCAGGGCGAGATCGCCCCACTGCGCCCCGCCATAGACACCGAGATGGAAGTTGTCGCTGGAGCCGGTGGAGTTGCGGTCGGCGACCTGGAAGCTGGTGCGGCTATAGCCCATGAGCAAGCCCGCTCGGCCGACCTCCATCACAGGCATGTCCGCACCCACGAAGACGCCGCCTGTGTCGCGCCAGACCGTTGCGGCATTGCCGTCACTGTTCCAGCGCCCCCACGACCCGAAGCCGCGCGTCCAGAAGGTCACCTCGTCCAGAACCGCACACGAGGTCGCCGCCTCGCAGGCTGCCTCGGCCACCGCCGTGCCGGGACTGCCGGACGTGATGCGCAGCCGGCCGAATGCGGCATCGCGCACGAACTGGCTGTCGGACAGGAGCACGCTCCTGGCCGAGGCATGGACCTCGCCGGACAGCTGATCGAAGGCCTGCTGTGCCGCGGCATCGTTGGGCAGATTGAGGATCGCGGACGTCAGAGGGCCTGCCGCCGGCAAGGTCCCCAACCCTGCGGCCGTGTTGAGCTGATTGGCAGTCTGTGCGGCCGCCGTGAACGGCCGGACCTGCAGCACGTCGAGGTAGACGTTGTTGGGATCGTAGGCCGCCACGAAACCCAGGAAGGTCGTGATCTGCGTGTCGCCCGTAAGCGTGTAGGTCCCGAGAATGCCGCCATTCGCCGTCAGCACCGTATAGCGTGTGCCGAGCACGTAGGGGCCGCCATCCGCCTTGACGGCCTGCAGCACCGAGCCGTTGACGAGCTCGGCGACGCCGGTGACGTTGATGCGGTCGCCCGTCCCGTTGGAGGCGAGCTCGACCTGATAGATCGACCCCGGAGCTTGGCCAAAATTGGCGGCAGTCAGCGTACCGATCGACGCAAAGCCGGGCGCCACCGTGCCGGCGGGATGAATCCCGAAATTGCCCAAAGTGCCCGTACCGCCGAGCACACCACCAAAGACAGTCACAGTCGACCCGGCGAGCGAACCGTTCACGATGAGCTGGCCGCCACTCACCCTGGTCGCCCCCGTGAACGCGGCAGAATCTCCGGTCAGGATGGTCGTGCCGGCAATCTGGTCGATCCTGCCGTCGCCAGACATAGCCGGCGCAAAAGAGTAGCCCGCGCTGGTGTGGTTGAATACGAGCCTGCCATCCCCTGCGCCGAATTGGATGGTCGCGGCCTGCACCGTGCCGGGCGCCGCCGCAGCATCGCCGGCGGCCGCGCCGATATTGAGAGCGCTTGTGGCCTGAGCGTCCGTCGCAATGGTGATACCGCCAGCCGCAGAGATCGCTCCGCCATTGCGGACCGTCACGATGCCATTGCCGAAAGTGCCGATCTTGACGACTCCACTGCTGGTCCAGCGCGAGCCGGCACCATCGATCGTCACGATGCCGGATGAACCTTCATTCGTGGCGATACGTCCCTCTCCACTCATCACGACGCCGCCGTTACGGATGTCGAGCGTGCCTTTGCCGGTCCATCCGATCTCGAGCGCCTGCCCCACGGTCAGGGCCGATCCCGGACCGTCGACGGTCACGAGACCCGAGGCGATCTCCTGGTCGGCGATCGTGAGATAGGTGCCGGTCGTGACCGTGCCGCCATGGACGATCGTCAACGTGCCGCTGGCGGCGCTGGCGACAACGAGGCTGGTGTCGACGTTCCAGCCTCCCGCATCGACCATCACCGTCCCGATCGAACCAGGTGAGAACGCGATCCTGGCGGACTCCGTGGCAAGGGACCCGCCGTTGCGAACAACCAGGCCGCCCGTCGTGCCAATATCCCGGGCAATGACCGTAAGGCCCGTCAGGGACACTGCCGGCCCGCCGTCGATGACGGGTCCCGGGGTAATGGAGTTGACCCAGGTGGGTCCGGTGGGGAGCACTGCCGGCGCCCAGTTCCCGGCGTTGAACCAGTTGTCGTCGATTGCACCGGTCCAGATGCTCTGTGCCGATACCGATGCCGTCGTGGCCAGGATCGCAAGAGCCGACACCGACAAATGGAGCTTCCAGCGACTGACCGACACGCGCACTCTCCCCGACGACATTGCAGCGCGCGGCAATATCGTGAAGGTCGGGGAGTCGGCATCACCCCATGGGGTGAAAACGAGGGTGAAACCGGCGAGAAACCGCGATCAGCTCTTGTCCGGCCGTGCGGTCCCGAGTGGCGGTGTGAGGTCGCGCATCAGAAGCTGGAGCTGCCGCTGGTCGCGCGTGCCGGTCTTGTCGTAGACGACGCGGAGCTGGCTCTTGACGGTGTGGTCGGACACGCCGCTTGCTTCGGCGATCTCGCTGCGCGTGAGACCGTCGGCTGCGAGCGCCGCGATTCGTTTCTCGGCGGCCGTCAGGCCGAACAAGGCCGCGATCGCCTCGATGGCCGGTATCGGGTTGGTCCCCGGAGCGGCAATGAAGATCGCCGCGGCCGCCTTTGGCGCCAGCCGCGCGGCGGGCCGCCGCGCCAATGGCAACACATGGACGATCGAGGGCCGTTCCGTCCTGACCAGAGGTACGCCGATGCCGACCGCCCCCAGCAGCACTTCGTCGCGATGCCCGAGAGCCACGGCATGGACGACCGATGACTGGGCCGGAGGATAGGCCATGGCGAGCCGCCCCTCGCTCTGGCGGACCAGGGCCTCGTCGCGCAGCAGCGTCTCGGCGGCCGGGTTGGCATAGAGCAGACGCATGTCGCTGGCCACGATCAGCACCGGATGCACCAGATTGTCGATCACCTCCTGGAAGAGCGCAGCCTTGCGTCGCTCGGCCTCGAACAGGTCGGTGATCGTCACGGCGCGCCGGATATGGGGGGCAAGCTGCGACAGCGACGCCTGGCCGGCCGGCGTCGAGGGCGCATCATCGCGGGTGATGGTGGTGAGCGCGCCGACACAGTCGTCGCGCTTCATCACCGCGAGATTGAAGCCGGTACGGAACCGGTTGGGCCGCATCCATTCGGTATAGGTGCGGCTGGCGTGCCAGACCTCATGGCCGTCCGGGCCGTAGAGAGCGCACATCTCATCGAAGTCGAGCGGCACGTCGATCTCGAACTTGGGCAGGATCGGGAAGAACGGTACGTGGGCGGCGTAGGTGGTGATCAGCGGCTCGAGCACCACCGGGTCGCCGTGGACGGCAGAGAAGCGCGTCGTCTTCTTCGACATGTCCATGACGGCCAGCATGGCAATCACGCTGTCGGTCAGCTCGGAGATTCGGCCCAGCGCGTCCGACCAAAGGTCGGACTCGGTCACGCAGTCATAAAGGGTGCCGATCGTATCGAACAGTCTCGTGTCGCCCATTGCCACCCGACGCTACTCCGCCAACTACTCACCCCGGTGCTGAGTATATCGGCGAGAACGCAACAATGCACAACGAATGCAGATGCGTCAGCCCTTGGGATAGCGCCTGTCGTATTCCTCTTCGAGGTCGCCGAACACTGTCCAGAAGGCCGGCGGGACGCGGCCGTTGGCGCGCTCGACCAGGATGTCGAGATGGCTGTGCCAGCCGCCCGATACGTCGATCATGTCGTCGCGACTCGCCAAACGACGATGGGTGACGGTCAACAGCACGTGGTCGCCCTGTGGCGTCAGTTCGAAGGTCACCTCTGAATTCCTCGGCCAGGTCATGGCCAGCAGCCGCGGCGGCTCGACCTGGATGATCTCGTGGTCGCTTTCGTGGCCCTTGGCATCGAGGTTCCTGTACTTCTCCGGCGCCGGCGCCTTGTTGGGCGAGAGATCGGCATGCTTGAAGGAAAGCCGCGCCTTGCCGCCGGGCTTCAGGTCCATCGGCCCCGAGGCTAGCCATTCGCCGCGCTTCCTCGAATCGGTGAGGAACGCCCAGACCATCTCGACCGGCCCGGGCAGCAAACGCTGGAAGCGCACTTCGGTGGGACCGACGATCTGGCCGTATTTGTCGCCGTGTTTGTCCGAGGCAGCAGTCATTTGCGTCTCCTCTTGTTCCGGTGGATGTGGCGCAGCAGCGCTGTTTCGAGGTCGTCGAGACGCCCCATCCAGAAGCGCTGGTAATAGGCGAGCCAGCGATCGGCCTCGGCCAGCGGGCCTGCTTCGAGGCGACAGCGATGCGTGCGCCCTTCGATGCTGCGATGAAGCAGCCCCGCCTCCTCCAGTACCTTCACGTGCTTGGCGGCGGCAGCGAAGGACATGTCGAACGGCTCGGCGAGTTCGCCCACGCTGCGCTCGCCATCGGCCAGCCGGCGCAACATGGCACGACGGGTCGGATCGGCGAGCGCACGGAACACGCGGTCCAGGGCGGGAGCTTCATCTTCAACCATATAGTTGAATATAGCGCCCCCCGACCGGATCATTCAACTATTCAGTTGAATATTATTCAGATCGCGAAAGTGACGCGGCCGTCCTCGGCGATGGGCCAGGCGGGATTCCAGGCGATTTCCCAGGCGTGGTCGTCGGGATCGGCGACGTAGCCGCGGAAACCGCCGTGCGGCGGCGCGTCGGCCGACCGCAGCACGCGGCCGCCGAATTGCGCCAGTCGATCGATCAAAGGCTGGACACCTTCTTGCGACGCAACATTGTGCGCCAGACTGAAGGCTCCGGGGGATCGGCTCTCCCGCAGGACGTCGGACTCCAAGGCGGCCGCAAGCCAGGTGCCCAACACCAGGCCGTTCATCTGGTAAAAGACGATCTCGGGATTTTCGAAGACCGGCTTCCAGCCGAAGCCTTCGAGGTAGAAACGCTTGGAGCGCGCCAGATCGGCGACGCCCAGAGTGATCACGGAAATCTGCTGCTGCATGGTCCACGTCCTACCGTTCACCGGCGCGGAAGTGCGCGGGCGCGAGGTCGTGGGGCAAGGGAGCGACGCTCCCGTCAGGACCGATGCCCGCAGAGCGGACGACGGCGCCGGGCTAAACCACACCGGCCTGCCTTTTTCGACTCCCGCAAAGTAGGCTCGCGCTCCTGTTCATTCAACCCTCGGACTTGAAACTCATGGAACCGCTTCCCTCTTCCGTCCTGCCCGCCGGCGTGCGCGGTCGCATCCTGCCCGGCATCAACGGCCTCGATATCCACGTGCTCGAGGCGGGCTTCGAGCAGCCCGGTCCGAACTCCCCCAATCGACCGGCCGTGATCCTGTTCCACGGCTTTCCCGAGCTTGCCTATAGCTGGCGCAAGGTGCTGCCGGCGCTGGGCGCCGCGGGCTATCACGCGATCGCGCCGGACCTGCGCGGCTACGGCCGCACGACGGGATGGAATGCCGACTACGACGCCGACCAGATCGGCTTTCGCTTCGTCAACCTGCTGCGCGACGCGATCGGCGTGCTCCATGCGCTGGGCCATCGCACCGCCGAGGCTGCCGTCGGCCACGATTTCGGCGCGTCGGTCGCCTCCTATGCAGCCCTCGCCCGGCCGGACATCTTCAAGCGCATGGTGCTGATGAGTGCGCCCTTCGGCGGCCCTGCCGCTGTGCCCTTCGACACTGCCGGCAAGCCGCCGGCACCTGCGGCGCCGGACATCCACGCGGCGATGGCGGCGCTGCCGCGGCCGCGCAAGCATTACCAGTGGTATCAATCGACACGCGAAGCCAACGAGAACCAGTGGCATGCCCAGCAAGGCCTGCATGATTTCCTGCGCGCCTATTACCACTACAAGAGCGCCGACTGGAAAGCGAACAAGCCGCATGAGCTGAAAGGCTGGACGGCCGAAGAGCTGGCCAAGATGCCGACCTATTACATCATGGATCTGGCCGAAGGCATGGCCGAGACAGTCGCCAAGGAAATGCCGAGCGCCGCCGAAATCGCGGCCAACACGTGGCTGCCCGACTCGGACCTCCGCGTTTACAGCAGCGAATATCAGCGCACCGGCTTCCAAGGCGGGCTGAACTGGTATCGCGCGCGCACCAGCGGCCGTGT
>MKRV01000183.1 GCA_001897995.1 Alphaproteobacteria bacterium 65-37 | reverse complement strand
TCGGGCCGAGCTTTCCCTGCCGATTTGGCCTATGCTGATTGCTCGCATAGGTCGATTCGCGGCAGGGTTTGCCTGTGTGTCGGAGGGCATGAGCCCTAGGGGAGAACTCCTGTCATGAAGCCGGCTCGGTCGTTCATTTTCGCCATGGGGGCGGGCCTTCTCCTGCTCCTCGCGCTTCAGGGTCAAGCGTCCGCCCAGACGGCGTCGCTGACGGAAAAGATCAACGCCTATGTCGGTTGCATCAACCGCCTCTCGGAGCGCTCCTACGCCTCGCGGCGGCGTTACTTCGAGTGGGTCGGCAAGGACGGCCCGACCGGCAAGGAGCGGATCATCTACGGCACCTACACGATCTACGACACGTCGGGTTGCCGGAAAGCCGTCGAGAAAGCCAACACGCTCGAGCCGCGCGACGCCGCTCTCGAAGCCGCGGCCTCGGCCTATGCGGACGCCGTAGGCAAGCTGGAGCCGCTGCTCAAGGAGGCGGACGACTACTATCAGCAGCAGGACTACAAGGACGACAAGATGGCCAAGGGCAGGGCCATGCATCCCCGTCTGGTCGCCGCATGGGACGCGTTCGCGGCCGCCGATGCGTCGCTACGGAACGGTGTCGAAGCGATCAACGACCGTCGCGCCGCCGAAAGCCTGGCCGAGGTCGAGCAGAAGGAAGGCCGCAAGGCCGCCTATCATTTCCACGCGCTGATGATCAACGCCAAGCGCGTGCTGCGCACCGAAACGTCCGACAAGCCCGACATTGCCGCGATCACGCAGGCAGTGGCCGCATTTGAGGAGCTCGTCAAAGGGGCCGAAGAGTTCTCCGGCGACGGCCCCGGCAAGATCGGCTCTTCGTTGATCAGCAGCGCAAAATCGTTCCTCGTCACCTCCAAGCAGCTGATGCGTCGCATCCGGGACAAGGTGCCCTACAGTTCCGGCGACCAGATGATGATGGGGGGCGCCGGCGCCTGGATGGTCGAAGGCTCTCCCGCGCGCCTGCTGCGCGACTACAACCAGATGGTCGACAGTTACAACCGCGACCGCAATTCCGGTGGGTTCAACGGCCGCTGAGGCGCTGCCGCCTCGAGCCATCGTCCGGCCAATTGGTTCTGGTGAGCGGCCGACGCCGACCGGCGACGCGGCATCTTCCAACAAGCGCTACGACGCACGCAACGTGTCGCCCACCTGGGTGCACGCGTTGAGGACCTGGTCGCGCAAGCCTTCTATCTGCTCGCGGGTCAGCCATCCAGCGGTGGCCGCCTATCTCGACAGCACGATGGGGGTATCGCTCGGCAATATCGGCCAGAAGGAACTGCCGGGATTCATCGAGAGCGAAACCGTGAAGTTCGGCAAGCTGGTCGAGAAGTCGGGTGCACGCGCCGATTGAGGCGCTCGATCTTCAGTCTTGCCGATCTCGACGGGCTGGCGCCTTGCTGCGACCTCGCCCCTTCTCAGAACAGCTTGTAGCTGACGTTGAGCCAGGCCTTGGTGCCGTGAATCGCATTCCGGGAAAATAGGTCCTGCGTGATCATGAACTGAAGGCTTGTCCTCTCGAAGCGATAAAGGACGGATCCGCCGACCGCGTACTGCTCAGGGGCCGGAAACGTCTGGCCGCGGAACACGGTGGGGCCCCCGAAATTGGCATCGCCCGTCACTTGCTTCTGGTAGTACGCCACCGGGCCGATGTGGAAGCCCCCGATATTCTTCGTCGCGGTGACATTCACGAAAACCTGGTTGCCGGAGAGGTAGTTGTTGCTGGGATTGACGGTGTTCACATTGAGAAGGGCATGCAGCGACAGGTTCCAGCCGTGATTGAAGTACGTGAATGCGAGGCTCGGTTCGAACGTCCAGAAGTTGGCCCCAATGTTCACTGGTGCCGTTGACGACCATTGGCCCGTCGGAAAGTAGACGCTGAGCCCCCACGCTCCGTAGAACCCGCCACCGAGAGCCCAGGACAACTCGAGGAAATGGAACTTGAGATTTGCAGCTCCGAGCTGGCTGCTGCTTCCTCGCGCCGCCGGAGGAAGGGGATAGGTTCTATCCTGGGTGACCGTGGCAAATGGCTGGAGGAAGGACATGCGGTAGTCCGCGCCCAGCAACCGCCAACCGGGCACCCAGATCATCTGGAGGGCCTCGCTGGCGATGATCAAGCGCTGGCCAGCCGAGCGGCCCTCATTGTCTATCAGCGCGGCATCGTAGAACGCGGTGCGGGATCCAACGTGGACGCCCGGCGGGAGTGGAACAGCGATCGGAAGTCCGGCGGTTTGGCCGGGCGGGAACAAGGGGGCAATTCCGGGTTCCCGGGCCTCGGCGTTTCCGCAGGAAAGGCAGGCTGAGAAGAAGGCAATGGCCAGCGTTTCGGGAAGAGGCGTCGCAGGCCTCGCGCCACTTTCCATCGCAGGGGCGGCATCGCCTCTTCCTTCAAGGGCCACCGCCCGATGAATGGCAAAGGCGGGCCCAGGGCCGCTGCTATGGGCATTGGAACTCACGTCCCGCCCAACGCTCTTCCTGTCGGCTTGTCCGCCTCTTCGGTTCGGAAACCCAACACGTTGTAGACGGCAACTGGATTTCGAAAGCCCTTGAAGGACCGCAGCCCAAGGCTTTCCCAGCAGAAGGAGTGCGCCACCCTGCCTTGCACATTCGCCTCTATGAGAATCTGGCCCTCTCTCGCTTCGTTGCACAGGCGGGAAGCGAGATTTACGACGGATCCGATCGCGGCGTAGTCGAAGCGGCCCTCGAAGCCGATCCGACCGGTGGTCGCCTCGCCGTGCGCAATGCCAATTCCGAAGCCGACCCGATATCCAAGGTCCTTCCATTTGCGGCTCAGCTGGCGCAGCGCCACCTGCATGTCCACCGCCATGCGCACCGCCCGATCGGTCGGATCGGGACAGGGCAGGGGCGCATTGAAGAAGGCCATGAGGCCGTCTCCGGTGAACCGTTCGAGCGTTGCATCGTATTTGTGGATCAGCCCGCCGAGACTGGAATGAAACTCGCCGAGCATCTGCATCACCTCCTCCGGCGTGGCAGCTTCGGTGAAGGTGGTGTATCCCCGCATGTCGCAGAACAGGACCGAGATCTCGCGACGCTGGCTTTCCAGCAGCTTCTCGCCGCCTGTGGATTCGATGACCTGCGCCAGCTGGGGCGACAGGAAACGGCGGAGCCGCGCCAGCCGGTCTTCGCGCGCCTTGGACGCACGCAGATCACCGGACATGCTGTTGAACTGGTTGGCCAGCATCTCCAGCTCGTCGCCGGTCCGAACATCGACTTTGTAGCCCAGGTCACCTGCACCGATTCGGGCAACCCCCTCTTGCAGGGCGCGAATCGGAACGACCATTCGATGCGCAAGAAACAGTGCGGCAAGAAGCGATCCAATGAGACCGATGCAGAGCACGGCGGCCGAACGCAGCAATGCAGAATAGATCGGCGCATAGGCCTCGCGCGTCGGCAGCTCGACGAACAGCGTCCAGCCCAGCGGCTCTATGGCGGCGAACGTGCTGAGCACGCCTTCACCTTCGACGTTTGTGGCGAGCAGGGAGCGTGCCGCACCGTCGCGGCTCGAAATCGCCTTTGCCGCGGCAACCTGGATAAGCTGCTTCAGGTCCGTGTTCCGCAGCACCATGCTGATGTCGGGAGCCGCAATCAGGCGTCCGGCTTCATCGGCGACTATCGCGCGTCCCGTCTCGCCCACCGTGATTCCCAGGACGACGTCCCACATGAACCGGAGATTGACGTCGGCGATGATCACGCCGGACGATCTTTGCGCACCGCTGCGTGCAACGACCATGTAGGGCACGGACTCCTGGCGGAAGTGCACCGGCCCTCTATAGGTCTTCCGCACGACTGCTTCCGTGAAGGTCGCGTTTCTGGAGAAGTCGACGAGGCTGTCGGTGACGTCCTGCTCCAGGTTTGAAATGCGGAGGCGCTCGTGGCCATCCTGATCGACCAGGGTCAGCTGCGTGATCGCCGGCATTTGCCTCATCACCCGATAGAGGTCCAATCGCCTCTGCTCCGGCGACCCGGCGTCCCACGGCAACTGCACCGTCCAGCCGAGCTGGCGCTCGATGTCGGCGACGAACTGCTTGATCTTCGCCGCCGCCGCATCGGCCTGCTCGACCTGGATGCGACGGAGAAGCACGATCTGTTCGCGATACACGAACACGGCCTCGACCAGCCCATTGGCGATCAGGATCACGCTGACGAACAAGGAGAAGACGCCGACATACTTTCGGAAGAGCCGTGCTCGAGCAGGCCCGGTCGCGCCGGTCATCCCGGAAATACCGCGGAGACGAGGCAACTCATTCGAGCACCTCATTCGCCCGAGCAAAGATCGACGCCGGAAGCGCAACGCCCAACGCTTTGGCGGTCCTGAGATTGACGACGAGCTCGAAGGCAGCGGGCTGCTCGATGGGAAGCTCGGACGGCTTTGCGCCCCTCGCAATACGATCCACATACTCCGCCAGGCGCTGAACCATGCCGGAGAGATTGGGCCCATATGACAGCAATCCACCGGCATCCACCCATTCACGGCCGGCGAACATCGATCGCGTGCAGGTTGTCAGGGCGAACTGGGCCAGACGTGCTCGATCGACAAAGAAGTCACCCATCGATACGACGAGAAGATGCTGTCGATGTTCGGGTGCTATAGCCGCGAACGTCCTGTGGTAGTCGTAAGGCTGACTCTGGAACTGCACACCGACAAGCTCCAGGCCCAGCCGCGGCGCAGCATCCTGTGCGGCTTTCCATTGGTCCGCAGACGGCGTGCCCCAGAACACAGTCACCGATCGCATCTTGGGGAAGGTGTCCTTGAAGATCTGCAGCCGCTTTGCCGTAAGCTCGATCTGCTGGAAGTACACGCCGGTGATGTTGCCGCTTGGTCTCGCGAGATCCGTCACGTAACCATGTGTCACCGGATCGTAGTCGATTGCTCCGATGACCGTGGGGATCGTGGTCGATGCTTCACGCGCTGCCCGCAGCGCTCGTTCCGTGCCCAGCACCAGAAAGATATCTACCTTGCGCGACGCCAGGTCCCGGTAGGCGCTCCTGAAATCGTGATGGCCACCTGTCCCTTCAATGAACTCGAAGACGAAGTTGTCGCCTTCGATGTAGTCGCGTTCAGCCATCAGTCGGATGAACAGTTGCCAATGTGGCGACGATCGCGAGAGGCCGACGGCGCCAAGGCGCAATTGCCTCGAGGCGCCTTTCGATGGTTTCGCGAATGGCAGCGATAAGCTTGACGCAGCAAGCAGCTTGGTTGCCGTACGTCGTCTCATTTGATCACCACGAGCAGGTCAACAGTCTTGTACTGTCGATTGATGATCCCAGGTTGCAGACTACCTGCATTTTGCTAACGGTGCCAGTGCCTGGCTGCGACGACGACGTCTTGCGCCGTCGCTCGCGAGTGCTTTCCGGCCAACTTTATTGGCGCGTTGTATGACCTCCGGCACACAAGTCCTGCTTGTGATCGCGCAAGATGGGGGCCTTCAAGGGCCAGGATGGGTCCTGGCAGATCTGAGGTGCTCAGTGACACCAGGACAGTTCCTCAACGCGCACCCGTTTCTGAAGGACTTGCGGTCGTGCGAAGCGACCGCGCTCCTTCGTCACTCGGCCATCAAGTCGTTTCCAGCGCGCGGCGTGGTGTTCCTCAGGGACGACGAGGCCGATGGCGTCTACGGAATCCTGGACGGAAGCGTCATGGTGACGATCGAATCGTCCGGCGGTGGAGACCTGATCCTGCGGCTGCTCGGTCCGGGACAGTTGTTCGGCGAGCTTGCCGTGCTGGATGGCCGGTGCCGCACCGCATCTGCCATCGCCCGATCGCCTTGCTCGTTCCTGTTCATTCCGCGGGCGGTCTTTCTCGACGTTTTGGCGACGCATCCCGATGTGGCGGCTGCCGTCATGTCGGCGCTTTCCGACTACCTCCGCCGCAGCACGAGGCTGATACTGGAGGCGACGTTCCTGGATGTGGCCCGTAGATTGGCAAGGCAGCTGTTGGAGCTGAGTGGAAGTTCTCCGGCTGGCGAAGGCCTCTGCACGACCCTTCAGGTTTCCCATATTCAGATTTCCCAGTACGAGCTTGCCTGCATGCTGGGCGTTTCTCGAGAGATCGTAAATCGGCACCTTACGTCCTGGCGTCGCGCCGGCCTCGTGGAGATATCAAGAGGCCGCATCCGGGTTCTCGACGGCCAGGCAATAGCGGCGCTCGCGCGGGAGACCTCCCACTGACACAGGGCGCTGCAGCTGGAACAGAACACGCCGGCCCCACCATTGCAGCCCTGGCCTCTGCTACTCGCCGTAATGGACGGGCGGGGTCAATCCGCCCTGGTAGGACGTCTCGCAAGGCGTCATCACGTGCCTTTGATCGGCCGGCGACCATGTCAGCATGCTGCACGACTCCGTTCCGTTGGCCGCGGTGGACGACGTGCACGGCAAGACGGTTTGCCGTTGTTCGTCCGGTGACCACGCGGTGATACCGCACATCTCCTTTCCGTCGGCAGTCTTCTGCGCCGGCGATGTGCAAGGCAGCGTCGAGTGCTTTTGGTCGGCAAACGACCATGTCAGGATTCCGCAGTCGTTGGAGGCGGGCTGTGCGTGGAGCACGGTCGGCGGCGTGTACATCGCGCAGAGCGCGATCAGGCTGATCCAGACTGGATGGGCATGTATGGTCGTCATCGAGACATCCTCCCTTTGATCGAAGCGATCGAGTGGATGATGCGCGCTGCTCCGGAAGTGATCTGCGAACCGCTTCACTCGGCGTCGACTTTTTTTCGGTTGTCCGGATTTCGACCACACAATCGGCAACCGAAGGATCACGGCCCGGTCGGTTGTGCTGACGGCAATAAGACGCTGATAATCGGCCCGGGAGAATTGTGGCCATGCGACAGCACCCTTCGGCGTCGCGCCTGCGAACCGACGCCCGCTATGGAAGCCAGGGACTCACTCCTCAGGTTCTTTTGGGCGTTCATCCCTTTTTTTCGATGCTGGTGCCCGGCGATGTCTCGACGCTGCTTGCACGTGCGCATTGTCGGGACATCGCGGCGAATCTGACGATTTTCCGCAAGGACGATCCGGGGGATGGCCTGTATGGCGTGCTCGCCGGCCAGGTTGCTTTCACCATCGATTCCCGTAGTGGAAAAGAGCTCACTCTCAACGTCCTGGGGCCGGGAGAGTTCTTCGGGGAGATCGCCCTGCTCGATGGCGGAGGGCGCTCGGCAACCGCGCGTGCTCGCAGTGCCTGTCGGCTTCTTTTCATTCCCCGTCGCGAATTCCTGTCCTTCTTTGCCGACCGGCCCGAGGCGATGATGAAGATTGTCGCGCTCCTGTGCGCGCGCGTGCGTCGATCCACGGATTACATCGCTGATTCTACTTTCCTTGGCTTCTCTCCACGGCTCGCCAAGCAGTTGATTGTCATGCTGGGCGCAGGCCATCCCGCGCCGCAGGGTGCACTGCGTGTTTCTCAGTCGGAGCTGGCGTCAATGCTGGGCGTGTCGCGCGAGCGTGTGAATCGTCAGCTCGGGGCCTGGGCCAGCAGCGGCATCCTGGAGCAACGCCGAGGCGGCATGGTCATCCGGGACCGGAACGCCCTCGAGCATGTCGTCGCCAACGGCACGTGAAGTTGGCAGCTGTGAAGCCTGACCATGGAGGGCGCCGTCCAGCAGCCAGGCGAACCTACCTGCCGTCAGTCCGTTTGCGGGGGCTGCCCAAGACCAGTCGCAGCAGATCCCGCTGCGAGTTCGTTTCTGTCTTGGCCGCCGCTCTTTGAAGGAGCGTGCGCACCGTGCTGATGCTCACGCCATTCAGGTCGGCAATGTCGCGGAGGGACTTTCCTTCGGTCAGGCCGACGACCAGCTGCGCTTCGGCCGGCGACAGATCGAACAGCTCTCTCAGGTCGTTGGGGCGGACCACGCCTTCGGCGGCCGGGTCCGACACGAACAGGAGGGCGGCCGGGCTAGAAGAGGAAAGCACGATGCGATCGAGACCCACGGGTGAAACCAGCACGCTATAGGGGATCTTTCCCGACTTGCGGCTGACTCGGATGAAGCCGTCGCCGCCGTCCCGGGCGGCGTAGCCATTGGAAATCTCGATGGCGCCGGCGATGAGACGCTGAAGGGCCTGGTCGTCGTTTCGGCCGGTCGCGCGGATGTGATTGTTGGCAAGCTCGAGGCCGTCTTCGCTCCTCAGGATGTGTTGGGCCGCCTCGTTCGCATGGAGAAGTCGAGCCTCGCGATTGAGCTGGATCGTGCCCAGAGGCATCTGGTCGAGTGTGTCGTGGGCGACGAGCAGGCTCTGATGCACCTCGGCCGCCCGGGAGATGTGGGGAAGCAGTCGATCCAGTTGGGCCAAAGCTTCGTCGGAGAAGGCCTCGAGTGCCTTGGGCCGATGACAACCCACGATCAGGGAGCGGCCATGAGGCCGGCCAACAAGGGCGCCGGCCAGATGGTACGCGTCGGTCTCGTGGCGCAGGAAGTCGTTGTAGAACGCGCTGCGCTCGAACACGGCGCGGTCGACCAGATCGCCGCCACGCTTGACCTTGTTGTACACGCCCAGGCGCGCAGCACCCGTCGCCCAGGGGTCATGTTTGTAGAATTCCGTCTGATACAGTTCCACGAAGCGCGAAGGAATACGGTACGTGGCCGCTATTTCCGATGAGACGTCTTGCGGATCGCCGAAGTAGACGCTGCCGCAATCCAGGAGCTGACCGAGCGCTTCGACGACTTTGCTCCAAGTCGCCCGACCTAGTGCGGTGTCGTAGAGGAGCCCGACGAGCTCGCTCTCCGTCAGTTCAGTCATTCGGCGAGGATCCCCAAGTCCATCATCACCACGACGCACTGCGAGCGAGTGCGTATCCTCCCAGCGTTCAACCTTCCAGGGTATTGGCAATATCACACTGTCGAATTGTGTTTGTCATGCGTTTGCAGGACATCCTGGCAGCTCCCTCCCGAGGTGCTCTGCGGCTCGCAAGCGTTCTGCACAGCTTCCGACGCCGTGCCTGGCCAAAAGGCCATCTTGTCCTGCAAACGCTGGACGAATTTGGCAGCGCCGATCTCCTATAGTGCGCCTCGCCGTATGGGGTGTTGTGGTTTGACTGGGATGGGGTGTTGCGTGGGACGCTGGCAGCAGGGCAGGGGTGCCTTGGTTGCCTTTGAGGCAGAGCGCCTCAGCGTTCATGCAAGGGATTTGAAGTCGTCTCGGGCTCATATGCGTGTGACCACGCTGGCCGACGCTGGATCGCCGTCGACCGGGCCGTGGTCCTGCGCGCCGCCAACCTGATGCTCCTCATGCTGCAATTGGGAAGGGGGCGATCGCCATTGCGAATGCATCGGCGATTCAGTGAGGAGTCGGGGTATGCGGGCAGCAGTCCATTGGGTTGAATCACTCGAAAAGATGTCGTCGTT
>MKRV01000182.1 GCA_001897995.1 Alphaproteobacteria bacterium 65-37 | reverse complement strand
AGACATCCTCGTAACCGCCGACGATATCGGCCTCGCGCAGCACCACGATGTGCGTGTCGGGCAGGAGGTTGAGCGACACCGGATGGTCGGGGCCCGAGGCCATCACCAGGGTACCGGTCTCGGCTATGCCGGCGAAGGCGCCGGTGACCGAGACCTGGTCGCTGCCTTCGCCCCGGCCACGGCGGATCGAGAGCATCTTCTGGCCGGCCCAGTCGTAGCCGTCGAGCTGCGGAGAGGGTGCCATCGCAATGCTGGCCGGCAGGTTGTTGCGCGCGAGAAAGGCCGCGACTTCGCTCGGCACCTCGGCGGCGCCGACCCTGGCGATCGTGGCATTGTTGAACTCGGCCCACTGGCAGAAGAGCGCGACCCTGTCGGCTTGCCCGAGCTGGGCGCGCGCCACGATCGGGCCGCGCGGCGGCTGGCGCAACCGGTCCTGGGCGGCCTGCAATCCGTCGGCCGACAATTCCCCGCGTCGCAGCGAGCGGCGGATCCCGTTCAGGATCTGCGAGCGGTCGGCGGTGCTCATGGCCGTTTCCTCCCGGCCTGCCACTGGGCATGGAAGGTGCCCCCGGCCGGCGGCGCGGGGAAGTCGCGAAAGCGCGTCCAGCCTCCGGCCAGCGGCAGGCTGCGATAGCGGCCCTCGACGCGGCCGAACAGCGAGAGCACGCGGTTGGCGACCGCCGTGAGCCGGCGATAGAGGCCGGGCCGGCGCGCCACGAAGCTCCAGATGGCGAGACCCCGACGCATCGCCTTGGGCGTGAGATGGCGCTCGAATTCGCGCTCGCGCCAGTGCCGCATCAGCTTGGGCAATGGAATGCGCACCGGGCAGACGCTCTCGCAGCGGCCGCAGAAGGTCGAGGCATTGGGCAGGTCGCTCGCCTCCTCGACACCCACCAATTGCGGCGTCAGCACCGCGCCCATCGGACCGGGATAGACCCAGCCATAGGCATGGCCGCCGACGGCCCCATAGACCGGGCAGTGGTTCATGCAGGCGCCACAGCGGATGCAGCGCAGGATGTCCTGCATCTCGGTGCCCAGCACGCCGGAGCGGCCGTTGTCGAGCAGCACCACGTGATACTGCTCCGGCCCGTCGAGGTCGTCCGGCCGCTTCGGTCCGGTGTTGAGCGTCGTATAGGCCGAGGATTCCTGGCCGGTCGCCGAGCGCGCCAGCACGCGCAGCAGCACGGCGGCATCCTCGAGCGTTGGGATCACCTTCTCGATGCTGGCCAGCACGATGTGCATCCGGGGCAGCGTGTTGGAGAGGTCGGCATTGCCTTCGTTGGTCACCAGCATCGACGAGCCGGTCTCGGCCACCAGGAAGTTGGCGCCAGTCAGCCCGACATCGGCGTCGAGGAATTTCTGGCGCAGGACATAGCGCGCTTCGGCGACGAGATCGTTGCGCTCGGTCAGCCGCTTGTCGAAGCCGAGCGCGCGGTGATGCTCGAGGAACGTGTCGGCCACCTGGTCCTTGGTGAGATGGACGGCCGGCGCGATGATGTGGCTGGGCGGCTCGTTGCGCAGCTGGATGATGTACTCGCCGAGATCGGTCTCGATCGGCGCAATGCCCAGCGCTTCCAGATGCTCGTTGAGCGCAATCTCCTCGGCCACCATCGACTTGGACTTGGCGACGGTGCGGGCGCCCACGCTGCGGCAGAGATCGGCGATGATGCGCCGTGCGTCGGCCGCCGTCGGCGCCCAATGAACATGGCCGCCGAGAGCCGTGACCTTGCGCTCGAACTCCTCGAGATAGAAATCGAGATGCGCGAGCGTATGGTTCTTGATGTCGCGCGCCCGATCGCGCAACGCCTCGAATTCGGGCAGGCGTTCGGCGGCCTGGCGTCGGCGCTCGGAGAAGCCGACCTTCAGCTTGGCCAGCGAATCCTGCAGGTTGGGATCGGCCAGGGCGGTGCCGACATTGTCCTTGAAGGCGTGCGCCGTCGATTGCATCAGCGCGCTCCCGTGTCGGGTTCGCCAATCGCCGGCCGATCGGCCATGCCGGCCAGCACCTCGGCGACATGGCGCACGCGGATGCCTTGGCCCTCGCGCTGCAGCTTGCCCGCCATGTTCATCAGGCAGCCGAGATCGCCGGCCAGCAGCGTGCCGGCGCCGGTGGCGGCGATATCGGCCGACTTCTCACCGACCATGGCGTTGGAGATCTCGGGGTACTTCACGCAGAAGGTGCCGCCGAAGCCGCAGCAGACTTCGGGTGTCTTCATCTCGCGCAGTTCGAGCCCCGGGATGGACGCGAGCAGCCGGCGCGGCTGCTGCTTGACGCCGAGCTCGCGCAGGCCCGAGCAGGAATCGTGATAGGTCACGGTGCCGTCGAACCGGGCGGCAACCTTGTCGACGCCCAATATGTCGACCAGGAAGGAGATCAGCTCGTGGCTGCGCGACGCCAGATTCTCGGCGCGGGCCTTGAGGGCGGGATCGTCGTCGAACAGTGTCGGATAGTGATGCGACAGCATTCCACCGCAGGAGCCCGACGGCGCCACCACGGCGTCGTAGCCTTCGAAGGCGTCGATCACCTGCCGCGCGATCGCCCGCGTCGTGGCTCGATCGCCGGTATTGTAGGCCGGCTGGCCGCAGCAGACCTGCAGAGGCGGCACCTCGACCGTGCAGCCGGCGTCTTCCAGCAGCTTGACCGCGGCGAAGCCTACGGCCGGGCGAACGAGATCGACCAGACAGGTGACGAACAGGGCGACGCGGCGGGATGGCGCCGCGGGAGCAGGAGTGGGCACGGACCGAACATGGCAGCGCTTGAAATGCCGTTCAACGACCCAGACAGGTTCAGGCGGCGGTACCGGGGACCTTTCCTGTTCGCCACAGGACGGCGTTGAGATGATCCGGCGCGTCGCGGCCGAGCTCGGGGGGGACCGTCGGGCGGTGCCCGGCGGCCGCTGCCAGCAGCAACGCCCGGCGAAGATGCTCGGACGACCGGTAGGGTAGGCCACAGAGCCATTTCAGCACCGGCGAGCCACCGCCGAAACAGGAGGAGTAGGAGCGTGCGCTTTCGAACTGGTCGCCTGCGGCGGCGGCAAACCACAGCGCCTGATCGCCGACGATCGGCAGTGAATCGAAGCGTGCACTGGCCGGCCAGAAGGGTTCGTTGAGTGCCGTTCCGGGGCGCTGGATCGCCTCGAGCAGCTGGCGGGCGGCCCTGAACGAGGGGCCGCGATCGCCCCATTCGCCGGCAACGCGGGCAAGAGTCGAGAGGCGGGCCGGTGTCGGCGCGCGAGCACACAGGGCATGAAGGGTCGAGGCCGCGAATGCCAAAGCGCCGACCCGGCGCGCCATGCTCTCCGCCGGCGCGCGCCAGACGGCATAGGCATCCAGTGCGGCGGCATAGTCCGGCTCCAGCGAGGGAGGCTTTCGGATGAAGCTGAAGGCGGGCCCGTAAGCCTGACGTCCGATGAGCTCCAGACCGGCGCCGGCGGTCCCGCCGCGGTGCCACGGTTTGATCTCCGCCACCAGCAGGTTCCGGCCGACAAGTGTCGCGGCGGTCTCGGGCTTGGCCGCCAGCAGGTTGAGCTCGAACATGTCGATCGGCGCGTCGGCGGCAAAGGGGACGAGCACCGGCACGCCAGGCAGCACGCGAAAGCAGCGATAGCCCAGTGCTTCGACCGTGCGATGCAGTCCGTGATTGACCTCTTCTCCCGCCTTGATCTCGAACATCATCAAAGGCGCCTGTTCGACGAACAGGCGTCGGCCACCGGCGATGATCCGTTCTTCCTCGCCTTCGGCATCGATCTTCAGGAGGTCGATCGACCGCCAGTTCCGCGTCACAGCTGTCGAGTCCAAGGTTGTCACTGCAACGGACTCGCCCACCCCGCCGGTGTCGCTCGTGACGTCGCTCAGGACGTGGAGTTCGCTGCTATGTCCATGGCGCAGGAAGCCTGTACGCTCGCGATCCGACAGGGCGTTGCCGAAGACCTCGAGATTGTCCGCCGCATTGAGGAGTCGACTTGCCTCGAGAAGCTGCCGCGTCTCCTCGGCCGGCTCGTAGGCGAATACCTTTCCCGTCGAACCCACGGCGCGCGCCATCGCGAGGCTATAGACGCCGTTATTGGCGCCGATATCGACAGCCGCCATCCCGGGCTGCAGGAAATGCATCAGGAACGGCAGTTCCTTCTCGAACCAGGTTTCCTGCTCAAGGAGGACATAGGTGGTTGTCGACTTCAGGTCCGGGCGGACGCTTAGTCTTACGTCTTCCTTGGTCGTCAGATGGAGGGGCGACACGGATCTTCTTTCATGGTCCGCGCCATCTTCGGGTCGGTGAAAAGGGCATGCAATACCCTGTTGTAGGGGCCCTCTTGCTTGGAATTCTCGCTGGGAGCGCGGCACTGCGCGCGGAGCAACCTCCACGCTGAAGTGCCACTCTTGTCTTATTCTCCCGACCCCATGAGCGGCGCTTCGCGCGAAGTAATCTTCGCGCTTGAGTGCCGAACTCCCAGCCAAGAAGATCGACCGATCGAAAACGCTGTGCAGAGCGGCTGGAGTCATCCAGCCCTGACGCCCTCTACCCCTTGCCCTCTATCCCTTGTTCGGCACGAGGACGATGGCGCGGCCGTCGCCGACCATGCGGCCGGCCCATTCGGCGGCTTGAGGGCCGGCACCGAAGAAGACGTCGCCGCGCGCCGGGCCCTTGATGGCGGCGCCGGTATCCTGGGCCACCATCAGGCGGCGATAGGGCTCGTTCGTGCCGGGCTTGCGGATCACCGGCCGCTTGGTGTCGATCCAGATCGGCGTGCCGTAGGGCGTGAACGTCGGATCGACCGCCATGCTGCGCTGGGCCGTCAGCACCACGCCTTCGGCGCCGATCGGCGCCGAGGTCCGGGTGTCCTTGAAGAAGACATAGCGCTCGTTGCGGCGCATCACGTCGCGCGCCTGCTGCGGGTTACGCTTCATCCAGTCGCGAATCGCGGGCCAGGTTGCGTCTTCCTTCTTCATCACGCCCATTTCGACCAGCACTGCACCCACCGCCGTGTAGGGTCGGTTGTTGGTGCCGTCATAGCCCAGGGTCATGGTGCCGCCTTCGGCGAGCTGGATGCGGCCGCTACCCTGCACCTGGACCTCGAACAGGCCGACGAGATCCTGCACCCAGGCGATCTCGAGGCCCTTGCCCTTCAGCACGCCGCTCTCGATCTCGGCGCGCGTATAGTATGGCTTGTCCGTGAGATCCGCCGGCTTGCGGTAGACCGGCACGGTGAACAGGCGCGACGGCGCCTTGCTGCCGCGCAGCTCGGGCTCGAAATAGCCGGTGAACTTGCCAGGGGTCTGGACGACCAGGGGGCGGAAATTGTCCTCGAAGAAGCTGCGGGCGGCGCGGGCATCGCCTGCCTTGACGGCGGCCGCAGAATCGCAAATGCGCTGCCATTCCGCCGGCGTGATGGTCTTCTCGCCGCCGTCGGTCACGATCTTCGTCTCGGGGCCCGTGGTCAGCTTGGGGCAGGACCGGCGGAAGGCGGCCAATGCCTCGCCATGCCGATCATCGGCCCAGCCGGGAATCTCGTTGAAGGAAATCGGTGCCATCGCCGCACGTTGTTCGGGCGTGGGGCCCGGTGTGCTGGCGCAGGCGGAAAGAAAACCGGCAACGACCACCCAGGTCGCGCCGCTGGCGAGGACGCTCCAGCGCATTATCCGCGATAACTCCTTCAGCCTTCGCTTTCGGTCTTGATGAGCTGCCAGTTGGGGTCGCCGGACTTGGTGTCGCGGCGGAACGTCCAGAGGTCGATGACCTTCTGCACCTCGTTGGGATTGCCGTCGACGATCATGCCCTCGGCATTGCGCACGACGTTGATCTGCTCGCTGACGAAACGCACCGTCACGGTCGCGTGGCTGCCTTGCAGCTCGGCCGCGGCAACGTCCGAGGCCTCGAAGCCGATCAGGGTGCCTTCGGCCTTCTCCTTGCGTTCGATGCGTCCGCGGATGGCGGATTCGAAGCTCGCGAAGGTCGTGCTGTCCAGCAAGGGCTTCAGCGTGCCGGTGTCGCCGCGGGCGAACGCCTCGACAATGGCCGTGAAAGCAGCGCGGGCGCCGGCCGCGAAGCCCAGCGGATCGAACGACGGATCGGCGGCGCGGATGGCGGCGACACCTGCCGTTGCCGTGGGCATGACCGTGGCACGAATGCCGCCCGGGCCGCTGGTGGCGTTCGACGGCCGTGGGGCAGGCTGCTGATTGGCATTGGGCAGCGGCACGACATTGTCGTTACCCTGCGCCCCATCGTTGCCGCCAAGCGACGAAGCCGGCGGCGGTGCAGGCGGCGTAAACGGATCGCGCGCCGGCGGCCGCTCGTTGCCGGTGCGTTTGCCGAGCACGGACCTCAGCCGCAAGATCAAGAAGACCGCAACCAGTCCAATCAGGATGATGTCGTAGTTGTTACCCACGATGGCGCTCCGCCAGCTCGCTACCCAACGCGTTTTCCTTACCTGTCGCCAAATTACATAGGCCCCGAATGGGGAAAGGGCAAGGCAACCGGGACCGGCCGGCGCGGCGCCTGGCCCCGTCAGATCGCGAGAATCACCAGATCTACCGCCTCCGCGACACCGCCGACCGGCCGGCCCGGGCGTTGTTCGCGTGGTCCCGATGGTACGTAGCCCTGACCTTCGGCCAGCCGGTAGGTCGTCACATCGGTCACGGCCCGTGTGCCTTCCTGCTTGTTGTGCTTCTCGAGCTTCGCGGCGAAATTCACGGCATCGCCGATCACGGTGAATTCGAGCCGCTCGCCGTCACCCACGGCGCCGAACACGACGCGACCGGAGGCGACGGCCAGGCCGATTTCGACCGAGGGCTTTCCGGCGGCCGCGCGCTCGCGTGACCATTGCGTGGCGGTGTCGATCACGGCGTCGGCTGCCCGCAGCGCATCGGCGGCCGCCGTCGGCGAGGCCATGACGGCCCCGAAGGAGGCCAGGATGCCGTCGCCCAGGAACTTGTCGATGCTGCCGCCATGGCTGGCGATCAGCGGACAGATGCGGCCCTGATACTCCTGCAGCAGTGCCATGACCGCGGCGGGCGAGAGCTCGGTCGACAGCTGCGTGAAGCCGCGCAGGTCGACCGTCAGGATGGCGGCGTCGCGCAGTTCGCCTTCGCCCGCCTTGATCGACATGGCGGCGCCCCGGATGCGGGCGGCGACACCGGGATCGAAGAAGCGCGAGAGGTCGCGGGCGGCGACGCCTTCGCTCACGGCGCGCACCAGCAGACGGCGGGCGCGGGCGATCGCCAGGGCGAGCACGACCGTGGTCAGCAGGATCGCCACCATCTTGTCGATCTCGGCATAGAGCAGCAGCGCATTGCTGTTCATGTACTCGACGAAGTCGTGGGTCGGGTTGGGCGGCCCGCCTCGGCCTCCCAGCGCGTAGAGGATCAGGCCGATCCAGCCCAGGATGGCGACGAAGCCGGTGAAGAGTACGAAACGTGCCTCGAAGCGCAGGGCGCGCAGGGCGATGAACAGGAAGACATAAAGAAGTGTCGGCACCTTCAGATAGAAGACGGCCGGCTGGGCGTACTTATAGTGAAACGAGTAGATCAGCCCCATCAGCAACGCGATGTCGGCGACCACCGACAGGTAGAGCATCCAGGGGCGCAGCAGGC
Source organism: Alphaproteobacteria bacterium 65-37 (assembly GCA_001897995.1). GTDB lineage: Bacteria > Pseudomonadota > Alphaproteobacteria > Reyranellales > Reyranellaceae > Reyranella. Next base: position 3,514 of record MKRV01000182.1, on the reverse strand, counting down.
GGGCATAGGCGAGGCCGAGCCGCAGCAGGCAGAAGAGGCCGTAGGTCGCCAGCACATCGAGTTCGAAGGAGTAGTCCTCCTGGACGACGCCAGTCGGCATGGCGGTCGACTCGTAGGCCGTGGCGACCAGCGCGACGATGGCGAGCTGGACCCAGCCAATCAGGATCTCGCTCTGCTCCTGCTGGCGGCGGATCGCGGCCTGCACGCGCTCGGGAAGCGCGCCGGTACCGTCGCCGCCAGGCAGACCGCCGAATACCCAGGCGCGCAGGCGGCCGAGCATCGCCGTCCTAACGCTTCTCGAGCCAGAGGCTGGCCGGCAGTGCGTCGGCCGGCTGCGGCAGGCGTGCCACCACGGAACGCGCCAGCCGGTCGGCCAGCCGCTTTTCGGCCCAGGCGCTGGCGAACAGCGGCGTGTAGGCGCCGGTCGCCAGCAGGGGCATCACGCCCTGCTGCTCGTTGTAGGCGCGCCAGCCCCAGATCGCGGGATAGTCGTAGGGCAGAAAGATGTCGTGGATATGGACCAGCGCGCCGGCCGGCAGGCGCGGCAGGACGCGATTCAGCAGGATATCGACGTCGCTGCCCGGCATCAGGATATGGCTGGAATCGATGAACAGGGCGTCGCCGGCCTGCAAGCCTTCCAGAACTTCCGGCGGCGCGGCCTGCAGGGTCGTCGGCACCACGCGCACCCCCGGCAGGCCGGCAATGTCGGCCCGCGGCGCCGGATCGATCGCCAGGATTTCGCCCAGGCCGCCCAGCGCCTTGGAGAGCAGGCGGGTCGAATGCCCCGACCCCACCTCGACGACGCGGCGCGGCTTGCGGTCCCGCACCAGCGCATAGGCCACGGCGGCGTCGAGCGAGGGAAACCACGACTGGTCGAGCAGGCTCTTCAGGCCCTCGAGGGCCGACGCCTGAGTGTCGACGGAATCGATCACCGCAGTGAAGTCGGCCAATCGGCTTTCGAACAGGTGCTCGATCGCCGGATACGGCGGCTGCGCGCCGGGTGGCGGCAACAGGGGCGCGTAGCGGTGCGGGATGAACCAGCCGCGTGGTTTCAAGCCGAGAACGGTCGGCAATCCGAGCGCGAACCGCCGCCAGCGGCCGCGCAGGCTGAGCCTGGCAGTCATTACAATACGCTCACGGACTGAGAGTGAGACCTTCGTGAGAGACGATCACGCGGGGCAAACCGTTTGCTGCCGTGCCGGGGCGCAGCAGAGCCGCCTCGCGCGCCACGCCGTCCATGAAGGCGTCGTCGTGGCTGGGGTCGTGATGGAAGATCGCGAGTGTACCGACCCCGGCGGCGTCCGCCAGTCGCACGCCTTCCTGCCAGGTCGAATGACCCCAGCCGCGGTAGCGTGCATATTCCTCGTCGGTGTAGCTCGAATCGTAGATCATCACGTCGGCACCGCGGCACAGCTCGACGATGGTGCGGTCGCGCTGGCCCTCGCGATGTTCGGTGTCGGTGATGTAGCAGATCGACTTGCCACGGTAATCGACGCGATAACCGGTGGCGCCGTTGGGATGGTTGAGCGGCGCGGTGCGCAGGCCGACCGCATCGCCGCAGGACAGAAGTTCGCCGGCTCTGAACTCGCGAAACTCGACGCTTGCCTGGAAGACATCGAGCGACACCGGGTAGAGCGGCGCCTGCATCAGATGGCCCACGACTTTCTTCAGGGTGTAGGGCGCCTCGAGATGGCCCGCCCACATACGCACTGAGTTACTCCGTTCGAACAGCGGAGCAAAGAACGTGAGGCCCGAGATGTGATCGAGATGCGTATGGGTGAAATAGATATCGAGATCGAGGCCGGCCTGCCGTGCCAACTCGACGCCCAGCGTGCGAATACCCGTCCCGGCGTCGAAAATGAGGCGCCGGCCACCGGCCGTCACTTCCAGGCAGGAGGTATTGCCGCCGTAGCGGGCATACTCGGCCCCGGGGCAGGAAATCGATCCGCGCACCCCCCAGAACCGTACTTTCAAGCCATCGGCCAACGATACCTTCCCAGGCAGCCTATCGCCCTCAGAGTCCACAGGCGGACCGCCCCCGTCAACCGAGGTACCGTCCTGAAACGTACCCAGAGCCAGCTGTCCGGCCCCTGACCCATCCGCCCACTGCAGGGCGTATGGCCGGAATCCTGCGCTGCGATCCATGCGGCCATTTTTCACGCGTTGTTGCGGTTTGAAGTCGATTCAACGGTCCTCCTGCGTTGCCTCTGAACCGGTTCGGAGCAATACTTTGGCTATGGAACCCATGAACCAAGCATCCGGCCCTGCCTCCGGAGCGACGCTTGGGGCGGTGCCGCTGCGCCGTGCCAAGTTCGCGATCGGCCAGGTGGTGAAGCACAGGATCTACCCGTTCCGCGGCGTCATTTTCGACGTCGACCCGGTGTTCGCGAACACCGAGGAATGGCTGGCCTCGATCCCCGAAGAGGTCCGGCCGCGTCGCGACCAGCCTTTCTATCACTTGCTGGCCGAGAACGCGCAGACGACCTACGTCGCCTATGTCTCCGAGCAGAACCTGCTGCCCGACGACACCGGCAAGCCGGTGTCGCATCCTCAGGTGCCGCAGTTCTTCAAGGAGCTGAAGCGCGGCCACTACGTGTCGCGCGAGCGCTCGCTGCACTGATATTTTCAATCTCTCCTTCCCCGCGCTTCGCGCGGGGAAGGAGAAGTGTTGGTCAGCCGCTCAATTGAGCGCGAACGGGAAGTACTTCTCGTTGATCTTGCGGTAGGTGCCGTCGCTCAGCATGTCGGCGAAGGCCTTGTTGAGGGCGTCGCGCAGCTTGGCGTCCTCCTTGCGCAGGCCGGCCGAGACGCCGACGCCCAGCGTCTGCGTATCCTTGATGTCCTGCCCGACCAGCTCGCAGCACTTGCCCTCGGGCTTCTGGCTCCACAGCCAGAGCTGCACCTTGTCGCCGAACACCGCATCGACCTCGTCCTTTGCCAGCGCCTGCAGTGCCTCGTCGGCCGTGCCATAGCGCTTGAGCTGGGCGGAGCGTCGGAAGCTCTTGTCGGCCCAGTCGGCATGCATTGAATCCTTCTGCACGCCGATGCGCTTGTTGCGCAGGAGAGACGGCGGGCCGTCGAACGGCGCGCCCTTGGCCGCAATGAAAGCGCCGGGCGACAGGTAGTAGCGGCGCGACAGGCCCATGCGCTGGCGTCGCTCGCGCGTCACTTCCAGCGACGACATGATGATGTCGAACTTCTTGTCGAGCAGGCCGGGAATCAGCTCGTCCCATTTCAGCGCGATGAATTCGCATTCCGCCTTCATGCGCTGGCAGGCTTCCTGCGCCAGCTCCATCTCGAAGCCGGCCGGCAGGCCCTTGCGGTCGAGGTAGTTGAACGGCGGATAGGCGCCTTCGGTTGCAATCGTGATCTTGAAGGCGGGCGGCGTGAACGGCGATTTCGGGCCCGGCTTGGCGGCGGGTTGCGGCGCGGGCTTCGTCGCCTGGCCGGGTTTCGCGGCCGGTCGCTGCTGCTGTTGCGCCGGCGTGGATTGTGACGGCGGTTGCTGCGCGGC
>MKRV01000181.1 GCA_001897995.1 Alphaproteobacteria bacterium 65-37 | reverse complement strand
CCCGTGTCTCCCGGTCGATGGCCTCGCGGATCTGGCGGAAGAGATCGCGGCTGTCGGTGTATTTGCGGCCGTAGCTGAGGTTGAACCCGTAGTCGAAGTCGGGAGCGTTGCGCCCCTGATTGTGCTGCAGGATCGTCTCGATCTTGTCCAAAGCCTTGACCGCGCGGCCTTCAGGCGACGAGGCGTTCTCGTATTCGTCCCATAGGCCCACGAACTCCTCGCGCAGCGCCGCCGGCAGGGCTTCCATCAGCTGCAGGAGGTCGACCCGTTCGCGGCGCCCCTTGTCCGGCACGCTGCCTTGCGCATTGGCCGGTATGTCGCCGTTGATGGCTTCGCCGAGATCGTGCAGGACGCAGATCTTGAGCAGCTTCAGAAAGTCGAGATCGCCGAGCGCATCCTGGAACACCATGGCCGTGAGACAGAGGCGCCAGGTATGTTCCGCCGTGCTCTCGCGCCGCCCCTTGGAGGTGTAGGAGTTCCGGACGACGTCCTTGAGCCGCTCGGCTTCCTTGAGGAAAGCGAGCCTCTGGTCGATATCGGCCGGCGTCATCCCTTTGCCGTGAGCCGCGCGAGCGCCCGCGCGATCGCCTCGCGGGTCTCGGCGGGCTGTCCGGCGATCGCCTGCCCCAGCAGGTCGAGCTGACGGCGTAGCGTGTTCACCTGGTCGACCAGGTCGACCACCGTCCCGACCGAGTCGTCGTCGAAGCCCAGATCGTCGACGAGGTCGGCCAGCAGGCGCGCGCGCGCCACGTCGATCGCCTCGAAGCTCCAGGCCTCGACGCTGCCCGCCGGATGCAGCAGGCCCCGGGCAACCCAGCGCTCGACATGGACCGCCGTCAGCCGGCGATGCTCGCGCAGCAATTCGTCGAGGGTCGTCATGTGAACTGCTCCATGCCCTGGCGCGGATCATAGGCCTTGCCCGCCTCCCAGTTCTCCAGGAACTCCTTCAACTTGGCGTCGGGCTGCTCGGGCATCACGACCTTGAGCTTCACATACTGGTCACCACGCTGGCCGGATCGGCGATCGAGCAGACCGCGGCCCTTGAGGCGCAGCGAGGTGCCGGTGTTGGAGCCTGCGGGCACGTTCAGCATCACCGGTCCAGCGACGGTCGGCACGCGCACCTTCCCGCCGAGTGCTGCTTCCGTAATCGTCACCGGCAGTTCGACGTGGATGTCGTTGTCGCGCGCCTCGAAGAAGGCATGCGGCTCGACGCGGATCTCGACATAGGCATCGCCCGCTGGACGCCCCTGGCTGCCGGGCATGCCCTGCCCCTTCAGCCGCAAGGTCTGGCCGTCGGTCGTGCCCTCGGGAATGTCGATGTCGAGTGTCTTGCCGTCCGGCAGGTCGACCCGCTGCTTGCCGCCGCGCGCGGCCACGAGGAACGGCACACGCAGGCTGTAGGTCACAGGCATGCCGCTCATGTCGAAGCCGCCGCCACCGTAGCCGCGGCGCTCACCGAACATCTCGGAGAAGACACCGCCCATGTCGACGAAGGAGTCGTGGGCGCCGGCCCGCTCGTACTTGCCGCCGTAGCCGCCCGCCTGGTCGCGATAGAAGCCGCGCGGCGGCACTTCCTGGCCGGTGGCGTCGATCTCGCCCGCGTCGAAGCGGCGACGCTTCTCCGCATCGGAAAGCAGCTCGTTGGCCTGGCTGATCTCCTTGAACTTCGCCTCAGCGGCCTTGTCGCCGGGATTGAGGTCGGGGTGGTGTTTCTTGGCGAGCGCACGGAACGCCTTGCGGATGTCTTCCTCCGAGGCGGTCCTCGGCACGCCCAGGACGGAATACGGGTCGGTCATACCCTTACAAATATGCAGTGAATTGGTTGCTTACAAGTACCGAAGGCACCCGGCCTCCTCGAGCACCGGCGCCAGACGCCGGCGCGACGGCTCCGGCAGGGCGGCGAACTTCTTGCGCAGAGCATCGTAGCACTTCCCTTGGTAGCGAAACGGCGCCTGCGCGTAGCGCCGGCCGAGCAGCTCGACGTCGAACGCCTCCCGCCCCTCCTGCAGCGCCTGCGCATTGGCATGAAGAAACGGCAGGTAGGTTACCGCAGCATGACGCAGCAGGTCCGTCACGCCCTGCGGCAAGGATTCATCGGCATCGATCCACGTGCCCTCGACGCCGGACGCATCGTCGACCCGCATCAGCCAGCAAAACAGGTCGGGCGCGCGGCTGCGCATCTCGGCGGCCGGTGTCGGATCGACCGAGAGGATCTGGAGCTGGCCATAGATGCCGAAGTCGCCGAGCGACGGGCGCGAGCCCAGCAGGAACGGCAGGCTACGGACCTGGCGGTCGAGCGTGTCGAGGACGAACCGGTAGCTCTCCTCGATCACCGGCCGATTCTGCTCGGTACAGCCGACCAATGCCATGCGCCCGACCTGGCGGTCGTTGAATGCCGTCATCGTCGCCTGCCGCACGTCCTGCGCCATCACCGGATCGCGCGAGCTCACCACCCAGGTCTGGGCGAAGGCACGGTCCGCGGCATAGTACCAGCGGTAATGGAACATGATCTTGGTCAGCCACTCGTCGCCGAAATCCTCGAGCAGGTCGCTGACGAAGGCGAGCCCTGGGTCGTCGGGAATGACCGAGCGGACGCCGGGATGCTCGCGCTCCAAAGCATGTGCAAGCGGCGTCGAGTCGTTCATCAGACGCCCGTCGGGAAAGCGCAGCACCGGGATCACCGGCGGCAGGCCGGCGGCCACTGCGATATCGCGCGGCGAGCCCACCGCATCCCATACGAAGGGCAGGCGGCGGTAGCGCATCAGCGCCCGCATCTTCACCGAGTAGGGCGACGGATTGAGGCCATGCAGCCTGTAGAAGACGCCGCTCACAGTCCGAGCACGGCCTTGGCGATGATATTGCGCTGGATCTCGTTGGAGCCCGCGTAGATCGTCGAGGCCCGGTTATTGAGGTAGAGCGGCGCCGCCGTGATCCCCACCTCCGGCGTCACTGTCGGGGCGTTGTGTCCCAGCAGCCTCGCCTCCGGCTCGAACGGCGCGGCGTACCAGGCGAGCGCCTCGACACCGAGATGATCGATGCGCTGCAGGGTCTCGCTGCCCCTGATCTTCATCGCCGACGAGACCGCGCCGGGATTGCGGCCCTTGCTGAGGTCCGACAGGACCTGCATCTCGATCATCTCCAGGGCCTGGATTTCCATCTCCGCCTCGGCCAGGCGTTCGGCAAAGCTACGCTCGTCGATCAGCCGTCCCGAGCCGTCGGCGGCCTCGTCCTTGGCGATGCGGCGCACGTCGTCGATGCGGGCATAGAGATTGGGCGTATAGGCCTCGCCGCCACGCTCGAACTCCAGCAGATACTTGGCCACCGTCCAGCCCGCATTCTCGGGCCCGATTCGGTTGGCCACCGGCGTGCGGACATTGTCGAAGAAGACCTGGTTGACTTCGTGGTCGCCTGCCAGGGTCACGATCGGCGCCACGCTGAGGCCCGGCGTCTTCATCGAATCGATCAGAACGAACGAGATGCCGTCCTGCGGCTTGCCTTCGGTCGAGGTCCGCACCAGGCAGAACATGTGGTCGGCGACGTGGGCGCCGGTGGTCCAGATCTTGGTGCCGTTGATCACGTAGTCGTCGCCGTCCTGCACGGCACGTGTCTTCAGGCTCGCCAGGTCGGAGCCCGAGCCCGGCTCGGAATAGCCCTGGCAGAACACGATATCGCCGGCCACGATGCGCGGCAGGTACTTGGCCTTCTGCTCGGGCGTGCCGAACTTCATGATGACGGGGCCGACCATGCGCAGCCCCATCGAGAAGATCCGCGGCGCATCAGCCGCTGTGCATTCGCGGGAGAAGATGTAGCGTTCCGTCGCGTTCCACCCGGTGCCGCCATACTCCTTGGGCCAGTTGGGCGCCGACCAGCCCTTGTTGGCCAGCACCCGGTGCCAGCGCCGCCCGGCCTCGAACTCGGCGAAGACGCCGCCGGTCTTGCGGCCCGCCTCGCGCAGATCCTCGGTGAGGTTCTCGTCGAGGAAACGCCGCACCTCGTCACGAAAAGCCTGATCCGCGGCACTCAGGGCAAGGTCCATGGGCTTCCTCCATTTTCTTCTCACAGAGAAGCTACCGACCGTCCGCCGTCGCCGTCCAGTGCATGGCTGACAGCCGCTTCCGACGGGCGGTATGCTTCTTGCGTCGCCTTGTGTCCCGACATGCGTGCCCCCTAACTTGCGTACCCAAGTGGAGATCGTGATGCGCTGGCTGCTCGGTCTGCTCGCCGCCTTCGTCGCGGTCCTGCCTGTCGCGGCGCAGGACAAGAAGGAAGTCGACCTCGCCCTGGTCCTGGCCATCGACATCTCCGGCAGCATCGACCCCGACGAGGCCCGCCTGCAGCGACAAGGCTATATCGACGCCTTTCGCGATCCAGTGATCGTCAAGGCCATCTTGGGCGGCAATCACGGTCGGATCGTCGTCGCCTATTTCGAATGGTCCGATGCCTGGGTGCAGAAGCTTCTGATCGACTGGACCCTCCTCGATTCGGAGGCTGCCATCAAAGCGTTCACCGATCGCCTCGACGCCGCGCCGATCTCGATCGCGCGCCGGACCTCGATCAGCGGCGCGATACGCTATGCCATCCCGATGTATGGCCGCAGCCCCTACGAGGCCGACCGCAAGGTGCTGGACATCTCGGGCGACGGCTCGAACAACGACGGCGGCCTGGTCACCGAGGTGCGCCAGGACGCCCTGAAGGACCGCATCGTCATCAACGGGCTGCCGATCATGAACGGCAGGCCCAACCCGTTCGGCTTTCCGGCCGAGGACGACCTCGACAAGTACTACCTTCATTGTGTGACCGGCGGCCCGCGCTCCTTCGTCGAAGTCGCCCGCAGCTTCGAGGACTTCCCCCGCGCCATCCGCAAGAAGCTGCTCCAGGAGGTTGCGGACCTCGGCCCGCGGCCCGATATCGACTTCGCTGTCCACCGGAACGGCGACCTCGCGATCGACCGCCAGGGCATCCACCTCGCCCAGAGCCTCCAGCTCAGCCAGAGCGGCCGTCGCCCCGCCCGCAACGACGACGACTACACCCGTTTCGTGCAGCCGGAATACGAACTGGGCTGCGATATCGGCGAGCGGCGCAGCCGCGACTTCTGGCAACGGCGCTTTGGCGTGACACCGGACTGACATCGCCCCACGATTGTTCTGGGGATGGATGGGCCTTTTTGGCCATAAATTGCAGTCTTGAAGCGATATCTTGAATCTATTACTTCGTTTCAACTGCAGTCTTATGCCACGAAACGGCCGCCAACCTCCTCCAACCTGTTCATTGGTGCCGAAAACGGAGTGCGGCCAATCGGAACCGAGCGTTTCTTGGTGGGCGATCTCTCGTTAACAGCAGCGTTGATGAAATAATTGACGGGCCCTGCCCTGTGATATATTGATGACCTTGGATGATCGTGGCGCATCGGTTTGGGGATCGGTGCGCCAACCGCGGTCTTCCTTGTGTGTGGGAAGGTGAATTGGGATGGCTGGGTCATTACCCGAGGCCGCTACGCCTGTTTGGCGTCGCGGCGCGGAGGTTTTCGACTTCGCGGCCAGGGGTGCAACGATCACGGAACGCTTCGCCGCAACCGCAAAGGCTGCGGCGGCGTCCATTGCCATCGTTCAAGGCGCCCAGGCGGCGAGCTATGCGGAGTTGGACCGGCGATCGAACCGGCTCGCCCGCTATTTGCAACGCTGTGGAGTCTCGGCGGGCGACGTCGTCGCCTTGCGCGCCGGCCGCTCCATTCGATCGCTGACGGCGATGCTGGCGACGCTGAAGCTCGGCGCTGCCTACGCTCCGCTCGATCCGGCGGCTCCGGCCGACTATCAGGCCTGGCAGCTACAGGATTGTGGCGCCCGGATCGTTCTGGTCACGGGATGCGGCACGCGCGACCTTCCCGTCGCGACGTTCGACCTCGACGAGGCCCTGGCGGCCTGCGAAGCGGAAGACGATTGGGCCCTGGAGAACGTCTGCCGTCCGGAAGACATCGCCTATGTGATGTACACGTCCGGATCGACGGGACGGCCAAAGGGCGTGCGGGTGCCCCATCGCGGGGTGGTGCGCCTGGTGGCCGATCAGACCTATGCGCGTTTTGCGGCCGACGAGGTCCTTCTCCATGCGGCACCCCTTTCCTTCGACGCCAGCACGTTCGAGATCTGGGGAACCCTCTTGCACGGCGCGCGGGGCGTCATCGTCAAGGACGACCGTTCCTCGCTGCACGACCTCGCCGACACGATCGCCAGGAACGCCGTCACGACCGCCTGGTTCACGGCGGGTCTGTTCCACCTGCTGGTCGAACATCAGCTTGACGCTCTGAAGGGCCTGCGCCAGCTTCTCGCCGGCGGCGACGTCCTGTCGCCCACATCGGTCCTGCGGGCGCAGATGGCACTTCCCGACTGCCAGATCATCAACGGCTATGGGCCGACGGAGAACACGACGTTCACCTGCTGCTACCGCGTTCCGGCGGAGGGCTGGGGCGGTGGGCCGGTGCCGATCGGCACACCGATCAACGGCACTTATGTTCGCCTGCTCGACGACGCGATGAACCCGGTCCCCGACGGCAAGATCGGCATGCTCTATACGGGCGGCCTCGGCTTGGCGTCGGGCTATATCGGGGATGCCTGCCAGTCGGCAGCTTCGTTCGTCGCCGATCCCGAGCAGCCCGGCGCGGTTCTCTACCGCACCGGTGACCTGGCGCGGCGGCGGCCCGACGGTGCCCTCGACTTCTTCGGCCGCCGCGATCGTCAGGTGAAGATCGACGGCAAGCGCATCGAGCCGGGCGAGATCGAGGAAGCCTTGCGGCATGACAGCTGCATCGCCGACGCCGTCGTGACGGCGGCCCGGAACAGTGCCGGCGCGCCGGTCTTGACGGCCTATCTCAAGCCGGCCGCGGGTGCCGTCGACCGCGCCACGTTCGCCTCGACGGCCCGCGAGCGCCTGCGCGGCGCCCTGCCGCCGCACCTGCAGCCCTCGCGCTTCGTGGTGCTGGACGAGTTTCCCCTGAAGCCGAACGGCAAGGTCGACTACGACCGCCTGCCGACACCGCGTGTCCTTCCCGATGCATCGCTTGCTTCGGGGAGCGGCGATACCGAGCAGAAGCTGCTCGATATCTTCTCGCGCCTGCTCGGCGTGAAAGCCGTCGGATCGGCCGCCAACTTCTTCGATCTCGGCGCCACGTCCCTGAAGCTGGTCGAAGCGCATGCCGCCATCGAACAGCTATGGCCCGGCACCGGCGTCGTGGCGCTCTTCCGCCATCCCAACGTTCGCGAACTGGCGCAGGCGATCGACGGGCGTGGCGATGATCTCAAGACCGCTGCGCAGCGCCGCGCCCAGCAGCAGGCGGCTGCCCTCAGGAACATCCAGCGAGCCCGATCGGCGCGATGACCATTCCGGAGAATGCCGTCGCCGTCATTGGACTGGCCGGCCGCTTTCCCGGTGCAGACGATATCGCGCAGTTCTGGCGGAACATCCGCGCCGGCGTCACCTCGATCAGCCGCTTCTCGGAAGCGGAACTCGAGGACTCGTTTTCGGCGGAAGTTCGCCACAGCCCGAACTTCGTGCGGGCCCGCTCGATCCTGAAGGACGTCGACAGGTTCGACGCCGAGTTCTTCGGCATGCTGCCGCGCGAAGCGGCCCTCACCGATCCTCAGCACCGGCTGATGCTGGAATGCGCATGGGTCGCCCTCGAGGACGCCGGCTACGATCCGGCGACGTATCCGGGCTCGATCGGCATGTTCGCTGGTTCGAGCATGAACACCTACCTGCTGACCCACGTGCTGGCGGAGCGGCTGAATGCCGACGCGTTTGCCAGCGACTACCAGGTGGGCTCCTACGACACGCTGCTCGGGGCGCTTTCCGACACGCTGGCGACCCGCATCGCCTACAAGCTCAACCTGCGCGGGCCGGCGATGACGGTGCAGAGCGCCTGCTCGACGTCGCTGCTCGCCGTCGCCCAGGCCTGCCAGAGCCTGCTGCTCTACCAGTCCGACATGGCGCTGGCCGGCGGCGTCTCGGTCACCTTCCCGCAGAAGCGCGGCTACCTGCACCAGGAAGGCGGCATGGTCTCAGCGGACGGCATCTGCCGGCCGTTCGACGACAAGGCGACCGGCACCGTCTTCGGGGACGGCGCCGCGATCGTGCTGCTGAAGCGCCTTGCCGAGGCGATCGAGGATGGCGATCACATCTATGCAGTGATCCGCGGCAGCGCCGTCAACAATGATGGCAGCGACAAGGTGGGCTTCACCGCTCCGAGCGTCCATGGCCAGGCCGAGGTCATCGCCGCAGCGATCGCCGCCGCCGACGTGGAGCCGGCGTCGATCGGCTACCTCGAATGCCACGGCACCGCGACGCCGCTTGGCGACCCGATCGAGTTCGATGGGCTGGTGCGCGGGTTCGCCGAGCAGACGGTCGACAAGCCCCATTGTGCCCTGGGCTCGGTGAAGGCCAATATCGGCCATCTCGATGCCGCCGCGGGCGTCACCGGCCTGATCAAGGCGGTGCTCGCCCTGCAGCACCGCGAGATTCCGCCCCTCACCAACTTCGAACGGCCGAACCGCCATTTGGGGCTGGCCGGCAGCCCCTTCTATTTTCCGACCACCCTCGCGCCCTGGACGACGGCCGGTGCGCCACGACGTGCCGGCGTGAGTTCCTTTGGCGTCGGCGGCACGAACGTCCATGTCGTGCTCGAAGAAGCGCCGGTTCTGCTGCCCTCCCGCCGCGAGGCGCCGACGCGACGTCACCTCCTGCCGCTGTCCGCCCGCAACGATGCGGCGCTGGGCGACGCGGCGATCGCCCTTGCCGATCACCTCGAGGCCCATCCCGAG
>MKRV01000180.1 GCA_001897995.1 Alphaproteobacteria bacterium 65-37 | reverse complement strand
GTCGTCGTCCGACTCATCATCGTCATCGGAGTCGTCGTCTTCGTCCGACTCCTCGTCTTCGTCCTCATCCGACTCGTCGTCGTCTTCGTCGTCCGAATCATCGTCATCGTCCGACTCGTCGTCGTCGTCATCATCATCGCCGTCGTCTTCGTCGGAATCCTGCGGCTTGCGGGCGGCCTCCAGCTCTTCTTCGTCCTCGGACGGATCCTCGACGGCACTGGCGCTTTCGGGCGCAGGATCGGCCATGGCCGCTCCCTCGTCCTTCGGCTCTTCGACGGCGGACTCTTTGATTTCTTGATCGGACATGTCGGGAACCGTCACCGTTGCTCGGTACGTTTACGCAATTGAATGGGGCCGAAACGCTCGGTCTGACGCAGCTCGATCTGGCCGTCCTTGGCAAGCTGCAGGCCCGCGACGAACGTCGAGGCGATGGCCGAGCGGCGCTTGGTCGGATCGGTGAGGCCGGCCGGCAGGAAGGCCTCCAAGGCCTGCCAGTCGATAGCGATGCCCAGCATGCGGCCCAGCCGCTCGGCAGCCTCCTCGACCGAGAAGAACTGCATCGGCGCGATCTGGTAGGTGTCGGCGTCCTTGGGCCGCACCTGATGGCCGTAGGCCTGCAGCAGGTCGTAGAGCTTGACGTCCCATACGGCGCGGCGAACAACGATCACACCCTCGGGCTGGCCGCGCGAGAAGATGTCCTTGCCGAGCTGCGGGCGCGCCATCAGTCGGGCGCCTGCTTCCTGCATCGCCTCCAGGCGGCGCAGCTGCCATTGCAGCGCGTCGGCCATCTCCTGACCGGTCGGCTGCTCGTCGGCCGGCGGCTCGGGCAGCAGCAGGCGCGACTTGAGGTAGGCCAGCCAAGCCGCCATCACGAGATAGTCGGCCGCCAGTTCCAGCCTGAGCCGGCGTGCCTGAGCGACATGCGCCAGATACTGGTCGACCAGCGCCACCATGGAGATGCGCCGCAGATCGACCTTCTGGTCGCGCGCCAAGGTCAGCAGAAGGTCGAGCGGACCTTCGAAACCTTCGAGATTGACGATCAGCTCGCCCTCGCCTGGCGCGATGACGTCAGGGCCGGCGGCGGCAAAGCCGTCGGCGGCCGGCGGCGTCTCGGCCGGCGCCGTTTCGGCCACACCGGTCTCGGTGGGCGCAGCAGGCGCTTCGGAGACCGGAACGTCTTCGGGGGGCGGGCTTGCAGGCTCGTTCATGCTGCCCCGGTTTAATCCACGGGCAGCGCCTGCCGCCACTGGATAAAACCCCGCCTTATCCCCATTCGGTGCCCCTATTCGGGCAGCAGTTCAGCGAGTCTTCTTGCAGCGTCCACGAGCCCCTGCCGCCCGGCGGGATCGCGATGACGGGCCAGGAAGGCGCGGCCGTTCTCGAAGCGCTGCCAGGCGGCTTCGGTCATCTGGCCGACGCGGCCGGCGATTTCCACCATCTCGGCCATCCGCCCGTTGCAGTGGAGCGCGATATCGCAGCCTGCCGCCAGCGCCCGCGCGGCACGATCCCCCAGGGAGCCGCCCAGCGCCTGCATGGAAAGATCGTCGGAAAGCAGCAGCCCGTCGAAACCGATATGGCCGCGGATGATCTCCTTCACGCTGCCTGCCGATACCGTGATGCAGTCGGCCGGGTCGATCGCCTCGAAAAGCAGATGGCCGGTCATCGCCCAGGGTAGATCGGACAGGAGCTTGAATGGCACGAAATCCGTGCGCTCCAGCTCGGGACGCGACGCTGTCACCCGCGGCAGCGAATCGTGGCTGTCGACCGTGGCCCGGCCATGGCCGGGAATGTGCTTGATGACCGGCATCACACCCTCGGCCAGCAGACCCTCGGCAGCGGCCCGGCCCAGCGCTGCGACCGGTTCCGGACGGTCGGCATAGGCGCGGTCGCCGATCACCGCATGGGTCTCGGGGAAGGCGATATCCAGTACCGGCAGGCAGTCGACATCGCAGCCGACCGACAGGACATCGGCTGCCAGCAGGCGCGAATTGATCTTCGCCGCTTCGAGGCCGCGCTCGGGATCGCTGGCATAGAGGTCGCCCAGCAGGCGGGCCGGCGGCGCCTTCCGCCAAAAAGGCGGACGCAGACGGGCGACCCTGCCACCCTCTTGGTCGATCAGGATGGGCGCCTCGGCCCGCGCCACGGAGGAGCGCAACTCCTCGGTGAGACGGCGCGCCCGCTCGGGCGTATCGAAGTTGCGGGCAAACAGGATGAAGCCCAGCGGATCGGCGTCACGGAAGAAGGCGCGCTCGTCGGGCGTGAGATCGGGGCCGGCGCAGCCGTAGAGGACAGCTTTTGGAGTCATGGGCCTGCGGGCCTTCGGCCCGCCTCAAGAGATGAGAGCGGACCTGGAGGTCCGCGATCCGAGTGAGAAAGAGTTAACGCGCCGGCGGCACGGAAACGCAGTCGGTCTTGCGTGCCTTGAGATTGGCGCAGACGCTGTGCGCCTGCTTCTCGTCGAGCGGGCCGGCCTGGACGCGATACCAGGTGCCCTTGTCGCCGAGATCGACCCGCACCGCCTGCATGCGCAGGCTGGACAGGACGTCGCCGTGGGCGCTCTGCAGCCGTGCCCAGGTCGACTTGGCCACGTCTTCGCTCTTCACCGAGGCGATCTGCACGCGCCAGCCGCCGGTCGGGCCGGACATGTTCTCGATCAGGCTGGCGATGCTGGGGCCGCTGTCGGTCGTGGGCGTGGTCGAAGCCTGCTGGACGTTCGGCGGATTGGTCGGCCCCTTCGCCTCGGCCGCGGGGGGCTGCGTCGGGCTGGTGGCCGTCGCCGGTGGATTGGGCTGCAGCGGAGTCGGCGCCTTGGCGACCTCGGCTTCCGGCGGCTTGGGTGCGGCCGGCGTCGGCAGCCCGTTCGCCGGCAGCCTGGGATTCACCGGCACCGGCAAAAGCTTCTCTGGCTGGCTCGGGACGGCTCCCGGCGAGATGCGATTGAAGACTTCCTTGTCCTGGTTGGGCGGCACCAGGCCGCCGGCATTCTCGGGCTTGATGCGCGCCGGCGTGGTCGGCGCCTGCACGACCAGCGGCTCGAGCCCGCGGCCACCCGCCTTGACGTCCTGGTTATGCGCCCACCACACGACCGAACCGAAGCTCGCGATGGCGGCGACCGACACCATGACGGTCAGGATCTGCCCGCGGCGCCTGTTGACGCGCATGAGAAGGGAGTCCCGCGGCGGCGGCGGGATCGAATCGGGTTCGTGCGCGACGGGCCGAGGCGGCGGATCGAGCCGCATGGATACCGACTCGCTCGGTCGGTAGATCGTTGGACCGTCGCCGGAGGGGGACCGGCGCATGTGCATTATCTCATTTCTTCGACGGGTGTTACGCCGAAGACCTTTAATCCTGATCCTATCACAAATCCGATGCCCTGCACCAACGCCAGACGCGCCCGCGTCAGGTCGGGTTCGCCTTCGACCACAAAACGCAGGCCCGGCTCCTCGCGCCCGCGATTCCAATGGGCATGGAAGGCGGCAGCCAGATCGTAGAGGTAGAAGGCGATGCGATGCGGCTCATGGGCCGCCGCGGCGGCCTCGACCTGGCGCGGCCACTGGGCAATCTGGCGGATCAGCGCCAATTCGCCGGCATCGGAGAGCCGATCGAGCAGCACGCCCTCCAGCCCCTCGGTGGAGATACCGGCCGCCGCCGCCTGGCGCATGACCGAGCGCGTGCGGGCATGGCCGTATTGGACGTACCAGACCGGATTGTCGCGCGACTGTTCCGTGGCCTTCACCAGGTCGAAATCGAACGGTGCGTCGTTCTTGCGCGTCAGCATCGTGAAACGCACGACGTCGGCGCCAACTTCGTCCAGCAGGTCACGTAGCGTGACGAAGGTGCCGGCACGCTTGGACATGCGGATCAGCTCGCCGTTGCGCATCACGCGCACGAGCTGGCAGAGCTTCACGTCGAGCTCGCCCTGCTTTTCGGTAATCGCGCTGACTGCCGCCTTCATGCGCTTGACGTAGCCGCCGTGATCGGCGCCCCAGATGTCGATCATGTCGGCAAAGCCGCGGCGGAACTTGTCGTGATGGTAGGCGATGTCGTTGGCGAAATAGGTCCAGCCGCCGTCCGACTTCTTGAGCGGCCTGTCGACCTCGTCGCCGAACTGGGTCGCGCGGAACAGGGTCTGCTCGCGATCCTCCCAGTCGTCGGGCTTCTTGCCCTTCGGCGGATCGAGCCGGCCCTGATAGATCAGGTTCTGGCGGCTGAGTTCCTGGAAGGCGCGGTCGACCGCGCCGCTTTCGACCAGGGCACGCTCCGACGAATAGACGTCGATATGGACGCCGAGCTTCTCGAGATCGGTCTCGATCTCCTTCATCAGGAAGTCGATCGCGAAGGCGCGCATCTCCGGCAGCCAGTCGGCCTCGGGCTTGTCGATCCAGCGCGCGCCGTCGCGCTTGGCAATCGCGGCGCCCACGTCCTTCATGTACTCGCCGGGATAGAGCCCCTCGGGGATCTCGCCGATCGCCTCGCCCAGCGCCTCGCGGTAGCGCAGGTAGGTCGACTGGCCGAGCTTGTCGACCTGGGCGCCGGCATCGTTGATGTAATATTCCTTGGTGACGGCGTAGCCCGCCTTCAGCAACAGGTTGGCCAGCGCATCGCCGACCACCGCACCGCGGGCATGGCCGACGGTCAGCGGGCCGGTCGGATTGGCCGAGACGTACTCGACATTCACCTTGGCACCCTGCCCCATCGCCGAATCGCCGTAGCCGACCCCGGCTTTCAGGCAGTCGCCGAGCCGCGCGCGCCAGAACCCGTCGGCCACCTTGAGGTTGATGAAACCCGGCCCGGCCACCGCGCCGTCGACCACGTCGGGATCGGCCTTGAGGCGGACCAGCAGCGGCTCGGCGATATCGCGCGGCTTCTTGCTCGCTGCCTTGGCCAGCACCATGGCGGCGTTGGTGGCGACGTCGCCATGGGCAGGATCGCGCGGCGGCTCAGCGGTAATGGCCGAAAAATCGAGCTTTTCCGGCAATTCGCCCGAAGCCTGCATGGACTGCAGCGCGGCAACGATCTGGCCGATGAAATGACGGTACGGATTCATGGGCCGGGTATTGCCGATTCGGGCAAACTTGTCATCTCGATGCCTTTCTCCTCCTCCGCGAAGCGGGGGAGGAGAATGAATGAAGCGCGCCCCTACTGATAGAGATCGAACAGGCGGCGGTGCTCGTCCAGGGCGTAGCGGTCGGTCATGCCGGCGATGTAGTCGGCGACGACGCGCGCACGGGCGTGCGGCTGGGCCAGTTCGGCTTTCTCCCGCCACGGCGAGGGCAGGCAGTTGGGCTCGGCGAACAGCAGCTCGAACAGGTCGACCACGACGCGGCGCGCCTTGGAGTGCGAGCGGTTCAGCTTCCAATGCTCGTACATGCGCTTGTAGAGGAAGGTCTTCACGGTCCGATCGGTCGCCGCCATGCGCTCCGAGAAGGCCACGACCGGCCGGCCGAGCGCACGGATGTCGGCCACCGACGTCGGCTTCACCTCCTGCAGGCGCCGGCGCGATTCGCGCAGCACGTCCTCGACCATGGCATTGATCACGCGGCGCACGGCTTCGTGGATCAACCGGGTCTGGTCGATGCCCGGATATTTCTGCCCGACGATCGAGAACATCTCGCCGACCAGCGGCAGCTCGAGCAGATCCTTGACCTCGAACAGGCCGGCACGCAGCCCGTCGTCGATGTCGTGGTTGTTGTAGGCGATGTCGTCGCTGAGCGCCGCGACCTGCGCCTCCGGCCCGGCATGGCCGTCGAGCTCGAGGTCGTGATCCTGGCAGTATTCGACGATGGCGGCCGGCAGGTCGGCGAGCGCGCGCGCCTCCTTGAGGAGCGGCCCGTTGTGCTTCACCGCCCCTTCCAGGGTTTCCCAGGTGAGGTTGAGCCCGTTGAACTCGGCGTAGCGATCCTCGAGCTTGGTCAGGATGCGGAGCGTCTGGGCGTTGTGGTCGAAGCCGGCATAAGGCTTCATCACGCTGTCCAGCGCCTCCTCGCCGGCATGGCCGAACGGCGTGTGGCCGAGATCGTGAGCCAGCGCCACCGCCTCGCCGAGATCCTCGTCGAGACGCAGCACGCGACAGATGGTGCGGGCGATCTGCGCCACCTCGAGCGAATGGGTCAGCCGCGTCCGATAATGGTCGCCCTCATGGTAGACGAAGACCTGGGTCTTGTGCTTGAGGCGCCGGAAGGCCGTCGAATGGATGATGCGGTCCCGGTCGCGCTGGAACGGGCTGCGGCTCGGCGCCTCGGACTCGGCATGCAGGCGGCCGCGGCTCTGCCAGGGCAGGGTCGCATAAGGCGCCAGCGCCTCGCGTCGCCATATCTCCTCGCCCACGCTTCGCGGCCCTCCTTGGGCCCGCGTTTTACGCGGTCCCGTGCCGAATGGCTACTTCACGGGCTCTATTTCACTGGCTCGATTTCACCGGCCCTACTTCACGAGGGTGACGGGCACCTTGGAATGGGCGATGACATCCTGCGCGACCGAGCCCAGCAGAACGCCCGCGAGGCCGGTATGGCCGCGCGTGCCGAGCACGACCAGGCCGGCGTCGAGCTTGCGGGCGAAATCCGCCACGACCTCGCCCTGGCGGCCGACGCCGATATGCACCTTGGCCGGCACGTTCGCCTTCTTGGCCAGGGCGACCGCCGAGGCCAGCGCCTTCTCGCCTTCCTCGCGATGATGCTGGTCGATCTGGTCGCGCGAGACGAAGGCGGCAACCGCGCCGCTCAGCGCCGGCTGGACGTTGATCAGGTGAAGCTCTGCCGCGCTGCCGGAAGCGATCAGGTCGATCGCATGCTGTACCGCGCGGTCAGAGGTTTCCGAGCCGTCGACCGCGACGAGAATGGACTTCATCTTGGCCATGGCGGCTACTCCTTGCTCTTCTCGGCAGCGAGATCGACAGGTTCCTCGTGGCGGCGCTGCTTGGCGCGGTACTGCAGGAAGTACCCGAGGGCGACGACGAGAACGGCACCACCGACCTCGAAGATGGTCTTGGCGTGCGGCGTCAGCGCGGCGAGCTTGTCGGCGTAGGCGGGATCGGTCGCCAGCACTTCGCCCGCGATCCAGCCCAGCAGGGCGCCACCGGCAATGACGATGATCGGGAAGCGGTTAAGCACCACCATGATCAGGGTGGCCCCGAAGATGATGAGCGGAATGCTGATCAGCAGACCGAGAACGATGAGCGTGGTGTCGCCCTTGGCGGCTGCCGCGATCGCGATGGCGTTGTCGAGGCTCATCACGGCATCGGCGATGATGATGGTGCGGATGGCGCCCCAGACCGAGCCCGCGCCCTTCACGCCGTCACCATGCTCCTCCTCGCCCTGCACCAGCTTGACGCCGATCCACAGCAGCAGCAGGCCGCCGGCCAATTTCAGGAAGGAGATCTTGAGGAGCTGATCGACGATCAGCACGAAGATGATACGCAGGATGATGGCGCCGGCGCTGCCAACCAGGATGGCCGGCTTCTGGTGCTTCTTCTCGAGGTTCCGGCAGGCCAGGGCGATGACCAGCGCGTTGTCGCCGGAGAGGACGATGTTCACCAGGATGATCTGGGTGAGGCCGCTCCAGAAAGCCGGCGTGAGCTCAAATCCCATTTTCTGCGGTCTCCGTCCCGATTTTCCCAACGAGGTGTGCTTCTACGCGCCGGCCGAAGGTGTTAGTGCAGCGTCTGCCGGGGGGCAAGCCAAACCGGACAGGGCCAAGGACTAAATCGTATGGCGAGCAGCGCTGGATACAACAAGATGTTCCCCGTCTCGTGGACGGAGCTGCATCGTGACGCACGGGCACTCGCCTGGCGGCTGGCCGACCTGGGGCCCTTCAAGGGGCTGGTGGCGATCACCCGTGGCGGGCTGGTGCCGGCAGCCATCGTGGCCCGCGAGCTCAATCTCCGCCTGATCGACACGGTCTGCTGCTCGACCTACGACCGCATGGAGCGCGGCGCCAAGGTCGAGCTGCTGAAGGGCACCTCGGCCGAAAACGACAAGGGCAAGGGCTGGCTGATCGTCGACGACCTTGTTGACACCGGCGTCACCGCACGCGCGGTCCGGGCCATGCTGCCCGAGGCGCATTTTGCCACGGTCTATGCCAAGCCCGCCGGCCGGCCCACGGTCGACAGTTTCATCACCGAAGTGAGCCAGGACACCTGGATCCTGTTCCCCTGGGATCAGGAGGCGGTCATGGCCAAGACCATCATCGAAATGAAGGGTGCCGGCCAATGAAGTGCTATGTCATCCCCTCGCCCAAGGGCATCGACTCGCTCACCTTGGTCGAGCGGCCCGAGCCCACGCCCGGCCCGCGCCAGGTGCTGGTGCGCGTGCGGGCGACCTCGCTCAACTATCGCGACCTGCTCACGATCGAGGCACAGTATGCCCGTTCCGCTCCCAAGCCCGACCTGATCCCACTGTCCGACGGCGCGGGTGACGTGGTCGCGGTCGGCCCTGGCGTGAGCCGCGTCAAGGTCGGCGACCGGGTGGCAGGCTGCTTCATGCAGAAGTGGATCGGCGGCAATATCGACGATGCCGCGCTCGGCTCGGCGATGGGCGGTGCGATCGACGGCATGCTGACCGAGCTAGCCGTGCTGGAAGAAGACGGCGTGGTGAAGCTGCCGGCCGGCATGAGCTTCGAGCAAGGCGCCACCCTGCCCTGCGCCGGCCTCACCGCCTGGCATGCGCTGGTCGAGATCGGCAACCTCAAGGCGGGCGACATAGTGCAGATCCAGGGCACCGGCGGCGTGTCGATCTTCGCCCTGCAGTTCGCCAAGATGTTCGGCGCGCGGGTGATCGGCACCTCGAGCTCGGCGGCCAAGGCCGAGCGCCTGAAGAAGATGGGGGCCGAGGCCGTCATCGATTACAAGGCCACGCCCGACTGGGACAAGGAAACCTTGAAGCTGACCGGCGGACGCGGTGCCGACGTCACTGTCGAGGTCGGCGGCGCCGGCACCCTGCCGCGTTCCTTCCTGGCGACGCGGATCGGCGGCCGCATCGCGGTCATCGGCCTGCTCTCGGGCATGGCGACGCTCGACCCCATGCCGATCCTGCGACGGAACCTCCGGGTGCAGGGCCTCTATGTCGGCAGCCAGCAGATGTTCGAAGCGATGAACCGCGCGATTGAAGCCAACGGTCTCGCGCCTGTCATCGACAAGGTGTTTCCTTTCGCCGACGCGCAGGACGCCTACCGGCATCTCAAGAGCCAGAACCACTTCGGCAAGATCGTCATCTCTCACGCCTAGGAAGCGCACGTTACCATGATCAAGCGTCGTCTGTTCAGCGCCGGCCTGCTTGCCGCGCCCTTCGCAAAGCCCGCCTTCGCGCAGAGCTGGCAGCCGTCCGGCCCTATCAAGATGATCGTGGCCTATCCGGCCGGCGGCCCGACCGACGTTATCGCGCGCATCGTCGCCGCCGACATCTCCGAGGCGCTGGGCCAGCAGGTCGTGGTCGAGAATATCTCGGGCGCCGCCGGTGCCATCGGGACGCGCGCCGTCGCCAAGGCAAAGCCCGACGGACAGACGATCACCTTCGGCAACAACCAGACGCACGGCAACAACATGTTCATGTTGAAGGATCCGGGCTACGACGCGGTGAAGGATTTTGCGCCGCTGGCCGGGGCCGGCGCCTTCGAACATGTCTTCGTGGTACGCAACGACCTGCCGGCCAAGGCCATCCAGGACGTCATCGCTCTGGCCAAGGCCAAACCCGGTGAGCTCAACTACGGCTCGACCGGCATCGGCTCAGGCTCGCACCTCTCGACCGAGCTGTTCATGGCGCGCACCGGCACCAAGATGACCCACGTCCCCTATCGCGGCGCGCCGCCGCTGGTGCAGGATCTGGTCGGCGGCCGCATCGACCTCTCCAATTCGACGCTGCCCAGCGTGCTGGCCCAGATCAAGTCCGGCCAGATTCGCGCCGTGGCGTTGGGCAGCCCCAAGCGCAACCCGCATCTTCCCGAGGTCGCCACGCTCGAGGAGCAGGGCGTGAAGGATGCAAATGCCGCCTCCTGGGCCGCCTTCTTCGCGCCCGCGGGCACGCCGCAGCCCATCCTCGATCGTCTGTCGGCCGAGATCTTGAAGAGCCTCGGCAAGCGCGAGACCGTCGAGAAGATCGACAAGCTCGGCTTCACCGTCGAGCCGCGCGACCCCGCGCAGTTCAAGCCCTATCAGGCGCAGGAGATCGCGACCTGGGTGAAGATCGCGAAGGATGCCGGCATCGAGCCGGGGGAGTAGGGCTTCGGCATGGATAATCTCTGGTCCGACCAGGACGCCAAGGCGGCGATCGCCCAGCATGCGGCGAAGGGCATCGGCGAAGACCTGGCGCTGCGCGTCTACACGACCCGGCTGCTGGGCGGCGAGCCGCGCCTCGTCCTGCATGGCGGCGGCAACACCTCGGTGAAGACGCGCCTGCCCGACATCACCGGCAGCGCGATCGACGTGCTCTGCGTCAAGGGCAGCGGCTGGGACATGGGCACCATCGAGGCCCCCGGCCTGCCGGCGGTGCGCCTCGATCCGTTGCGTGAGCTCCGAAGCCTGCAGGCGCTGTCGGACGAGGACATGGTGAATGTCCAGCGCACCAACCTGCTCGACAGCAAGGCGCCCAACCCATCGGTCGAGACCCTGCTGCACGCCTTCCTGCCGCACAAGTTCATCGACCATACGCATTCCAACGCCGTGCTGTCGCTCACCGACCAGCCCGACGGCGAGGCGCTGGCGCGCGACGTGTTCGGCCGCCGCGCGGCGCTGGTGCCCTATGTCATGCCGGGCTTTGCGCTGGCCAAGAAGACCGACGAGATCGCGCGCGCGAACCCCGACGTCGAAGGGCTGGTGCTGCTGAAGCACGGCATCTTCAGCATGGGCGCCACGGCCGAAGAGGCCTATGTCCGCATGATCGATCTCGTGACCCTGGCCGAGAAGCGCCTGGCCAGGGAAACGCGCAAGATCTTTCCCGGCGCCACCCTACCCAAGGACATCGCGTCGGCCGCCGAGGTGGCGCCGATCCTGCGCGGGTTGCTGTCGCAGCCAGCCAAGGCAGGCGGCCGCGAGGCCGCGCAGCGCTTCGTCTTCGAGTTCCGCACCGGACCGGACATCCTGGCCTATGTCGGCGGCAAAGAGATCGCGCGCTACAGCCAGCAAGGGCCGGTGACGCCCGATCACGCCATTCGCACCAAGGGCGTGCCGCTCGTGGCGCCGGCACCGCAAGCCGGCAAGCTCGACCTCTTCGCCAAGGAAGCGAAGGCCGCGCTCGACTCCTATGTCGGCGCCTATCACGCCTACTTCGCGCGCCATAACGCCCAGCAGCTCGTGCCGAAGAAGGAGCTGGATCCGATTCCGCGCGTCGTGCTGGTGCCGGGGCTCGGCCTGTTCGGCGTTGGCAATAGCTCGAAGGACGCCAAGATCGCCGCCGACCTCGCCGAGACGACGGTTGCCGTCGTCGCCGATGCCGAGCGGCTGGGCACCTACCAGTGCATCCCCGAGCCGGACATCTTCGACATCGAGTACTGGTCGCTGGAACAGGCCAAGCTCAGTGCGGCGGCGGAGAAGCCCCTGGCGCGGCGCATCGCGGTCGTGACCGGCGGCGCTTCGGGAATCGGCGCGGCGACGGCCGCAGCCTTCGCGCGCGAAGGCGCCGAAGTCGCCGTCCTCGATCGCGACGTCTCCAAGGTGAAGGGCTTCGCCATCGCCTGCGACGTCACCGACCCCAAGGCGGTGCGCGCCGCCTTCGACAAGATCGCCGCGACCTATGGCGGCGTCGATATCGTGATCTCCAACGCCGGTGCGGCCTGGCAGGGCAAGATCGGCGAGGTCGACGAGGCCGTGCTGCGCCAGAGCTTCGAGCTCAACTTCTGGGCCCATCAGAGCGTGGCGCAGAATGCCGTGCGCGTCCTCAAGGCACAGGGGCTGGGCGGCTGCCTGCTGTTCAACGCCTCCAAGCAGGCGGTCAATCCCGGCACCGACTTCGGCCCCTATGGACTGCCGAAAGCGGCAACGCTCTTTCTCAGCCGCCAGTACGCCCTCGACTACGGCAGCGACGGCATCCGGTCCAACGCCGTCAATGCCGACCGCATCCGCTCGGGCCTGCTGACCGACGACATGATCGCCCAGCGCTCCAAGGCGCGCGGGCTCAGCGAAGCCGATTACATGGGCGGCAACCTGCTCGGCCTCGAAGTGACGGCCGACGACGTCGCCCAGGCCTTCGTTTCGCTGGCCAAAGCGGCGAAGACAACGGGCGCTGTCATCACCGTCGACGGTGGTAACATCGCGGCTGCACTTCGTTAGGGCTGTCCGGCACAGGGGAGCCTGCTGAGGAGGCTCCTTTGTCGATCGAGACGCGTCCGCTTCATCCCACGATCGGTGCCGTCATGACCGGCATCGATGCGCGCCGGCCCCAGAGCGCGGCAGAGATCGCCGCCCTCGAAGCGGGCATGGATCGCCATGCCGTGCTGGTGCTGCCCGACCAGGACATCACCGACGCCGAGCAGCTCGCCTTCACGCGAAACTTCGGCCCCCTGCAGGAAGGCGCCAACACGACCCTGACGGCAACGACCTTGCGCCTGGGCGCCGCCTTCGCCGACGTCTCCAACCTCGACAAGGACAACCGACGCCTGGAGCGCGACGATCGTCGCCGCATGGCGGCCCTGGGCAACCGCCTCTGGCATTCCGACGCCACCTTCCGTGTCGTGCCGGCGCGCTACTCGTTCCTGAGCGGCCGCATCGTCACGACGCAAGGCGGCAACACCGAGTTCGCCGACATGCGCGCGGCCTATGACGCGCTGGATGCAGCGACAAAGGCCGAGATCGAGCCGCTGATCTGCGAACACTCCCTGATCTATTCGCGCGGCCAGCTGGGCTTCACCGATTTCACCGACGACGAGCGCATCACCATGCGCCCGGTGCGGCACCGCCTGGTGCGTACCCATCCCGTCACGGGGCGCAAGTCACTGCTGCTGTCGGCTCATATCGGCGCCATCGTCGGCTGGCCGCGTCCCGAGGCCATGGCTTTCGTGCGCGACCTGATGGAGCACGCCACGCGGCCCGAATTCGTTTATGTCCATCGCTGGACACGGCACGATCTCGTGATCTGGGACAATCGCACCACCATGCACCGCGTGCGCCGCTTCGACGATCTCACGATCGTGCGCGACATGCGCCGCACCACGACCATGAGCGAAGGCCCCACCGCCCAGCAGGCGGCCGCCTAGGAGGTCACATGATCCGCCGAGCATTCGTCGCCGCCGCGTTCGGCCTCGCCCTTGTTCTCGGCCTGTCGGCCGAGGCCAAGACGGTCCGCTTTCCCAATGCGGGCGAGCCGGCATTCCAGCTCGAGGTCCCCGAGGATTGGCTCGTCAAGGAGGACGGCGTGGGCAACCTGTTGATCGGCGCGGCCGATCGCAGCGCCGGTTTTTCGCTGAGCCTCGCCAAGGTCGAGGCCGACCTCGACATCCTCGCCGGCGAGATCATGAAGGTGGCCAAGGCCGAGCTGCTAGCCGGCAAGACGCCCGCCTCGAACTCGGGCCTTCAAGGCTTCACCTATGCCGGACGGAAGAAGAACGACGCCGGCGTCGAGCTCAACATGACCCTGACGCTGCTGCGCGTTGGCAAGGGCTACATCGCCTCGATCTCGAAGCTCGTAGCCGCCAGCAGCAAGCCGCAGCAGTTGGAGACGGCGGACGCCTTCGCACGCGGCATCAGGATCATCCCGACCAACTGAGGCGCTAGACGTGCACTGCCGAGCCGTCGAACTCGGTATCCTTCTTCGGGATGAGATCGTAGGGCAGCGCGAAACCCGGCATTGCCATCAGCCGGTCCCGCCAGGCGGCGAGATTGGGGCGGGCGTCGATCGACAGGCCGCCTTCGGCCGCGAACACCATGCGGCCCCAGCAGCCGATATCGGCGATCGAGCAGGCATCGCCCACCAGCCACTGCCGGCCGGCGAGCGACCTGTCGGCGAAGTCGAGCGCCGCCTCGGCCTGCGGGCGGAAGAAATCGACGATCTCCCGGGAAACGTCGGGCCGGAAGCGGGCGAAGTGGCGGACCCGTGCCACGTTGGTGATGGCATCGTTCTCCCAGGCCAGCCATTCGCGGGCCTGCCAGCGCTGCTGCTCGGTCGCGGGCTCGAAATGACCGGTCGTTCGCGCCAGGTAGTCGAGGATCACGTTCGACATCACCAGTACCAGGCCGCGATGGCGCAGCACCGGCACCTGGCCGTAACGGTTGAGCGCCAAATGCTCCGGCTGCTTCTGCACGCCGTTCTTCAAGTTGACGGTGCGGAAGGAGAACGGCAGGCCCGAGAGCGCGAGAAAGAGCATCGGCTTGTAGCTCGAGCTCGACGTGAAACTGCCATGCAGAACCAGGCGCTCGTCGGTCATGTCGTCTCCTGTGGCGTAGGCGTTGGCCAATTCGTACTCTGCCGCAACCCTGGAGGAAACGCCCCGCTCTCGGAGGATACAGACGTGACGACGCTCGAGCGCCGCAAGGTCGGAAAGACCCAACTCACCGTCACCGAGATGGGTCTCGGCGGCGCACCGATGGGTGGCTTCCGCGCCACCATTTCCGACGCCGAGGCGGTCGGCCTCACCGACGCCGCTTACCAGGCCGGCGTCCGCTATTTCGACACCTCGCCCTTCTACGGCTATGGCCGCAGCGAACTGCGTATGGGCGCGGCGCTGCGCGAGAAGCCGCGGCAAAGCTACGTGCTCTCGACCAAGGTCGGCCGCGTCATGCACGCGAGAAAACCCGGCGAGGCCCTGCCCCAGGAATTTCGCGAGAACGGCCTGCCGGGCTTCGTGCCGCAATTCGATTACACCTACGACGGAGTGATGCGCTCGCTCGAGCAGTCGCACCTGCGTCTGGGGCTCGACCGCATCGACATCGCCCTGGTCCACGATGTCGACTTCTGGACGATCAAGGATCGCAAGATCCTCGACGAACGCTTCAAGACGGTGATGGAGTCCGGCTTCCGCGCCCTCGACGAGCTGCGCAAGGCCGGAGTCATCTCGGCCATCGGTGTCGGCATCAACGAGGCCGACACCAGCACGCGCTTCATTCGCGCAGGCGATTTCGACTGCATGCTGCTGGCCGGCCGCTACACCCTTCTCGAGCAGGGCGCGCTCGAAGAGTTCCTGCCGGAATGCCAGAGACGCGGTGTGTCGGTGATCCTGGGCGGTCCCTACAACTCCGGCATCCTGACCGGCAACGTGAAGCCCGGCGCCACGCACGACTATGCCGCCGCACCGGCATCGCTGATCGACAAGGCGCAACGGATCGAAGCGGTCTGCGCGCGCCACAAGGTTCCGCTGGCGGCGGCGGCGATGCAGTTTCCGCTGTTTCATCCCTCCGTCTGCTCGGTGATTCCGGGCGCGCTCAGCGTGGCTGAAGTGACACAGAACCAGGCGCATCTCGGCGTGAAGATCCCGGCCGACCTGTGGTCCGAGCTGAAGCGCGAGAAGCTGCTCGATCCCGCCGCGCCGACGCCGAACTGAAAGGACCATCATGAAGATCGTCGACGCACAGGTTCATCTCTGGTCGCAGACCGTCGTGCCGCCCAATGGGCTCCACCGCAAGGTGCCGCAATTCACGGCCGAGGAATGCCTGAAGGAAATGGACGAGGCGGGTGTCGATGCCGCACTGATCCATCCCCCCTACAGCTGGGATCCCGACTCGAATGCCGTCGCCGTCGCGGCCGCGAAGAAATATCCGCAGCGCTTCGCCGTGATGGGGCAGTTCGCGCCCGACAAGCCGGAGAACCGCGCGCTGATCCAGGGCTGGCGCAAGCAGCCCGGCATGATGGGCCTGCGCTGGGCGCTGCTGACCGAAGAACAGCAGAAGTGGCTGCACGACGGCACGCTCGACTGGGTCTGGCCGGCCGCCGCCAAAGAAGGCCTGCCGATCGCCATGCTGGGCGGATTGTTCCTCGACACGTTCCGCGGCATTGCCGAGCGCTACCCCGATCTCCGGCTGATCCTCGACCATTGCGGGTTGAACCGGCACGGCCAGGACGACGCGGCCTTCATCCATCTCGACAAGCTCGTGGCGTTGGCGAGGCTGCCCAATGTCGCGATCAAGGCCACCGGGGCGCCGCACTACTCGACCCAGGGCTATCCCTTCCGCAACATCCAGGACGGCCTGCACCGCATCTTCGATGCCTTCGGTCCCAAGCGCTTCTTCTGGGGCACCGACATCACCCGCATGCCCTGCAGCTATCGCCAGTGCGTGACCTTCTTCACCGAGGAGCTGCCATGGCTTCGCGGCGCCGACCTCGAAGACGTGATGGGCCGCGGCCTCTGCGACTGGATCGGCTGGAAGCTCGACGGTACGGCGTCCTGAAGGACGCTACTTCTTCTGCGCCACGATCTGGCCGCGGATCTCGCCTTCGGGATACTTGGCCGTGCGGACACTGATGTACCAGTTGCCGGCCAGCAGCTCGTCGGCTTGCTCCCGGGTGAGCGTCACGCCGTCGCTGATCGTCGAGCCGTCGGAATAGAACGGCGGATTGATGGGTACGACCTGCGGGGCGTTCTGCCCGGCAGGCGCCGGCCCGTGCAGATAGGCCATGGTCACCGGCCCGCTCAGGCCGACCAGGTTGAGGCGATATTCCACCACCTTGGTCGAGGGCCGATAGACCGCCTCGAACCAGCCGCTCGCCTTGGTCTCGACCGGCGGCACGACGCTCGCGCCTTCCAGGGTCGCGCGGAAATCGGTTCTTGGCACCCTCGGCTCGCCCATGTAGGGCGAGCAGCCGGTGACGGCGAGCAGCACGAGCACCAGGGTCGAGCGGCGTGAGAATAGTTTCATGCGCTTCAGTCTACGTCGCGACCTTGCGAAACGTCCTTCGGAATTCACGCCTTGTGATGGACCGGCGCGCGGCCATAGACCGGCGTCGGCAGGCCTTCCAAGCGGGCCTTGAGCTGCAGGCCGAGGAACAGCGAGTAGAGGCGCGACTGCATCAGGTTGCCGCCGTGGAACCACAGGTTCTCCTGTGCCGTCGGCTTCCACATGTTACGCAGCTCGCCCTCCCAGGGGCCGGGATCCTTGGCCGTGCCGGAGCCCAGGCCCCAGCACTTGCCGACCTTGTCGGCGACGTCGGGCGAGATCAGCTCGGCCGCCCACTGGTTCATCGAGCCGTAGCCCGTGGCGTAAACGACGAGGTCGGCGTCGATCCCGCTGCCGTCGTTCAGCACGACCGAGGTCTCGGTGAGCCGCGCGATCTCGACGCCGGACCTGAGTTTGATGCGGCCGTCGGCGATCAGCTCCGACGCACCGACATCGATGTAGTAGCCGGAGCCGCGCCGCAGATACATCGGCCCGATGCCGGTCGCGTCTTCGCCGAAGGTCAGCTGGAAGCCCGCCGCTTCCAGCCGCGCATAGAAATCGGCGTCCTCGGCGCGGATCTTGGCGACGACCGGCTGCGACAGCGACGCCAGCGCGCCGTACGGCAGGGACGCCGTGGTGAGATCGGCGATTTCCGTGGTGATGCCCGACGCCACCGCCTCCTCCGAGTAGAGCGGGCGATAGCGCGCCAGAGTGTCGGCGCGCACCACCAGGGTGGGCGAGCGCTGCAGCAGGGTCACCTCGGCGCCGTGTTCCCAGAGATCGGCCGCGATGTCGTGCGCGGAATTGTTCGAGCCCACGACGACACAGCGCTTGCCCGCCCAGGCTTCGCCGCCGGCATGACGGCTGGAGTGGTGCTGCGCGCCGCGGAAGGTTTCGCGGCCGGGAAAGTTCGGGATCTCGGGAAAGCCCGACATACCGGTCGCGATCACCAGATGGGTCGGCTGCAGGACCACCTCCTGGCCGTCGCGATCGACCGTCACGGTCCATTTGCCTGTGGCTTCGTCCCATGACGCCTGCCGGCACGGCGCCTTCGACCAGTAATCGAGCTCCATGATCTTCGTGTAGGACTCGAGCCAGTCGCCCATCTTGTCCTTGGGCGTGTAGATCGGCCAGTGATCGGGAAACGGCAGGTACGGCAGATGGTCGTACCAGACCGGATCGTGCAGGCAGAGCGACTTGTAACGGCTGCGCCAGGCATCGCCGGGGCGCTGGTTGCGGTCGATGATCAGCGCCGGCACGCCGAGCCGCTTCAGGCGTGCGCCGAGCGCAATGCCGCCCTGCCCGCCGCCGACGATCAGCACGTAGGGCTGGCGGTCGTAGCCCAGCTCGCTGGCATCGGCGCGGCGACGGTCAGTCCAGGTCAAGCGATCGCGGAAGGCGCCGTGCTGGGTGCCGATGTCGCGCGACGGCCCGCTTTTCTCCTCGAAGCCTTTCAGTTCGCTGAGGGCAGTGAACAGCGTCCAGGCCTTGCCGTCCTTCAGCCGCAGGTGGCCGGTGCCGCGGCCCTGCCGCGTCTCGAACGTGAACCAGCCCGGACGATCGCCGGCTTTCCATGAGCTAGGCTCCACATCACCCAACCGTGCTTTCAGCATGCGAGAGATCGCAGAGCGGCTCTCCAGGGTCGTGATGTTCCAGGTGAAGGCGACGAGATCGCGCCAATAGCACTCCTCGGCGAACAGGGACGCAGCCCCTTCGACATCGAAGCGTTTCAGCGCGGACGCAAACTCGGCAAGCCACTCGATCTCGTTCATCGTCTTTCCATTGCAGCGGTTCTGGCGGCGGCGCACTCTAAAAGAACAAGGGCTCGGGAGGAACGCGATGAATTACGACGTCATTTCCGCCGATGGACATGTCGACCTGATCTGGCTGCCGCCGGATCTCTTCACGGCCAATGCCTCTGCTGCCCTCAAGGAGCGCATGCCCTACGTGATCGACGGTCCCAAGGGGCCGGAATGGACCAGCGTCAAGGGCGCCAAGTTCGGGCTGGTGAACGGCATGGGGTCGGCCGGCCGCGAATATGTGCCGGGCGTGATCCACCGCTCCGACCGCATGGCCTCGACCGGCCTCTACGACGATGGACGCAAGGGCATCCGCCGCCTGACCGACGTGAAGCTTCGCCTCGAGGATCAGGAACGCGACGGCGTGCAGGCCGAGGTGCTGTACGGCATCCTGGGCGCGAGCGGCCGGCTGAACGATCCCGAAGCCGCAACCGAAGTGCTGCGCATCTACAACGACTGGCTGCACGACTTCTGCCGCGCCGCGCCCGACCGGCTGATCGGCCTTGCCAACATTCCCAACCACGACATGGACGTGGCGGTGGCTGAAGCGCGGCGCTGTGCAGTTCGCGGCGTCAGGGGCTTCGACGTCGCCAACAAGCCCGACATGACGCCGCTCTGGGATCCCTTCTGGGAACCGCTGTGGCAGCTCGCCCACGAGACCGGCATCCCGGTCCATTTCCACACGATCGGCGGCCGCTCGCCCGACACGAGCAAGATGCCGGTCTTCGTGCAGCGCCGTGCCTTCGCCGCCCACATCACCAACTTCCAGATGCACATGGGCTACATGCTGATGTCGCTGATCTTCAGCGGTGCACCGGAACGCTATCCCAACCTCAAGATCGTGATCGGCGAAGCCGGGCTCGGCTGGATCCCCTATGTGCTGCAGCACATGGACCTCGAATGGGAGGACCAGTTCAAGGATCTCGACCTCAAGATGAAGCCTTCGGAATACTGGCACCGGCAATTCTACGCGACCTATCAGACCGATCCGGTGGGCGTGCGGCTGTTCGACCTGCTGGGCATCGACAACGTGATGTGGGGCTCCGACTTCCCCCATCCCGACGGCATCTGGCCGGACTCGCAGGAATTCCTCGACCGCGAACTGGCGGGCGTCAGCGCCGACATTCGCCGCAAGGTAACGCGCGACAACGCCGCGAAGCTCTACAAGCTGGCAGCCTGAAGTGCCTTTGCCGACCGGAGCGCCGCGCATCGCGCTCCTGACGACCTTCGCGATGCTGGCCTTCGCCGGCAACT
>MKRV01000179.1 GCA_001897995.1 Alphaproteobacteria bacterium 65-37 | reverse complement strand
GCCTCCCAAAGGCAACCTTGAATCATGGATCGATCGATATGGGAATCCCTAGAGTCCACACGACCTAAGATGCCCGCCGATCCAACCGGAGTACGTGATGCCCGTCCTGCCTCGTGCGCTTGAAATCCAGGGTGAGATTACCGCCATCCGCCGTGACATCCATGCCCATCCGGAGCTGGCGTTCGAGGAGAACCGGACCTCCGACATCGTCGCCGCCAAGCTGCAGGAATGGGGCTTCGAGGTGACCCGCGGGCTCGGCAAGACCGGCGTGGTCGGCACCCTGCGCAGGGGCAATTCGGTGAAGTCGATCGGGCTGCGCGCCGACATGGACTGCCTGCCGATGGACGAGACCAACGACTTCGCGCACCGCTCGCAGAATGCCGGGCGTATGCATGCCTGCGGCCATGACGGGCACACCGCCATGCTGCTGGGCGCCGCCAAGATGTTGAGCGAGACCAAGAACTTCGAGGGCGCCGTGCACTGCATCTTCCAGCCGGCCGAGGAGGGCGGCGGCGGCGCCAAGGTGATGATCGACGACGGCCTGTTCGAGAAGTTCCCCTGCGACGCCGTGTTCGCCATCCACAACACGCCCGGCCTGCCGGTCGGTCACATCGTGGCCAAGGGCGGGCCGATTCTGGCCTCGGCCGACCGCTGGGACATCCACATCATCGGCCGCGGCGGCCATGCCGCCCATCCGCATTCCACGCTCGATCCCATGGTCGTCGGCGCCAACATCATCCTCGCCCTGCAGACCATCGTCAGCCGCAACGTCGACCCGGTCGAGCCGGCGGTCGTGACGGCCGGCTTCTTCAACGCCGGCTCCGCCTACAACGTCATCCCCGGCGGCGCCCATATCGGCGGTACGACGCGCACGACGACGCCGAAGAATCGCGAACTGGTGCGCCGGCGCATCGACGAGATCTGCGAGGGCGCCGCCCGCATGCACGGCGTCGAGATCAAGGTCGAGCACCGGCCGGGCTACCCGCCGACGGTGAACGATGTCGAGCGTGCCCGCTTCGCCCTCGACATTGCCGCCGGCGTCTGCGGCGAGCATGCCGCGACCGACAAGGTCGCCTCGCGGATGGGCGCCGAGGATTTCTCCTACATGCTGGAGAAGGTGCCGGGCGCCATGGTGTGGCTGGGCAACGGCGGCGGCAAGGACGCCGTTATGCTGCACAACCCGCGCTACGACTTCAACGACATGGCGATCCCCTTCGGCGTCAGCTTCTTCGTCCGCACCGTCGAACGCTTCCTGGGCGACGGGAAGGCGGCTTGAGGCAAACTCGGTGTCATCCCGAGGCCGAAGGCCGAGGGACCTTTGCTGATCAGGAAAGGTCCCTCGCTGCGGTCCGCGCGGAGTAACCTCCGCGCTGGATGACACGGTCTAGCGTCGGCTGAAACAGGCCCCTAAAACAGCCCCATGGAGTTCTTTCGCGTCTACAGCCGGGTGATCGGCTTGCTGCGGCCCGAGCGGGGGCTGGCGATTGCGCTGGCGCTGGCCAACATCGCGGTGGCCGGCCTGCAGTTCTACGAGCCGGTCCTGTTCGGCAAGGTCGTCGACCTGCTGGGCTCGGCGCGCGACAAGCCGGTCGACGTGCTGTGGCAGGAGGCGATCCAGCTCCTCATCCTGTGGGCGATCGTGGGCATCGGCGGCATCGTCGCCAACATCATCGTCTCCCTGCAGGCCGACCGCATGGCCCATCGCCGTCGACTGGGCGCCATGGCGACCTTCTTCGAGCACGTGCTGGTGCTGCCCTTCGCCTTTCACCACGGGCAGCATTCGGGACGCCTGCTCAAGATCATGCTGACCGGCGTCGACCACCTGTTCGGCATCTGGCTGTCGTTCTTCCGCGAGAACCTCGCCACCTTCGTGGCGCTGTTCATCATGCTGCCGCTCAGCCTGTTCATGAACTGGCGGCTCGGCCTGCTGCTGATCGTGCTGATCCTGTTCTTCGCCGTGGCCAATGCCTGGGTGGTGGGCCGCACCGACCGCCTGCAGCACCAGGTCGAGGACTTCCACAGCCAGCTCGCCGGCCGGGCGGGCGATGCGCTGGGCAATATCCACCTGATCCAGAGCTTCGTGCGGCTGCGCGCCGAGGCGGGCGAGATGCACCGCATCATGCGCGAGACGCTCGATGCGCAGTATCCGGTGCTGAACTGGTGGGCGCTGCTCTCGGTGCTGACCCGTGCCGCCTCGACCGTCACAGTGATCCTGATCTTCGTGCTCGGCACCTGGCTCTACACCAAGGGCGAGGCGACGGTCGGCGAGATCGTGAGCTTCATGGGCTTCGCGACCCTGCTGATCAGCCGCATGGACCAGGCTTCGGGTTTCGTCAGCCGCATCTTCTTCCAGATGCCGGCGCTGGCCGATTTCTTCCGCGTGCTCGATTCGCAGTCGACGGTGCCGGACAACCCCCACGGCATCGACATCGGCCGCGCAAAGGGCAACGTCTCCTTCGAGGACATCAACTTCTCCTACGACGGCAAGCGCCCGGCGCTGGTCCACTTCTCCCTCGACGTGCCGGCAGGCGCCACCGTGGCCTTCGTCGGCCCGACCGGCGCGGGCAAGAGCACGGCGCTCTCCCTGCTGCACCGCATGTGGGATGCCCAGTCCGGCGTGATCCGCATCGACGGCGTCGACCATCGCGACATCAAGCTAGAGTCGCTCCGCCGCAACATCGGCGTCGTGTTCCAGGACAGCACGATGTTCTACCGCTCGATCGCCGACAATCTGCGCATCGGCAAGCCCGACGCCACCCAGGCCGAGCTCGAGCAGGCCGCCAAGCTCGCCGAGGCGCACGACTTCATCATGCGCCAGCCCAACGGCTACGACACCATGGTGGGCGAGCGCGGCTCCACGCTCTCGGGCGGCGAGCGCCAGCGGCTGGCGATCGCCCGCGCCCTGCTCAAGGACCCGCCCATCCTGATCCTCGACGAGGCGACCAGCGCGCTCGACTCGGTGACCGAAGCCCGCATCCAGAAAGCCCTGAAGGTGCTGATGCAGGGCCGCACGACCTTCGTGATCGCCCATAGGCTGTCGACCATCCGCGAGGCCACCCAGGTCGTGGTGTTCGAGCATGGCCGGGTCGTGGAAAAGGGCGGCTACAAGGAACTGATCGAGCAGGGCGGCGCCTTCTCCCGGCTCGTGGCGACCCAGCAGGCCGGCATCGAGGCAGCCTGAGGCGACTCAACCCGCCTTTTGCATCCGCGGTTCACACAGGTGATGATCGGGCATGCCGGAGCCTATGCTGGAACCCAGGCCGCGCCTCTATCACGCGCTGTCGTCCTACTATTCCATGATCGCGCGCCTGGCGCTCGTTGAAGGCGGGATCGCCTACGAATCGATGGTGATCGACATCCATTTCAGGATGGTCCAGCAGCAGCCGGACTATGTGCGGCTCAATCCGAACATGACCGTGCCGACGCTGGTGCTGCCGGACCGCATCCTCGACCAGAGCCGCGACATCGCCGAGTATGCGCTGGGTGTCAGCGAAGCGGCCATCGATGGCGACACGAAATCCTGGCTCGACCTTCACTACGGCTATCCGATCGAGGAGCTGACCTTCGGCGGGCTTCTCGCCCGCAACCCGATGGCGCGGATCATGATTCCCAAGCGGCTCGAATCGGTCCGTCGCCGCCTCCTCGAACGTGCCGCCCGGAATCCCGACCTCGCCAAGGTCTATGAGGAGCGCGCCGCGGTCTTTGCCGGGCGCATCCACGCCTTCGACCCCGAGGCCGTCGCGCGGCTCTCCGAGACCCGTCGCGCCGAGGCGGTCGGCTTCTTGGATCGCCTCGAGCAGACGCTTCGCGATGGCCGTGCCGTGCTCGTGCCGCCTGCCTATGGCGCAGCCGACGTGGTCTGGACCGTGTTCCTCGCCCGCATGGAATTCGTCGGCATGGGCGCCGAGCTGCAGAAGCGGCCGGCGCTGGCACGCTATTGGCGCGCCATGCAGGCGCGCCCGAGCTTTGCCCCTGCGGACATCTGGACGAAATTGCATGTCTTTCGCCTGATCGGGGGGATGCTGGGCGTCGGCTAGGCCATGGCACCGGCTGGCATAGAATCTGCCTGATATCCCCTTGGCGGATGTGTTCTGTCCGCCTAAGAGTCCGGAACAGGGAGTTCACGGGGAATCACATGAACAAGATCGCCAAACTGCTGGCCAAGCCGCTGGCTGCTGCGACGGCCGTTGCGCTGGCGCTGGGGAGCCTGCCGGCCTACGCCCAGACCCCCATCAAGTTCACGCTCGACTGGGTGTTCCAGGGGCCGACCTCGCCGTTCCTGGTGGCGCTGGAGAAGGGCTACTACAAGGCCGAGGGGCTCGACGTCACGATGGATCCCGGCCAGGGCTCGGCCGGTGCGGTCCAGCGAGTCGCCACCGGCGCCTACCAGATCGGCTTCGCCGACGTGAACGCCACCATCGAGTACAACGCCAAGAACCCGGGCAAGGAAGTGCTCTGCGTGTTCATGGCCTACGACTTCGCGCCGTTCGGCGTCTATGCTCTGAAGAAGAGCGGCATCAAGACGCCGAAGGACCTTGAGGGCAAGAAGCTCGGCGCGCCGGTGTTCGACGCCTCGTTCCGCCTCTTCCCGGCCTTCGCCAAGAAGAACGGCATCTCCAAGTGGGAACACGTCAACCTGACGCCGCAGCTGCGCGAGCAGAGCCTGGTGCAGGGCTCGGTCGACTTCGTCTCCGGCCACTACTTCTCCTCGATGCTCGACCTTCGGGCGCGCGGCGTGGCCTTCGAGGACATCGTCGCCATGCGCTATGTCGATTTCGGCATGGACGTCTACGGCAACGGCATCGTGATCTCGCCCGACATGGCGAAGAACGAGAAGGCGGTGAAGGGCTTCGTCGCCGCCACCATCAAGGGCTGGAAGGACGTCATCGCCAATCCGCAGCTCGGCGTCGCTGCCGCCAAGAAGCGCGATCCGCTGATCGACGAGAAGCTCGAACTGGAGCGCCTCAAGATCTCGCTCGAGACCAACATCCTGACGCCCTACGTCAAGGCCAACGGCCTGGGCGACGTCGATCCCGCCCGTTTCGCGCGCGCCGTCAAGGAAGTCTCGGAGGCCTATGGCCTGCCCAACGCACCGGCGCCGGACAAGGTCTTCTCCAACCAGTACCTGCCGCCCAAGGCGGACCGCATGGTCTCCAACTAGGCCGTGGCGTTCGTCGACCTCAAGGGCGTCAGCCTCACCTACCGCCTCGGCAAGGAAAGCACCGTCGCCCTTGCCGACGCGACCCTGGGAATCGACAAGGGCGAGTTCATCGCCGTCGTCGGTCCGTCGGGCTGCGGCAAGTCCACCATCATGAAGCTGGTCACCGGACTGCTGCCGCCGTCGGGCGGCGAGGTCCATGTGGCCGGCGCAAAGGTGACGGGGCCGATCAAGGGCGTCGGCATGGCGTTCCAGAACCCGACCCTGATGCCCTGGCGCACCACCATGGACAACATCCTGCTGCCCATGGAGGTGGTGGAGCCGCACAAGCGCCGCTTCCGCAAGGCGCGCGCCGAATATGTCGAGCGCGGCATGAGGCTGCTGAAGACGGTCGGCTTGCAGGACTTCGCCGACAAGTTTCCCTGGCAGCTCTCGGGTGGCATGCAGCAGCGCTCGAACCTCTGCCGCGCCCTGATCCACGAGCCCGAGCTCCTGATGCTCGACGAGCCGTTCGGCGCCCTCGACGCCTTCACGCGCGAGGAGCTGTGGGGCGTCATGCAGGCGCTGTGGCTGGAGAAGCGCTTCACCGGCGTGCTGGTGACGCATGACCTGCGCGAGGCGGTCTATCTCGCCGACACCGTCTACGTCATGAGCCGGCGGCCCGGCCGCATCGTCATGGCCAAGAAGATCGACATTCCACGTCCGCGCACCTTGGCCACCACCTTCGAGCCGCATTTCGTCGACCTGGTCCACGAGCTGCGCGACCGTATCCATCAGGAGCACGCATGACCGAGCTCCGGCGCGACGCCCTGAAGATCGCCATGCCTTGGCTGGTTCTGGCCGGGCTCCTGGTCATCTGGGAAATCGCCTGCGTCGCCTTCGCGGTGCCCGAGATCATCCTGCCGCGGCCCAGCAAGGTCTTCCTGGTCTTCTTCCAGCGCTTCGACGTGCTGATGGCCTATTCCTGGGACACGTTGTGGACCACGATGATCGGCTTCCTGCTGGCGATTGCCGGCGGCCTGCTGCTGGGGCTGGCGATCGGCGCCTCGCCGTTCGTCTATTCCGGCCTCTATCCGTTGCTGATCGCCTTCAACGCCATCCCCAAGGTGGCGATCGTGCCGATCCTGATGATCTGGGTGGGGGTGGGCTCGCTGCCGGCCATCATCACCGCCTTCGCCATCAGCTTCTTCCCGATCGTGGTCAACGTCGCCACCGGCCTTGCCACCATCGAGCCCGAGATGCGCGATGTGCTGCGCAGCCTGGGTGCCACGCGCATCGAGATCCTGACCAAGGTCGGCATTCCGCGCGCCATGCCGTACCTCTTTGCCAGCCTCAAGGTGGCGATCACCTTGGCCTTCATCGGCTCGGTGATCTCCGAGACGGTGGGCGGCAACAACGGCATCGGCTTCCTGATGCTGTCGGCCAGCGCGCGCAACGACGCGCCCACCACCTTCGCCGGCCTGTTCGCCATCGCCATCATGGGCGTGCTGATGTACGCCGTCTGCGCCTTGATCGAAAAGCGCATGACCCGCTGGGCCTTCCGCGGCGAGATCGTGACTTAAGTCGTCGGACTGCTTCTCATACGTCCTCTCCGCCGCGCAGCGGGGGAGAGGAAGGGACCCGTTGCATAGCAACGGGGAGGTGAGGTGGTGTGGATAGCGGAAATTGCGTGCGAATGGAGTAGCCTTGTTTAGACCAAGGTGATGTGCGGCGCTTTTACGCCTACCGGACGGATGCAGCCTTCCTGATCTCGGCCGTGCCCTCAATCTGGCCTCAGGCGAGAAAGATCACGTTGACGGCTATCGTGAGCCTCGCATACGAGTTTTCTCTAAGATCTCGTCGATGTCCGTGTTCGATATCCCAATCGCGCGCCGTGTCGATCGTGCCCTCGGGATTGCGCCGGTCGTTGCCGACAAGCGGACATCCAGAGCGGCGAGCGTTCTCAAAAATTAAGGAGAAGTCGTGTAGCGTGAGGAAGGTGAGGTGCGTCAAAGGTCTCCCAATTCGAGCACCATTCCAGTGATCGACACCACCTCACCTCCCCGTTGCTGCGCAACGGGTCCCTTCCTCTCCCCCGCTGCGCGGCGGAGAGGACGTTTGAAAGGGAACCTGTCGTCTACACCTGCGCGTCGAAGAAGGCGTCGGCGTCGTCGACGTCGACCAGGCGGCCCTTGTGGATCTCGAGGAAGCGGGTCGCCACGGTGCGGGTGAAGAAGCGGTCGTGGCTCACGAACAGGCAGGAGACGTCGCTCTTCTCGAGCTGCTCCTCGAGATCTTCCTGGCCCTCGATGTCGAGATGGTTAGTGGGCTCGTCGAGCACGTAGAAGTTGGGCCGCAAGAGCTTCATCTTGAGGAAAACCAGCCGCGCCCGCTCGCCGTGACTCAGCACGCCGATCGGCTCGCCCACGCGGGCGAAGGCGAAGCCGGCGCCGGCAAGCTGGCGGATCGCGTCCTTCTCGGTGATGCCGTCGGCCTCCACCACGTAGTCGAGGATCGACTGCTTGGTCGGCAGGTCGGCCATTGTCTGGTCGAAATAGACCAGCCGGCAGGCCGGGTTGAAGCGCACCGCCGCCTGGCTGTCGTAATGCTCGCGCGTCGGATCGAAGGCGGCAGCCAAGGTCGCGAGCAGGGTCGACTTGCCCGCGCCGTTGACGCCGAGCAGCGCCACCCGCTCGCCGGCAGCGATGGCCAGCCGGTCGATGGCGATCAGTTTGCGCGTAGATTGCGGTACGGTGATTTCGAGCCCCGAGAGGCGCAGCGCCACCCTTGCGTCGATGTCGCCGTCGGCGAGCTCGAGCCGGCGCTCGCGCGCGACGTAAGTCTGGGTGCGCTCCTTCTCGATGCGGGCGATGCGGCTTTCGACGGCGTTCTTGCGCTTGTTGAGGTCGGGGTTCTTGACCGCCCAGACCTTGTAGCGCGCCGCCGCCTGTTCCAGCCGCTTGATCTCCTTATCCTCCTGTTTGGCGCGTGCCGCCGCCGTGGCGTCGCGACGGAGCAGCTCCTCGCGTGCCACGGAGAAGCGGGTCTTGAAGGCATGCATGCCGTCGCTGCGCAGGAACAGGGTGCGCTCGGTGACGCGGTCGAGGAACTCGCGGTCGTGGCTCACGATCAGCATGGGCACGGCGAAGTCGGCCGTCAGCCAGCGCTCCAGGGTGTTGATGTTGGCGAGGTCGAGATGGTTGGTCGGCTCGTCGAGTACCAGCATGTCGGGCTCCTCCAGCCGCGCCGCCGCCGCGATCAGCAGCAGCCGCTGCCAGCCGCCG
>MKRV01000178.1 GCA_001897995.1 Alphaproteobacteria bacterium 65-37 | reverse complement strand
TTCTCGAACACCGTGAGCGTCTCGAAGGGCTGCGGGATCTGGAAGGTCCGACCGATTCCGGCGAGGCACCGCGCCATCGGCACGGTCCGCGTGACGTCCTGCCCGGCGAAGCGGATCGTGCCGCCGTCGGGAAAGAGGTTGCCGGCGATCAGGTTGAACAACGTCGACTTGCCCGCCCCGTTCGGGCCGATGATGCCCAGCGCCTCCCCCTCGGCCAGGTCGAACGTCGCGGCGTCGGCTACCTTCAGGCTGCCGAAGCTTTTGCTGACGTTCCGAAGTTCCAGCAGAGGCATGACGTTGGACCTGGATCCCGTCACCCGATCGGTTGCATCGTGCCGCCGGTCGGGATTTGCGGAGCAGTCTTGTTGTCGGTGATCACCAGGTCGTAGCCACCACCGGCCTTGAGGCGCCACTGGCCGCCGACCAGCGGCGTCTTGGCCACGTTCTTTGCGGCAAACGGCGGCAGGTTGGCGCCATTCCAGG
The DNA here is from genome assembly GCA_001897995.1 of Alphaproteobacteria bacterium 65-37. Taxonomy (GTDB): domain Bacteria; phylum Pseudomonadota; class Alphaproteobacteria; order Reyranellales; family Reyranellaceae; genus Reyranella. The sequence continues at coordinate 6,135 of MKRV01000178.1, read as the reverse complement.
CGATGGGGCCGACGATGGTATCGAGCCGGGTCGCGGCGATCGCCTTGACGACGGCGTCCGGATTGCCGGGATCGCCGGCGCGCTTGATCACGTCGGCGGCCACTTCGAGCAACGCGTGCGTGAATCCGATGGGCTGCGTCCAGGGCCGACCGGTCGCCTTGGTGAAGCCGGCCGCCAGCTCCGCCGCGCTCTGTCCGGTGAGCGACGACTTGAAGGGATGGCTCGGCGTCCACCAGACCTCGGTCGAGAGATTGTTGCCGGCCGCGCCCAGCGTCTCGACGGCCCGCGGGAACAGCAGCGCCTTGCCGATCGACGCGACCTTCGGCGTGAAGCCCAGCTGCCGGGCCTGGTTCCAGAACGTCGTGAAGTCCGGCGGCAGCACGACACCGGTGACGATCTGGCATTGCGCCGCCTTGAAGGCGTTGATCTGGGCGGAGAAGTCGTCGGTGAGATTTTGGTAGCGGCCGGTGTCGGTGAGCTTGTAGCCCAGCTTCTGCAGGACCGGCGGGAAGCCGACCGTCGCATCGCCCCAGGCATTGCCGTCGCCGTCATTGGGGAACAGCCCGCCGACGCTCTTGTTGGTCTCGACCTGCTGCCACATGTTGGTGAAGACGGCGATCACGTCTTCCAGCCCCCAGAAGAAATGATAGGCGTAGCTGAAGGGCTTCCACGACTTGGGATCGCCCGGATTGGCCTGCTGGCCGATGAACCAGGGCTGCCACGGCGCGACGGTGGAGATGCAGGGCACGCCCTCGGCCTCGCAGGTGGTGGTCACCGGGTTGGTGGTCTCCGGCGTGGAGGCGACCAGCATCAAGTTGACCTTGTCACGGACGATCAGCTCCTTCGCCACCTCCGCCGCGCGATTCGGATTGGACTGACTGTCCTTGACCACGATCTCGATGGCCATCCCCCGCCCCTTGATCGCCGCCTGGAACCCCTCGAGCGCGAAGGCATCCGCTTCGGCAAAGGCCGCCAGGGGCCCCGTCCGCGGGCTGACGTAGCCGACCTTCACCGCCTTGCCTTGAGGGAAGGCTGGTCCCGGCAGGGACAGGGTGCCGACAGCGAGTCCGGTCGTCGCCGTCTTCTTCAGCATGCTCCGTCGTGTGATCATGATCTGACCTCCCTCAGGCCTTTCGTTGTCCGTTTCTTTCAGGTCCTCACTGGCCTCGTCACCCGCCCGGCCTATCGCTTGACCAGCCACGGATAGCGTGCCGTGTCCTGGCCGGCGTAATCGGGGTCGAGATAGATGAAGCAACGCTGGATCTTCCAGTCGCGGATCTCGAAGACGTCGCACCAGCGGCCGGCACCCCACTCGGGCAAGCCGGCACGCCAGGGCCCGTCGCGATGCTCGCCATGGCTGGTGCCCTCGCAGACCACGAGGTCGCTGCCGGAGAAGATCCAGTTGAAATGCGCGTAGTGATGAACGATCGAGCGCAACGTGCCGCCGACATCGCCGAACAGGTCTCCGATCCGCTCGCGACCGCTGGCGATGCCCCATTTGGGGAAATAGACCTGCGCGTCCTCGGCGAAGAGATCGAGAATGCTGCCACCCTCCGAGGTCTTGCCGCCATTGTCGAAGGCCTTGAGATACTCGAGCGCGACCGACTTCCGTTGCTCGTCTGTCATCGTCGTCCGGGTGAGCGCCATGACGTCCTCCCTGTTCTCGGCGCAGCCTGTTCTCAGCGCCGGTAGTAAGGCGGCAACTGGGCCTCGACATTGACCCAGACCGACTTGGCATCGGTGTAGTCGTGCATCGCCTCGAAGCCCATTTCCCGGCCGTAACCCGAGGCGCGCACGCCGCCAAAGGGCGAGCCGGGGTTGACGCGCTTGTAGCTGTTGATCCAGACCATCCCCGCCTCCAGGGCGCGGGCAACGCGATGGGCACGCGCGAGGTCGCGGGTCCACAGGCCGCCGCCCAGCCCGTAGGGCGTGCCGTTGGCGATCGCCATCACCTCGGCCTCGTCGCGGAAGGTCGTCACCGACACGAACGGGCCGAAGACCTCTTCCTGGCTGACGCGGTCCGTGGCCTTGGCCTGCACGACGGTCGGCTCGACGAAGTAGCCGTCCTGAAGCGCCGGCTCGGTGGGCCGCCGGCCACCCAGCAGGACCTTGCCGCCCTGATCGACGGCCGTGGCGCAGTAGGACAGCACCCGCTCCTGGTGCTGCCTGGAGGTCAGCGGCCCCATTTCCGTGCGTTCGTCGAGCGGATCACCGAGACGGATCGAGCGCGCGAGCCCGATAAAGGCCTCGAGGAAGGCGTCGGCGATCCTCTCGTGCAGGATGAGGCGCGATCCGGCGATGCAGGCCTGGCCCTGGTTATGGAAGATCGCGAAGGCACTGCCGTTGACCGCAGCCGGGAGGTCGGCATCGTCGAAGACGATATTGGCCCCCTTGCCGCCCAGCTCGAGCTGTATGCGCTTCAGGTTGCCGGCCGAGGCCGCGACGATGCGCCGGCCGATCGCGGTCGAGCCGGTGAAGGCGATCTTGCCGACCTTGGGATGCTCGGCGAGGTGCTGGCCGGCCGTATGGCCGTAACCCGGCACGATATTGACCACGCCCTCCGGGAAGCCGACCTCGGCCATCAGTTCGGCGATCGCCAGCGACGAGAGCGGCGTCAGTTCCGCGGGCTTCAGCACGACGGTGTTTCCGGCGGCGAGCGCCGGCCCCATCTTCCAGCTCGTGAACATCAGCGGAAAATTCCAGGGCACGATCTGGCCGACGACTCCGATCGGCTCGCGCAGGACATAGTTCAGGAACCCCTTTTCGACCGGCACGACCGATCCCTGGAGCTTGTCGGCCATGCCGCCGAAATAGCGGAAGGTGGCCGCGGTGCGCGGGACATCGAGGCCGCGCGTGTCGCGCAGGGGATGGCCGGTATCCTGGCTCTCCAGGCGCGCCAGCCGCTCCGCGTCGGCCTCGATACGGTCGGCGAGCTTCAGCAGCAGCCGGCCGCGGTCGGCTGCCGGCGTGTCGCGCCAGGCCGGGAAAGCCGCGGCGGCTGCGTCGACGGCATGATCGATATCCTCTGCCTTGGCCTCCGCGACGTCGGCCAGGCGGCTGCCGTCATGGGGATTGAGCACGCCGATCGTGGCGCCGTCGGCGGCATCGACGAAGCGCCCGCCGATGAAGAGCCTGGTCTGCACCGGCTGCCCCTCAGAACGAGACCGGCACCACCGGGGCCTTGCCCTCGGCGATCAGGGCCGGAATCTTCGACGACCCATTCTCCCAGACCAGCAGCATCGACCGTTTCGTCGAATAGCCCTGGTGGCGGATGTCGGCCGGCATGCAGGCGATGTCACCCGCCCTCATCTTGACCCGCGCCCGCGGGCGACCGGTCTCCTTGTCCTTCACGTCCCAGACGATCTCGTCGGAGAGCTGGACGAACCATTCGACACGGTCGTTGCCGTGCTCGACCGGCAGGGTGAACTCCTCCGAGGTCGGGCAGAACAGGCTGTCGCGCACCACCGAGCAGACCGAGGGGTTCCATGTCACGTCCGAGCGCGACAGGTAGGCGAACAGGTTGAAGGCCCCGACGTCGCTCTCGAAGCCCGGCTCGGCCTCTACCAGCGGCTCGTCCTGCGCGACGTCGGCGAACATGCGGTTGACGGGATGGGTCGCGTCGGTGCGACGTGGCGTGTCGCCCGGCAGGCCGACCATGCGCCTGGCCGTGACACGCACCCGGGTCACCGCCGCTTCGTTGTCGCCCTGCTTGGGGCCCCAGGGGACCCCGGTCTCCATCGGCGCGGCGAACGGATCGTAGCCCTCGTTGGTCCAGTCCTTCACCATCGCCTTGAAGACATTCATCAGATCGTCGGACTTGAAGCGCTCCTCGTAGTCGCGGCCGGCCTTGCGATAGGCATCGTTGAAGCGGCCGGCGAACATGGTGACTTCGCCGTAGTGGTTGATGGTGCCGAAGACACCGTCGAAGTTGACGGTGCCGTAGAAGAAGCCCCAGGCGACGTCGCGCATCAGGGCGCGCATGAAGACGTCGATGGTCATGGTATGGCTGCCGCCCGGCCAACCGATGCGGGCGAAGTAGGCGTCGCGCTCGAACTTGAACTTGCCGGCAGCGAAACCGCGGTAGCCGGTGGCGTTGCTGGGCGGGGTCACGTCGGTGTGGGTGCTGAGAACGGTGCTCATCTCGGTGTCTCCTGAAGGGGGTGCGTTCAGCTCAGGCAGATCCTTGCCCAGCGCTCGACAGTCTCCGGCCCCTGGATGGACTGGATCATCAGGGTCGAGGCCCGGTCGGCCTGGAAGCGGTAGGCGGCTCCACTCGGCAGCAGCGCCATGTGGCCGCGGCCGAGCACGATGCGGCCCATCCTGCGACCGTCGGGGTCGGCCGCGAGACGATGCGCCCCTTCGCTGCCGGGCGGGACGTGTTTCTCCGGCGCGGCAAGCTTGACGAGATGGACCTCGACGGGATGGTCCATCGCCAGCGCGAATTCGTCGTGGGCGCAGCTGTACCAGGGCGACGTTCCCTCGGCCCGGATGGCTTCGATGACGTACTCGAAGTTCTTGCCGACGGCGATCCGCTCATAGGGTGCGGCGGACGCGGCGACCTCGAAGACATTGGAGAAGACGTAATTCCGCGGGTTGTCGTCGATGATCTCGATCGTGCCTTTGGTGAAATCGTCGATCGATCCGAAGACGGTCGAGTGGTCAGGCATGGTTCCTCCCATCCGAAAAGGCTGGGGACCCGAACCGCCTGGGTACCTGGGATCCCTGCCGTACGATTGGGAGAAATTTAACGACCCAGCGGCCTGCCGCCCTGCACGTTACCTGCGCCGTTTCTGCACGGAACGATCTTTCTACGCGGGCCGGGCGCCGGCGCTTCAGCCGCGGCGGGCCTTGCGGTAGGCGGCCGGCGTCACGCCGCAGAAGCGCTTGAACAGCCGCGTCAGATGCTCCTGGTTGGCGAACCCGCAGGCGAAGGCAATATCGACCACCGGTTGGGTCGTTTCCGACAGCAGTCGCTTGGCACGCTCGGTGCGCAACTGCATCAGATACTGGTGCGGTGCAACACCAACGGCCGTCCGGAACTGACGGGCAAAATGGCTGGGGCTGAGGCCGGCCGCCCCGGCGATCGTCGCCAGCTCAAGCGGTTCCTCGAGATGCGCTTCCATATAGTCGATGGCTTTCGCCAACTGGCCCCGCCCCACCCTGGCGCGCATATAGGCGGTGTTCTGCGGCGGCGATCGCGTGGAATGCTCACGGACCAGGCGGGCGGCGATCGCGCGCACCAGATAGTCCACATAGGCCGTTTCCGCCGGATCGCAGTTCTCGAGCACGTCGCGGATCTCCAGCATCAGCCGCTCCACCAGCCGGTCGCCGTCGCCGAAGATCGGCACCAGGGCGACTTGCGCGGGATCACCCGGCACGATGTCGGCCGCGACTTCCTCGATCAGCGTGCGCCGGAGATAGAGATGGAGGGTCTGCAATGGCCCGCCCAGGCGGACGCTGAAATCCATGCCACCGGGCATGGTGAACAGGCCACCGGGCGGGATGACCCGACTGGCCTCCCGGTCGCCCAGCCGACGATGGACGTCCACCGGCCCGTCGAGGTGAAGGATCAGCAGATGATCGTCGACGGCCGTGAACGCGGCCTCGTAGGGCACTTCGCGCTGCACCGAGGCATAGAGCGACGACCAGCCATAGCGATCGCTCGTCGCCTGGATTGCATTCCCGGGACGCAACAGGATGCCGTGGGTTTCGTCGACGGTGAATTGACGAGCCTGGGCAGCCAATCAATTCCTCCCTAGCTCAGCGACCGCTTATGCCACGCTGCGGCTTGCCGTCCATGGTAGTCCGCTGCCTGCGCTTCGCAAGTCCCTGGATGGGTTGCCGGCGGTTCATCCACCCGTCCGCGCTTCCACTTTCGCCTTGATACTGGCCAAGCCGAGCTTGGCTTCGGCATCGAAGTTGGCGAGTTGTTGGTCGGTCATGAGCTTAGGCCGCTGGGGGTTGCGCACCGTGCGGACGAACGTCGTCGCCCCCGCCGTCGTCGTCTGGTGGCGGAAATCGTACTGCACGACAATGAGACCGGTGAACGGCGTCTCGGTCAGGCCGATCCACAGTCGCGGCCGGTCGCACGCGATGACCACCCAATCGAGATCGACCCGGCCGCTCCGGGTGCTC
>MKRV01000177.1 GCA_001897995.1 Alphaproteobacteria bacterium 65-37 | reverse complement strand
GAAGCAGCAGGGGCCACTGCCCGAGGATCGCGACGAAGTCGAACATCGCGCGCTACCGTGCCCGGTGCCTCACTCGGGCAGGTCACCCGTCGAGCGGCCCAGCCATTTCTGCGAGAGCTTCTCGAGCTCGCCGCTCTTCTTTGCGTCCGCGAGGATCTCGTTGATCCTGGCCCGCAGCGCGTCTTCGCCTTTTGCGAGGCCAATGAAGTTCGGGCTGTCCTTCAGGAGGAACTTGTACTCGGTACCCAGTTGCGGGTTCCTCGACATCACGGTGGATGCCACCTGGGCGCTCGTCGCCAGGAGCTGCGTCTGGCCGGCCAAGAACGCCGAGATCGTCGCATTGTTGTCTTCGAAGCGACGGACTTCTGCCGCCGCGGGCGCGATCTTGGTGAGCTCGGTGTCGTCGACCGACCCGCGGGTCACGGCGATGGATTTCCCGGCGAGGTCGGCGGGCGCCTTGATCGCGATGGATTTGGGGCCGAAGACGCCGATGAAGAACGGCGAGTAGGCGATCGAGAAGTCGACCACCTTCTCACGCTCGGGGTTCTTGCCCAGCGTGGAGATCACCAGATCCGCCTTCTTGGTTTGCAGATAGGGGATCCGGTTGGCCGTCGTCACGGGCAGCAACTCGGCCTGAGCCCCGAGCTTGGCTGCGATGTAATTGGCCATGTCGACATCGAGCCCGCGGGGCTTGAGGTCGGGACCGACGAAGCCATAGGGCGCGAAGTCGGTCGGAACGCCGATCCTGATCTTCTTCGTCTTGAGGATGTTCTCCAGGGCGGCCTGCGCCCAACTCGTGCCGACCGCCAGCTGGCCTGCGATCGCTCCCATGCCGAGCAAAAGCCCACGTCTCAAAAGCCCACGTCTGCGGATATTCATGATGCCCCTCCTGATCGCGACCGAAGTCTCTGCCGCTTTTGGTCGGTCTGTCCGAGCGGTCTTGTATGCAAGTTGCGTGCCTCGACCGGCATGGGCTTCAAGGCCCGGCGCAAACGATCGACGGCATCGCTGTCTTCGGCAGGGATGTGCAGCTTGTCCTGCCAGGTCGACAGATGGCCCGAGACGAGCCGTTCGGCCGCCGCGATGTTTCCGGCCGCCAGAGCCTCCACGACCTCGGTATGCTCCTCGTGCGATCGCGTCGCGTCTTCGAGGGTCTGGTAGCGCCGCGCGGCCAGCGTCGTCCGGGCGGTGAGATCGCGCAGTATCTCGGCCAGCGTTCCGTTGCCGAGGCACTCCGCGAGGCAGACATGGAAGTCACCGAGCAGGAAGCTGCGCAAGGCGATATCGTCGGATTTTATGGCGTTTTTCTGCTGATCGATGTGGGCGCGAAGGCGCTTCACCGCGGCCTTGTCGACCGATCTGGTACTGCGGATCAGGCCGGTCTCGATGACCAGGCGGGCTTCGAACGCCTCGCGGGTGTCGTCCCTCGACGGCTCGGCGACGAACCAGCCCCGGCGCGCGCTCACCGTGACGATGCCTCGGGCGGCGAGGTTGGTCAGCGCCTCGCGCACGATCGTGCGGCTGCAGTCGAACAGGTCGGCCAGCTGCTGCTCGCCGAGGCGGCTGCCCGGCTCTATCTGCCTCGCCAGCACGGCTTGTACGATCCGGGTGGAGATTTCGGCTGACCTGGTCATCTGTCTTGCGATCGACCGTCGTCTATTTGTATACAAGATTGGTATACGAATTGCCCAGGACAGGTCAACACATGCTTCAGGGTGAGCAGAGCGCTAAGACCACGGGGGCGCCCGATCTCTGGCGTCTGAGTGCTGCCGAAATCGTCAAAGGCTACGCCGACGGCTCCCACACCCCGTCCGATGTCCTGGAGGCCTGCCTGGTCCGCACCGGCCGATGCCAGCCCGACCTCAACATGATGGTACTGGTGGACGCGGATGCTGCGCGGGCGGCGGCGCGGGAAAGCCAGCAGCGCTGGAAGGAAGGCAGGCCGCTCGGGCCGCTCGACGGCGTGCCGATCAGTATCAAGGACAACATGAATGTCGCCGGCCTGCCCACGACATGGGGAAGCCGAATGCTTCGGGGTTTCGTCGCCGCGGAGGACGAGCTGCCGGTGAAGCGATTGCGCGCGGCCGGCGCCATCCTCTTCGGCAAGACGAACCTTCCGGAGTTCGCCATGCAGGGCTACACCGACAATCAGGTGATCGGGACCACGCGCAATCCCTGGAAGCGGTCCCTGACACCGGGCGGCTCGTCAGGCGGGGCAGCCGCGGCGATTGCCGCCGGGTGCGGTCCGCTCGCCCTGGCGACCGACGGAGGAGGGTCCATCCGCCGGCCGGCGTCGCATTGCGGCGTCATTGGCTTCAAGCCCTCGATGGGCACGGTGCGGCGCGGTCTCGGCCTGCCGGAAATCTTCCTCGACTTCGAGGTCGCCGGTCCGATCGGGCGCAGTGTCGGCGATGTCAGGGCGTTGACCCAGGTCTTGGCGGGACACGATCTCGGCGCGCCGGCCTTCCGCTCCCGGCGCATCTGCTTCGTGCCGACGTTCGGCGATCATCCCGTCGATCCGGCGATCGCGACGCAGGTCGCGGAAGCGGCGAAGACCTTCGAAGAACTGGGCTATACAGTCGAGAAGGCCGCCCGGTTCGATCTCGCCGAGGAGATCAACGAGTTGTGGCCCTCACTGTCGGCGATCGGCCTGGCCTGGCTGTTCGGCAAGCAGGCCGAGTGGCCGCGCCTCGGCTTGCCGCCGGGAAGCGGGCCGGACGTCGGGCAATGCGGTCCCGCCGCACAGAAGACGCTGCAGGAAGCGCGGACCGTCGGCGCGACGAAGCTGTTCGATGTCCTGGTGGCGATACAGACCCTGGAACGCAGGCTGCACGACATCTTTGCCGAGTATGACGCCATCCTCACGCCGGCCACCGCCGCCCTACCGTGGCCGGCTGCGGACTCCCATCCGCAGGAGATCGACGGCCGGAAGGTCGGTCCGAGGGGCCACGCGATCTTCACGGCTTTCGCCAATGCTGCCGGTCTTCCTGCCATCGCCATGCCGTCGGGCTGGGTCGGCGATCTGCCGACAGGGTTTCAGTTGGTGGGCCCGCGAGGCGCCGACGCGACAGTGCTCGCGCTGGCGCAATCGTATGAGGAAGCGCGGGGGCGGAGGGCCGATTTCCCCGCGACGGGGAACCAGTAGCCGCAAAAGAAAGCCGCCATTCCGAAAGGCCTCGGAACGGCGGCGTTGTCTTTGTGGGGTCCGAATGCGGTCCCCAGTGCTCTATCGCCCGCTCAGTAGCTCTTGGGCAGGCCGAGCACGCGTTCGGCGACGTAGCAGAGGATGAGCTGTTCGCTCACCGGCGCAATGCGCGCGATCATGACTTCGCGCAGGAAGCGTTCGACATGGAACTCCTTGGCGTAACCGTAGCCGCCATGGGTCAGGATCGCCCGTTCGCAAGCATCGTAGGCCGCGCGGGCGCCGAGATACTTGGCCGAGTTTGCCTCGGCGCCGCAATCCTTGCCGTTGTCGTAGAGCCAGGCCGCCTTGAAGGCCATCAGATTGGCGGCTTCGAGGGCCATCCAGCTCTCGGCCAGCGGATGCTGGATCGCCTGATTCTTGCCGATCGGCCGGCCGAACACCACGCGCTCCTTGGCGTACTGCGTGGCGCGCGCGAGAGCGGCCTTGCCGATGCCGATCGCCTCCGCGCCGATCAGCACGCGCTCGGGATTGAGCCCGTGCAGGAGGTAATGGAAGCCCTTGCCTTCCTCGCCGATGCGATCCTCCAGCGGCACCTTCAGCCCGTCGATGAAGACCTGGTTGGTGTCGATCGCCTTGCGGCCCATCTTGTCGATCTCGGTGATCTCGACCTTGGAGCGATCGAGGTCGGTGTAGAAGAGCGACAGCCCGTCCGTCGCCTTCTTGCACTTCTCCTTGGGCGTGGTGCGTGCGATCAGCAGCATCTTGTCGGCGACCGAGGCGGTCGTCGTGAAGGTCTTCTTGCCGTGCACGACGTAGCCGTTGCCGTCGCGTTCGGCCTTGGTGTCGAGGGCCGTGGTGTTGAGCCCGGCATCGGGCTCGGTGACCGCGAAGCAGCCCTTGACCTTGCCTGCGATGATGTCGGGCAGGATGCGCTTCTTCTGTTCTTCCGTCCCGAACACGACAATCGGGTTCGGCCCGAAGATGTTGAGGTGGATCGCCGACGCGCCCTGCAGCGCCGCGCCCGACTCCGCCACCGTCTGCATGACCAGTGCCGCTTCGGTGATACCGAGGCCCGCGCCGCCGTACTCCTCCGGCATGGCGATGCCCAGCCAGCCGGCATCCGCCATCGCCTTGTAGAAGTCGTTGGGGAAGCCGCCGTCCTTGTCCTTCTTCAGCCAGTACTTGTCGTCGAACTGGGCGCAGAGCTTGGCGACGCTGTCCTTGATCGCAAGTTGATCTTCAGTGAACGAAAATTCCATAGGTCACCTGTTGAGCCCGAGCCATTGCATCATGAGAGGGTTGAACTGTTCCGGCCGCTCGACGTTCGGCAGATGGCGCGCCTTGGCGATGTCTTCGTAGCGTGCTCCGGGGACCTTCGAGGCGATCAGCCGGTTGCGATCGGGCGGCGTCGCCGGATCGTCGTCGCCGCAGACCACAAGCGTCGGAGTCTTGATGGTGGCGAGCCGGTCGAGATAGTCGAAATTCTGGATGGCCGCGGCGCAGCCCAGATAGCCCGCACTCGAGGTGCCGCAGATCGTCGACCGGATCTCCTTCCAGCGCTGCGGATTGGCGCCTTTGAATTCGGCGGTGAACCAGCGGTCCATGTTGCCGTCGGCCAGCGCCGCCGTGCCACCCTTGCGCACCGTCGCCTTGCGCTGATCCCATTGGCCGTCCGAATCGTCGGGCGAGGAGGGATGCGTGTCGCAGAGCATCAGCGACGTCAATCGGTCGGGATAGGCCAGGGCAAAACCCTGGCCGATCATGCCGCCGATCGACAGGCCGATATAGTGAACCTTGGGGATCTCCAGGATATCGAGGGCGCCCTTCACGTCAGCGGCCAAGGCATCCATCGTGTAGTCGCCTTGGACCGGCTCGCTGCCGCCGTGACCGCGCATGTCGAGCCGCAGCACGCGGTAACCGGCCGCCAGCAGCGGCACGAGCTGCTCGTTCCACATGCCGCCATCGGCCGACAGCGAATGGGTGAAGCAGACCACCGGCGCGTTCTGCGGGCCGGCGAGGTCGAAGTAGATCTTACGTCCGTCGAGATTGAGCAGCATGGTGGCTCCAAGGATAGCGGCTGCGCCGTCACATCGCCGAGATGCCGCCGTCGATGATGACTTCCGAGCCGGTCATGAAGCTCGATTCGTCCGAGGCGAGGAAGACCAGGGCCCAGCCCACTTCCTCGGGCCGGCCGAGGCGGCCGATCGGGACCTGGCGGCCGAGTTTCTGCTGCATCATGTCCTGGCCGAAGCGGTCGCGGTAACGGTCGAGGATCGGCGTATCGATGAAGGTCGGATGCACCGAGTTGCAGCGGATGTTGTAGCCCGACTTGGCGCAATGCAGCGCCACCGACTTGCTGAGCAGTCGCACGCCGGCCTTGGCCGAGTTGTAGGCGGCCATGTTGGCGCCGGCGATGATGCCGGAGATCGAGGAGATGTTGATCACCGAGCCGCCCAGTCGGGCGGTATGCTTCTTGATCTCGGCGACGCCGTGCTTGCAGCCCAGGAAGACGCCGTCGAGGTCGATGGCATGCACCTTGCGCCATTCCTCGAGCGTGATGTCCTCGACCGTCTTGCCGAGGCCGATGCCGGCCGAGTTGACCAGCACGTGCAGGGCGCCGAACTTGTCGACCGTTTCCTGGATCGCGGCTTTCCAGTTGTCTTCGCTGGTGACGTCGAGCTTCACGAAATGGCCCGACGAGCCCAGCTTGTCGGCCAGCGCCTTGCCGCGATCCTGAGCGATGTCGGCCACCACCACCTTGGCGCCTTCCTGCACCATCAACGCCGCGGCGTTGGCGCCGAGTCCCGAGGCGCCGCCTGTGATCAGGGCGACCTTGCCAGCCAGACGATCCGTCATTTCTTTTTTCCTCCCGCAACTGCTTCCCGATGGGCGATGTAGCTCGTGGCAGCCACGATGATGGCGGCGCCGACGAAGGTCCATATGTCGGAGGTCTTGCCCCAGACCGTCACATCCATCAAGGCGGCCCAGACGATGCCGAGGAAGGTGATGGGTTGCAGGGCGGAAATGTCGAGCAGGCGGTAGGCCCAGGTGATGAAGAAGTAGCCCATCGTCCCGAAGAAGCCGGCCGCCAGGAACAGCAGGAGCTGGGTCAGGGTCGGCGTCTGCCAGAACCAGAGGCCGAACGGCGCGAAGCAGACCGTGGCGATCATGGTCTGCCAGAAGACGACCAGCGCCGGCCGGTCGCGGCCCGAGACCGCCTTGGCGACCAGGTTGGAGCCGGCGATCAAGGGCACCGCGCCCAGCATCAGCCAGACCCCGGGATTTGCCTCGACCAGGCCCGGCCGCACGATCACCAGCATGCCGAGGAAGCCGATGGCGACGGCGATCCATCGTCGCGCGCGGACTTTTTCGTGCAGGAAGAGCACGGCGCCGATGGTGACGAAGATGGGGCCGGTGAAACCCAGCGCCGCGATGGTGGCGAGCGGCAGCCAGACGACGGCCTCGTACCACAGCGCGTATCCCGAGGTATGGAACAGGCCGCGAAAGCAGTGCAGCTTGAAATCGCGCGTCACCAGCCCCGCGATGCCGCCGTGCCACAGCATGATGGGCGCGATCACCACGACTCCGGCCAGCCAGCGGCCCCAGGAGACGAGGAGCGGCGGCATTTCGCCCGCCAGCTCCTTCACCGACGTGTTGAGCAAGGTGAAGAAGAGGCCGGACACCACGGCGACGACGAAGCCACGGATCGTGCGCGACGGAATGAGGTGCGACAGCGAATCGGGGGCGTCGACGGCGGGAGCGGACATCGGGCATCCGGCTTGCCCGCGCAGCGAACGCGGGTCAACCCGTGTGTTTTGCAGGTCAGTCCAGCGTCACGCGGTAACGACTCACGGCCAGGATCGACACCAGCAGCAGCATGGCGAGGAGTGCCGCGAGCTCGGTCGCGATATCGTCGAAGCCCGCGCCCTTCAGCATGACGCCGCGCACCACCCGCATGAAATGCGTCGCGGGCAGCGCCTCGCCCAGCCACTGCGCCCAGGTCGGCATCCCGCGGAAGGGAAACATGAAGCCCGACAGCAGGATCGAGGGCAGCATCATGAAGAACGACGCTTGCATGGCCTGCAGCTGGTTCTGCGTCAGGGTCGAGATGGTGAAGCCGATGGCGAGGTTCACGGTGATGAACAGTGCCGTGCCGACCGACAGGAGGGCGACACTGCCCTCGATCGCCACGTCGAACAGCAGGCGTGAGACGACCAGGATGACGGCGACCTGCACCGAGCCGATGGCGATGTAGGGCACGATCTTGCCGACCATGACCTCGACCGGCCGGACGGGCATCGCCAGCAGGTTCTCCATGGTGCCGCGCTCGCGCTCGCGGGTGACGGCGAGTGCCGTCATCATGACCATGGTCATGGTCAGGATCACCGCCAGCAACCCGGGTACTACGTTGAGGCGTGACTTGCCTTCGGGGTTGTAGCGCCGCTGCACGACCAGCTCGACGGCGTCCGCCTGATGGCGCAGCCCCGCCAGCGGGCCGACGAAATCGCGGCCGAGTGCCTGGTTGATGGCAGGCCCCGCGGCGGCCAGCGGATTGGCCGCCGCCATCGGGTCGGTGGCGTCGGCATCGATCAGGATCTGGGCGCGCTCGCCGCGGATCAGCCGGCGCGTGAAGTCGGAGGGAATCGTGACGACGAACTGCACCTCGCCCTGCTGCAGCAGCCGGTTGGCTTCCTCCTCCGACGCCGGCTGATGGGTGAAGCGCATGTAGCCGGTGTTGGCCAGCGCCGACAGCACGGTGCGTGTGATCTGGCTCTGGTCGGCGGCGATCACCGCGGTGGGCAGCCGATGGGGATCGGCGTCGATGGCATAGCCGAACAGCAGGAGCTGCACGATCGGCACGCCGAACATCATGGCGAAGGTCAGCCGGTCGCGCCGGAGCTGCAGCACTTCCTTGACGATGATGGCGCCCAGCCGCGCGAGGAAGCCGCTCGCCATGGTCAGGCACCAGGCGCGTTGTCGTGCGCCTGCCCCATGAGATGGATGAAGATATCCTCCAAGGTCGGCTCGGCCTCCTGCCAGACGATGTTCGGATCGGTCCGGAAGGGGGCAATGGCCTGCTCGAGCGCCCCGCGATCGGGGCCGCAGACATGCAGTGCGGCGCCGAAAGCCGCAGCGGCGCTGACGCCCGGTGCATCCCGCAGCCGGGCGGCCAGCCGGTCGGCGCCGGGACCGGTCGCGATGAAGGCGAACAAGCCGGAGCTGCGAACGATCTTGGCGGCCGTGCCGCGGGCCATCAGCTCGCCATAGGCGATGTAGGCGATCTCGTGACAGCGCTCGGCCTCGTCCATGTAATGGGTCGAGACCAGGACGGTGATGCCGTCCGCGGCATAGGCGTGGATCTCGTCCCAGAAGGCGCGGCGCGCCTTGGGATCGACGCCGGCGGTCGGTTCGTCGAGCAACAGCAGCTCGGGCTCGTGCAGTACGCAAGCAGCCAGCGCCAGCCGCTGTTTCCAGCCGCCGGAGAGAGCGCCGGCCAGCTGTCGTTGCCGCGTCGCCAGGCCTAGCCGTTCGAGGGACTGGTCGACGCGTGCCTTCAGCCGGTCGAGCTCGTAGACCCGTCCGACGAATTCGAGATTCTCGCGGATGGTCAGGTCCTCGTAGAGCCCGAAGCGCTGTGTCATGTAGCCGGTCCGGCGCTTGATTGCCTCGCGGTCGCGCACGAGGTCGTAGCCGAGGCAGGTGCCGCCACCACCGTCCGGTGTCAGCAGGCCGCAGATCATGCGCAAGGTCGTGGTCTTGCCCGAGCCGTTGGGGCCGAGGAATCCGCAGATGCGGCCCTGCTCGACGGCCAGGCTGAAGCGATCGACGACCGTGCGGGTGCCGTAGCGTTTCACCAGGTCATGGACGTCGATCGCGCGCGTCATGGCGATCTTCCGGGGGGCGATCTTCCGGAGGGCGATGTTCCGGAGGGCGGCGCTCCGAACGGCGCGACCGCGATCGGCAGCCCCGGTGGCAAGGGCGTGGCGCGCGAGGTCGGGCGGGCCTCGACCAGAAAGACGAGCTTGGTCCGCGCGCTCTGGGAATAGATCACGGGCGGCGTGTACTCGGCGCGCGGCGAGACATAGATGATCGTGGCCTTGAGACCGGCCGGGCAGGAATCGCAGGTGAAGCCGACCTCGCGCCCCATACGGGCCTGCGCCACGTCTTCCTGCGGCACGAAGAAACGCAGCTTGACGCGGAAGTCGGGCAGCAGCGACACGACCGGCGACCCGGCGGGCACCCACTCACCGACATTGAAGAAGGTGTTCTCGACCAGCGCGTCCTCGGGCGCGACGGGCATGAGATCCTCGAGCTTCTTTCTCGCCTGGTCGAGATTGGCCTGGTTCTGGCCGATCAGGGCCTTGGCGGCTTCGATCTCGTCGGGCCGGGCGGCGAGATCGCCGACCTTCTCCTGGGCGGCCAGCGAGGCCGCGCGCGAGCGGAGCTGACGCACCTGCGAGTCGGCCTGGTCGTAGGCCTGCCGCGTCGTGTAGCCCCGATCGATCAGCTGGGCCTGGCGCTTCAGTTCGACTTCGGCCAGGGCGAGCGAGGCTTCGGCCTCGCGGCGCTGGCCGCGGATCACATCCTGCTCTTCCTGGCGCTTGCCGGTCAGGATGTTTTCGTAGCGTGCCTTGGCCTCGGCGAGGGATGCTTCGGCGTGGGCCACGTCGGCCCGTGCCATCACGGGATCGATCACGAACAGCCGCTCGCCTTTCTTCACACGGTTGCCGCGATCGACCGGCCGCTCCAGGAGCCGACCGGCGATCGGGGGCGCGATCAGGCTGGTCTCGCCTTCGATGTAGCCGAGATAGCCGGACGTCTCGGGACCGAGACCGACCAGCGCGAGGACACGATCGCCCCAGATCCCGTAGGAGACGAGCGACGCTGCGACCAGGGCGGCAACGACAAGGAGCGGCGCACGCTTCATGACGGCGCTTCCTGGCCGGACTGCAAGCCATGCAGGATCAGGTCGGCATGATGCCGGGCGAGCGCACGCACATCGAGCTTCTCCGCGCCGATCGGTTCGAACACGGTGCGCCACAGACCGCCCAGCAGCATGGCGCCCATGATCGACCGTACCGTCATTGCCGGATCGACCTTGCGGAATTCGCCTTGCTCGATGCCGCGGGCGATCAGCCCCTCGAGCAGCGGCAGGCCGCGGCCGATGACTTCCTTCAGATAGAAGCGCCCGATCTCGGGGAAGGCGCGCGACTCCGCAATCACCAGCTTGGCGATCGAGGGCATGGGCGTGTCTTCGATACGCCCCGCCATGAACTCCAGGATGTGCGGCAGGAGGCCCGCGACCGGGCCGCGATGCTGGGCCAGCATCGTCTCGACGGTCGTCAGGTTTGCGGCGATGGCCTGGCGGATCACACCCTGGAACAGCGAAACCTTGTCGTCGAAGTAGAGGTAGATCGCCGCCTTGCTGAGGCCGGCGCGCTTGGCGACATCGTCCAGTCGCGTGCCGGCAAAGCCCGTCTCGACGAACTGGGCGAGGGCTGCGTCGAGGATTTCCTGCGGCCGTTCGGCTGGCGCACGGCGCTGCTTGGTCGGCTTCATGCAAATAACTTACCAGTCAGTTAGTTATAGATCAAGGATGCCACCTCGCCGGCCGGAGGCCTAGACTGGCTGCCCAGGAGGGGATTCCCATGGATACAATGCTCGACACGTCGTCGCGTGCCCGCCGGACGCTCGATTCGAAACCGGCCACGCCGGTCCTGTTCGCTCACTTCGTGCTGCGGTCGTCGAACATCCAACCGATGATCGACTGGTACTCGACCCTGCTGAACATGCACATCGTCCAACGTACCGAGTACATCTGCTTCCTGACCTATGACCAGGAACACCATCGCCTCGGCATCGTGAACCTGGCGGGTCTCACGACGCCGGATGCCAAGACGGCCGGCCTGGCCCATGTCGCCTACACCATGGCCGATATCGGTGCGCTGCTGTCGACCTACCGTCGTGTCAGGGCACTCGGCATCGAGCCGTCGCGCTGCATCCATCACGGCCCGACCGTGTCGATCTATTATCGCGATCCCGACGGCAATGGGGTGGAGCTTCAGGTCGACCGCTTCGCGACCAAGGCCGAGACGGCCGCCTATTTCCAGACCGCCGAGTTCAAGAAGAACCCGATCGGCGTTGCCTTCGATCCCGAGGCGCTCGTTCGCGCCTACGAAGAAGGGGCGCCCGAGGCCGACCTGCTGACCATGCCTGATGGCCCACCCGCGGCCCCGCAGTCGCCGCCGTCAACGCCCCGCAGCTAGAGACATCGTCTCTAGAACAGCCAGATCAGGGCTGCGCCGCCCATCGCCGCGAACAGAACCGCCGTGGCGATGACCAGGCGGTTGGCGGGGTGGTAGGCGCCGCTTTCGATCATGCGTCCGACATGGAGGTAGTGACCGATCGCGCCGCAGAGCAGGACGATGCCGAGAACGACCAGGCCGATGCCGAGCTTCTCGACATGGCGGTTGGCGAGCTGGCGCACCTCCGGCACGACCTGGTGGATCTCCACCAGGAACAGGCTGAAGCGGTTGATGGCGATGCCTAGGGTCATCACGGCGATCGATGTCCGGATCCAGGCGAGGAAGGTGCGTTCGTTGGCGAGATGATCGCTGACGTGTCGGTTGGTCGTCGTGCTGTCCAAGACATTCCCCCGGTCAAAGAAAAAGGCGCGATCCCGAAGGATCGCGCCCCGTTCTTCGTCGTCAAGCGATCGGTCAGTTGTACTTCGCGATCTCGAGACGGCCGACCTGGTCGCGATGGACTTCGTCCGGACCGTCGGCCAGGCGCAGGGTGCGCTGATGGGCGTACATGCTGGCCAGCTTGAAGACCTGGCTGACGCCGCCGGCGCCGTGCAGCTGCAGGCAGCGGTCGACCACCTTGGAGGTGATGTTGGGCACCGCCACCTTGATCATGGCGATCTGCTGGCGGGCTTCCTTGTTGCCGAACTTGTCCATCGCCCAGGCGGCCTTGAGGACCAGCAGGCGGGCCATGTCGATCTCCATGCGCATGTCGGCGACATGGGCCTTGGTGACGCCCATCTCGGAGATGCGCTGACCGAAGGCGACGCGGCTCTTGGCGCGCTTGATCGCCATTTCGAGCGCCCGCTCGGCGACGCCGATGGCGCGCATGCAGTGATGGATGCGGCCCGGGCCGAGGCGGCCCTGGGCGATCTCGAAGCCGCGGCCTTCACCCAGCAGGATGGCCGACTTCGGCACGCGCACGTTGTCGTAGATCACTTCGGCATGGCCGTGCGGCGCGTCGTCGTAGCCGAAGACGTGCAGCATCTTGACGATCTTGATGCCCTTGGCGTCGCGCGGCACCACGATCATCGACTGCTGGCGGTAGGCCGGCGCGTTGGGATCGCTCTTGCCCATCAGGATGATGACCTTGCAGCGCGGATCGCCCATGCCCGACGACCACCACTTGCGGCCGTTGATCACATAGTCGTTGCCGTCGGCCTCGATGCGGCACTCGACGTTGCGCGCATCGGACGACGCCACTGCCGGCTCGGTCATGGCGAAGCAGGAGCGGATCTCGCCGTTCAGCAGCGGCTTCAGCCACTGCTCCTTGTGCTCCTTGGAGCCGTAGCGGGCGAACACTTCCATGTTGCCGGTGTCGGGCGCCGAGCAGTTGGTCGATTCCGAGGCGATCGAGGAGCGGCCCAGCACCTCGCAGATCGGGGCATATTCGAGGTTGGACAGGCCCATCGTGCCGTGGGTATCGCCCGAATCGCGATCGGCGGGCAGGAACATGTTCCACAGGCCGCGCTTCTTCGCCTCGGCCTTGCATTCCTCGATGATCGGCGGGAGCTGCCAGCGATCCTTGGCCTTCTCCATCTGCTCCTCATAGACGGGCTCGGCCGGGTAGATGACCTCGTCCATGAACTTGTGGAGCTTCTCCAGAAGCGCCTTAGTGCGATCCGAATATTCGAAATCCATCGCTCTTTCTCCCTTTGTGCTGCGGCGCACTCTGGCCGAAAATGCCCCCGATGTGAACGACCATTCAGGCCGCCTGGACACCCACGACGCCGCATGTGTTGTGGGTTCTGCGCGGTCGATTTCGAATTGCGGACGCGGTCGCCCTCATCGCGAGTGCAGGGCCGTCGGACGGACGAATATCTATGCTGGAGGAGCAACACCCGTGAATCCTGCCGGAATGAACGAGGGCTTCGTCCTGGTCGCCAAGCGCGACTGTCCGACTTGTGAACTGGTGCAGCCGGTGGTGCGCGAGCTGGTCGCCGGAACCCGGCCCATCGCCGTCTATAGTCAGGACGATCCGACTTTTCCCGAGGGCGTGGCCGGGGTACGCGACGACCGCGCGCTGGAGGTGTCGTTCCGTCTCGCGATCGAGACGGTGCCGACCTTGATTCGCCTCGAAGGCGGCCGCGAGGTCGAACGCGTGGTCGGCTGGCAGCGCGACGAATGGCGGGCGCTGACCGGCCTCAATTCGTTGGGCGAGGGGCTTCCCGACTGGCGACCGGGCTGCGGCTCCAAGTCGGTCGAGCCCGGCATCCTCGATGAGCTCGAGATCAAGTACGGCCAGGTCCCCTTCCAGGCACGGCGTATCGAGATCGGCGAGCACGAAGACGAGTTCGAGGCGATGTATTCACGCGGCTGGTCCGACGGTCTGCCGACCGTGCCGCCGACCCGGTTGCGCGTGCACCGCATGTTGAAGGGCACCGCGCGCGATCCCGGAGACGTGTTGGGCCTGCTGCCGCCCGACCTGCAGCCGCTCACCGTCGAGAAGCTGGCGATCAATGCCGTGATGGCGGGCTGCGCGCCGGAATACATGCCGGTGGTGATCGCCGCCGTCGAAGCGGCGCTCTCCGAGCCCTTCAACATGCACGGCGTGCTGGCGACCACCATGTTCTGCGGCCCGATCGCCATCGTGAATGGACCGATCGCGCGCGCCATCGGCATGAACAGCCGTGGCAATGCGCTGGGCCAGGGCAATCGGGCCAACGCCACCATCGGCCGTGCCCTGCAGCTCTGCGTGCGCAATGTCGGCGGCGGCCGCCCGCAGGGCGTCGACCGTTCGACCTTGGGTACGCCCGGCAAATACACCTTCTGCTTCGCCGAGGATGAGGCAGGTTCCTGCTGGGAACCGCTGTCGGTCGAGCGCGGCTTCGCCCAGGGCAGCAACACCCTGACCCTGTTCGCGGGCGATGGCGTGCACGGCATCGTCGACCAGCAGTCGCGCACGCCGGAGTCGCTGGCGCGGACCTTTGCGCTCAGCCTGCGCGGCGTGAACCACTGGAAGCTGGCGCAAGGGGCCGACGCCATCCTGGTCGTCAGTCCCGAGCATGAGCGAACCTTCAAGGCCGCCGGCTGGGACAAGGCGCGGCTGCGCCAGGAGCTGGAGACGCTGCTGCTGCTGCCGGCCGAGGAGGTCGTGCGCGGCGCCGGCGGCATCGCCGAAGGCGTGCCGGCGGCAGCGCTGGGCGATCGCAAGACCGTGCCGAAGTTCCGCAAGGGTGGGCTGCTGATCGTACGGGCCGGCGGCGATGCCGGCATGTTCTCCGCCGTCATTGCCGGCTGGGGCGCGTCCGGGCCGATCGGCAGCACGCCTGTCACCGTCGCCATCAAGGAGTAAGGAGGAAAGATCCATGGAACTGCTCGACCCGACCTCGGAAATCTCGCCGGTGCGCCGCGCCCGCAAGGTGCCGCCCGACAAGATCGCCGGCCTGACCGTGGGGCTGCTCGATATCTCCAAGCCGCGCGGCAACATCTTCCTCGACCGCATCGAGCAGCGGTTGGCGGACAAGGGCGTGACGGTGAAGCGCTACAAGAAGCCGACCTTCACCCGGCCTGCCCCCAACGACCTTTCGCAGAAGATCGCGACCGAGGTCGACCTGGTGATCGAAGGCCTGGCGGATTGAGGGTCCTGCACATCGTGCAGTCTGCACGACATCAAGACTCTCGACGATAAAGGCATCCCGGGCGGCTACATCGCCTCCTCGGTGTTCGTGGAAGCAAGCGAAGCGCAGGCCCAATCGCTCGGTTTCGAGCCCGGCGTGGTCTACGTCCCGCACCCGATCCAGGACCGTACCGACGACGAAATGCGGGCGCTGGCCGACCAGGCGTTCGACCAGGTATTGGCGCTGATCGAGAGCAAATAGCGTTTCGCGTCTGTCGCGTATCCGATTGCCGCGACTCCTCTTGCCGACCGTGCCTCGGCATCCCTAAATCGTCGGTAACGACGATTTAGGGAGAAGCGCTTTGGACAGCGTAATGCAGGCACCGTTCAAGCCTATCGAATTTCTCAGCCGTGACGTGTCGGCGGACCGGCGAGCCGACGGCACGATCGTGCTGCAGTCGAACCACAAGCTGAAACCTTACGAGAAGCACGTGCCGGCACTGCTTGCACGCTGGGCAGCCGAGGCGCCGGACCGGGTGTGGCTGGCGCAACGCCGTGGCGCGGATCGGCAATGGCTGAAGGTCACCTATGCCGAGGCCAAGCGGCAGGTCGATGCGGTGACCCAGGCGCTGCTCGATCGCGGCTTCGGGCCGGACAAGCCGGTCATGATCCTGTCGTCCAACTCGATCGAGTTCGCGCTGCTCACCATGGCCGCCATGCAGGCCCGCGCGCCGATCGCGCCGGTGTCGCCGGCCTACTCGGTGATGAGCCAGGACCACGCCAAGCTGCGCTACGTCTTCGACCTGATCAAGCCGGGGATGGTCTTCGTGCAGAACGGCGAGATCTACGCTCGCGCGCTGGCGGCCCTCGACCTAGAAGGCGTGCTGCTGGTCCATGTCGACAAGGCACCGCCCGAGCGGCAATCGCTGCCCTGGAGCGAGCTGATTGCTACGCCGCCGACCGCTGCCGTGGCGGCATCGGTCGAGCGGATCGAGCCCAAGACCACGGGCAAGTTCCTGTTCACCTCGGGCAGCACCGGCATGCCCAAGGCCGTGATCAACACTCAGGAGATGATGTGCGCCAACCTGGCGATGGGCCAGATGTCGCGCAGCCGCAAGCCCGACGATCCATCTCCGGTGGTGCTCGACTGGCTGCCGTGGAACCACACGATGGGCGGCAACGCGACCTTCCAGGGCAACCTGGCCGAAGGCGGCACGACCTATATCGACGACGGCAAGCCCCTACCGGGCCTGTTCGAGGAAACCCTGCGCAACCTGCGCGAGGTGTCGCCGACCAACTTCGCCAACGTGCCGGCGGGCTATGCGATGCTCGCCACGGCGCTGGAGAAGGACGACGCGCTGGCCCAGCGCTTCTTCAAGAACCTGAACTCGCTGGCCTATGGCGGCGCCACCCTGCCGGACGATCTCTACCATCGCATGGAGGCGCTGGCGGTGAAGCACACCGGCTACCGCATTCCCTTCGTCACCGGCTGGGGCGCGACCGAGACGTCGCCGACGGCGACGACGGTGCATTGGGCCTCGGAGCGCGTCGGCCTGGTCGGCCTGCCGTTCCCTGGCGTGCAGCTCAAGATGGTGCCGACCGGCGAGGAGGGCCGCTATGAGCTGCGCCTCAAGAGCGTGATCGTGACGCCGGGCTACCACAAACGGCCTGATCTCACGGCCCAGATGCTGGACGAGGAGGGCTTCTACAAGATCGGCGATGCCGGCCGTTTCGTCGACGCCAGCGATCCGAGCCTTGGCCTGATCTTCGACGGCCGCGTCGTCGAGGATTTCAAGCTGATGAGCGGCACCTTCGTTCTGGTCGGCACCTTGCGCACGGCGGCGATCGCGGCGGCCACGCCGGTCCTGCAGGATGCGGTGATCTGCGGCCAGGATCACGACTATGTCGGTCTGCTGGGCTTCCCCAACGTGGCGGCCTGCCGCCAGATCGCCGGCGATCAGGAGGCCCGTCTCACGGTGCCGGAACTGCTGGCGCATCCGGCCGTGGTCGGCACCCTGAAGAGCGGGCTCGCGAAGATGAATGCCGAGGGCGGCGGCTCGTCGATGCAAGTGAAGCGAGCCGTGCTGATGGCCGAGCCGCCGTCGGTCGACGGCAACGAGATGACCGACAAGGGCTACATCAACCAGCGCGCCACCCTGGAGCGGCGCAAGGCGCTGGTCGACACACTCTATGCCGGCGGCGACGGC